>JASHTY010000194.1 GCA_030040315.1 Terriglobia bacterium | reverse complement strand
CACCCCGTTTCATACTTCGCGGGCTGGCGCAGACACGATATTTGTGTCTGCGTTCCTCAAAATTCGAGCCGCCTTCGCCCTCTGAGAACCGCAGACATTGAAGGGTATGTCTGCGCCAGCCGAGATGGAGGGTGTGCGCGATAGCTTTGCTTCCCTTATTCATGCCGGATGGCGGTCATGGGATCTATTTGCGACGCACGACGGGCGGGGAAGAATCCGGCGAGGAGTGCTGCCGCAAGGAGAATCGCTGCGGCAGCCTGCAATGAGCCCAGGTCATTCGGCTTGACCTGATAGAGGAGCGAAGCGATGAACTTCGATGTGGCGAGAGCAACGGGTATGCCGACCGCAAGCCCGACGACCGCAAGGGTCAGGACGCTGCGGAGTACCATGAACAAGACGGTTCGCCGTTGAGCGCCGAGCGCCATGCGAATTCCCATTTCCCCCGTGCGTCGCGCGATGGTATACGACAAGGATCCATACAGGCCTACGCACGCAATCGCGAGCGCCAGGGCTGCGAAGCCCGTGCACAGCCGTGCGAAAAGAATTTGCGGACTTAGTCTCTGCTCGATGACGTCGGCCTGCGCGCCCAGGTCAGTGACCGGAACTCGATCGTCCGCCTGGCGCACAATCTGTCGCACGGTGCCGGCATAAGCCAGGGGGGCGCCCACCGTGCGCAGGAAGTAGGTCATCTCCGCAATCGGATAATTAAATTTCTGCGTGTAGGGCAGGTACACGGTGGCGGGAAAATTTCCGCCGAGCGTGGCGTAACGCGAGTTCGCTACGACGCCCACAACCTGCAACTGGCGATCCTGATTTTCGCCCTTCTCCCCGTAGCTTATAAGCTGCTGACCGAGTGGATTCTGGCCCTCCATGTTCGCCTCAACCCATGCCTCGTTCACGATCGCCACGAGTTGTGACTTCGAGTTGTCGCCCTCATGAAACTCCCGCCCGGCAAGCAAAGGAATATGCAGGGTGGAGAAAAATCCCGGTCCGATGGCAAGGGTGTGAGTGGCCCTGGAACTAAAGCCCGAGCCATGACCTGTGGGCGCTTTCTCGGGCCGCGGCTTACCGAGCGGAACCACCGGCCAGCCCCACGCGCCGTGGCCGACCAGCGGAGAATTGGCCGTCGCCACGCTGCTTACGCCGGGAATCGCCGCGAAGCGCTCTTGCAAGTCGCCATAGAACCTGATGACCTCAGGATCGGTATGACCGGCCCGCCGAGCGTCCAGACTGAACACCAGAAGGTTTTCCCGCCGGAACCCCAAATCGATTGCCCGGGCGTTTTCGAGTGTGCGCACGAACAAACCTGCGGCTACCAACAGCAGCAATGTGAGTGCCACCTGCCCGACCACCAATATTCGGCTCAGGCTGAAGCCATGGCGTCGCCGCGCTCGATGCTCGCCAATCCGGGACTCCTTCAGAGCGGGTAGCACGTCCACGCGCGCCCCTTGCAGAGCGGGCGCAAGGCCAAACAAAATCCCCGTGAGCAGGGTCAGCAGAGTGGCTGCAGCCAGCACCTGCCAATTCACGTCCACTTGCAGCGGAAAGCCATCGCGCCCACTGGCCAGAAGCAAATGCAGGGCTCGAACTGCCCAAACGGCCAGCAGAATTCCTGCCGCGCCCCCAATTCCTGCCAGCAGCAAGCTCTCCGTCAGCAACTGGCGAATCACCCGGCCCGTACCAGCCCCGATGCTGAGCCTCACCGCGATCTCCCGCCGACGAGCAGTCGTACGCGCCAGCAGCAGGTTGGCAATATTGGCGCAGGCGATCGCCAGAATCAGCCCGACAAGCGCCCATAGAATGTACATGGGCTGGGAATAGGTGCGGCGAAGATTGTCGAGACCGGTTGCACCATCTTTCAGCAGGAAGTCCGGCAGATTCTTCCGTTCGACGTCGTTGGTTGCGGTCGTGGCCACCCAGCGCTCGAAAATCGATCCCAACTCTGCCCGGACTTGCGGTTTGGTAACGCCCGGGCGCATGCGGCCCATCATTTCGGTCCAATAGTAGTTGTCGTCATCGAACGGATTGGGCTTTTCACCCCGTTCGCTGCTGAGCAACGGCTGGGTGTGGAAGGGGAGATAAAATTCCGGCGTGCTGGAAGGATCGACCCCGAAGAACTCCTGCGGGGCCACTCCCACCACGGTGAAGGGGAGGTTGTTGATTGTCACCGGCTGGCCGGCGGCGCTGGCCGCATCGCCAAAATAGCTGCGCGCTAGTGTGTAGCTTAGAACCACCACGGCCGGCGCTCCGGTGCGGTCGTCGTCGCTGAAAATCACTCGCCCCGCCGCCGGCGCGACGCCCAATCCTGAGAAATAATCGCCCGAAACGTATTCGCCCTCGAGCAGATCGGCCTGACCATGCGCGACGAAATTTAATTTCCCGGTCGGACAGTACGCGAACAAAACGGAAAGCACATCGTTGGATTTCCGCAGCAGCTCAAATGCCGGGTAGGGAAAAATCGGGGATGTGATCCCGGTTTTAGGATCGTCGTAAAACCAGCCACTCTCACCGTGGATTGGAGAGTACAGGACCCTCTTCTTGCCCGTCATGTGCCAATTCAATACCACGAGCGAAGCTGGATCAGCCACCGGCAGGGAGCGCATCATCAGGGCGTCGAGAAAGCTGAAGATTGCCGTGTTGGCGCCGATGCCCAATGCCAGCGTGAGCGCCGCGACAAGCGTAAATCCGGGGTTGCGAAGAATCGTCCGCACCGCGTATCGAATGTCTTGAAGAAATTGTTCGAGCATCGTCCAGCCCCAGGCCGCGCGCGTGTCTTCCTTCACGAGGGTCACGTTCCCAATTCCTCGATGCGCCGCCCAGCGGGCTTCGTCTTCGGTCATGCCGGTTTTGCGTAGTTCCTGTGCTTCCTCATCCACGTGGAAGCGCAATTCTTCGGAGAGTTGTTCTTCCCTGCTTCGTCGCTGCGTGAGCCATCTCAACTTTCGGAAAAAGGTGGTCATTTTGCCTCCTGATCCGCCGGGTTGAGGATCAGCCCCATGGCGCGGGAGAACGCTGTCCATTGGGATTGCTCCGTCGCGAGCTGCTTGCGCCCGCGCGGCGTCAGGCGATAGAACCTGGCGCGCTTGCCCTTGTCGGAAAGCTCCCACGACGCCGTCACCCAGCCCTGCGCTTCCAGGCGATGCAGGGCAGGATAGAGCGAGCCGGTTTCAACCTGCAGAAGATCTTCCGAGGTGCGCTGGATGTGCTTGGCGATGGCATGGCCGTGGCGCGGGCCCGCGAGCAGCGTGCGAAGGATCAGGACGTCCAGGGTGCCTTGCAGAAGTTCCATGCGCGACGGTTGCTTGTTGGCCATAGTGTAGGCACTCTACACTATGTTGTGTAGAATGTCTACTCTTTTTTGCCGTATCCTCAAGCCGCCCGATAAGAAAGACACCTCTCGCCAGGGCGCGAAGACGCACAGCACGGCTTTATTCCGTCGAACACTCTTGATCCAAGCGTCCTGGTCCTGACACCTTTATTTCCCGCTTTACGGAGGAGCAGATCATTGGAGTATTGAAGGAGGGAGAGGCGGGGGTAGCGGTCAAGGCGGGAACAAAGGTTAGGTACGGTTTAATTGGACCGCGCCATTGCTGAGGGGAAAAGCGTACCTGACCTTTATCCCCGCTCTTTATCCCCGCTGCACAAACCGTGCTCTAAAACCTGTATAACGTGTGGTCTGTCCCCGTGTTTCCCGTTTGTCTCACGCCAGGGGACAACCGCACCCCGTATTTCCCCGAGGGGAAAAGCGTACCTGGCAACTTTTTCCTCACCCCTTTTATCTCACCCTTCTTTGTTGGCCTTCACCGCGAGCCGCCCGCAGAAAGTAATAACCCAGGAAGACTGGTATCAGTAGCAGCGGCAAGAGTGACCAAGGAAGGGCTCCCCCGAGTATGAGCATTAGAAAAATAAGAGCACCTGCAAATTGAAATCCCGAGCCGACGTAAAGGCCAAATGAGTTACGACGAGGAGCGCTCCCCTCGCTTGGGGGAGGCGAACCACTGGCGCGTTGTTTGCCGCGTAATGAGATGTAGTTTAGGCAAAGCAGCGTTGGAAGTCCGCAAAGCAAAAAAAGCGTAGAGGAAGTCAAGCTGCTCAGAATCGCGATGGCGAAAAGAAACAGTACATTCCAACCCACTAATGTCAAAACGGTTTTTTCCGCGTTTCGGTCTAAACTCATGAC
>JASHTY010000193.1 GCA_030040315.1 Terriglobia bacterium | reverse complement strand
ATGGCCGCGCTTCAGGTTTCGCCTGGGTTAGCCCGCGAGCCGCAGCTCATGTGTGGGGCAAAGGGGCGCGCATCCTTACAGAGATATCAAAAGAGTATCACAGCCTTTGGCGCCGGCACGAAAAGAAAATCGCCAAAAGCCCACTGCACGTCCCGTTTCCACCACCCGCTCCGTAACCGGTCCCGTCCGTTCCCGATCCCGCGCCCGATCCCGCTCCTCATTTTATTAGACGCCGGAGGGGCTCGTTTCGACGCAAGTTTCTCGAAATACAGTAGGTTCTGCCACTTTCGGGTCAGCTGTTCCGCTCCTGGAATCCCGCGTGCAGCCGCCGCAGCTCCCGGTCCAGCTCCAGCTTCTTCTTGGTCAGCACCGCCAGCTCCGCAAAATCTCCGCGCTGCTCAACTTCGGCTATACCCGCACGCAACTCGCACCGCCCGCCCGTCCCTTTGGTTACTTTGACCGCCTGGAGCTTGCTACTCTTGAGATCTGCCCGCGATCCATTGTTTCCGGCAGTGTCCTCGTTAGGGCGCGCCCCTGCGCGGGCCTCCACCCCGGAGGTCGATCATGGCGTCGAAGAAAATCTTGTTCGCCAGTCTGTTCGCAACCCTCTTGCTCGGGCCTAAATTGTCCTGGGCCCAGCGCTCTGATACCGCGGGGAAGGTGGGAAACTGTTCCTCACATGGCTGCATGGGTCAATACTCTATCCCACCGTCAGACTGTACCGGTGCGACCTATGGGTGCGACGCAATTGTCTATAAGTGCTGCGGGCAGCAGGTATACCTGTGGGTCGGCGACAGCTGCGATGACGTGCTGACGAAAAACCCGGTGGCGCGTCAATCCGTCGAACTCCTCAGCAGTGAGGGGATCCAGATCGCAGTACTCGGTTGCGACCACCATTTTGCTCTCTATCGGCCGCCGGCCCACACCCCGGATCAGGGCAATGATCGCATCCTCACGAGGAGACCCCTGCTTCCCGCAGGTTTTTGAGAAATGCTTCGGCATCTTCCTCGCACGGCAGTCCTGCTGCAGCTATTCTCCGTCGCGTGTGCCTCGGCTCAGAGCCCCGGAGCGCAGCAAGCGGCGATTCGCGAGCACCGCATCGAGTTGACGGGGACTGTCGCGCTGCCCGGATTGCCCAATTCGGGTGTGTTGGGCTACCCCGCGACCTGCTCAAGCGATGGCGACCTTTACCTGGGCGAGCTGGTCTTAAAGGATGGCGCTGTAGTTTCCGCTATTCCTGATCTTTTCGAGGTTTCGGCCACCGCGGATGTAAGGCGAATTCCAATGCCGGTCCCGACCGACTTCAAGAGCGCCGACTCGCCCGGCTTCTTCGCCGGAGAAGGCGTCCTTGTGGCCGTCGTCAGTGCGTCTCATCCCGCAGACGAGCAGGCTGCGCAAGCGCATCCAGGCGCCACGTATTTCCTCTCCGTCACGGACTCTGCCGGCGGCCATCCACGGCTCATCCGTTTGGATCTCAGCTTCGATGTCACCAAAGCCGCAGCCTTTGACTCCGGGGGCTTCGTCGTCCTCGGGATGGATCGGAGATCATTCCGGCCCGTGGCCGCCATGCTCGGCGCAGATGGGCAATTCAAGAGTTACCTCGACTTGTTCCCGAAACCAGGCGACGCGGCCGCCGGCGATGAGACGAATCCCGCCGCAGAGAAAGCGCGCCGGCGCGCCGCGATTCTCTCCATTGGGGAAATGCAGCTCGCGCCCTGGGGCTCTGACGTCCTGATGGCCGCACCCGGAATCGATAACTCCTCGATCTATCACATTCGGGCCTCCGGTCAAGTCGAGAAGGTTTCCATCAACCTGCCCAACGGCGAGCAGTTGCAAGGCATCCTTGGCTCGGGCGGGAAGGACGACTGGGTGGTCCGCACCATGTCCGCTGAATCAGCCAAGACAATGTCTGAAGCGCATATCGTCGAAAACCCGCAGGAATCCCTCTACGAGGTGAATCCGCGAAGTGGAGAGATACTCGGGAGGCTCACCGTGGTCGGGCCGCAGCCTGGAGAGGTGGCTTGCGCCGCCAACGGCAAGCTCAGCGCAATTTATGTTGGCGAGCCCCAGCAGTCCGGCGCACCCGACAAGCTCGTGCTCGCCTCCGCCCCGCGCTGAGCGCAGTGGCTTCAGGCGCTAACTACAGCCGCGCAGGTGCCAAGCCTACTCAGGGCGCTTCTGGCGCAGCTTCCGCAGCTCCCGGTCCAGCTCCAGCTTCTTCTGGGTCAGCACCGCCAGCTCCGCAAAATCTCCGCGCTGCTCGGCCTCCGCAATCTGCGCGCGCACGTCCCTGAGCCGGCTTTCGATCCAGCGCTCCTCAATCTCCTGGATCGCGCCTTCCACCTCCGCCGGCTCCGGTGGCCGCGTCTCGCCCAGCAGCGCCCCGGCCAGCAGGCCGCGCTGCGCCTCGTCTTCCACCGCCTCCATCGGGTCCCGCGCCCCGCGGCCAGCCAGCGCCTGCAGCGCCGCATACGACGCAAGGCGCTCAAACCATACCGGTTGGCCCTCAATCGCATCGGCCGCCAGCCGCCGCGCCCGCGCATTTTCCGGGTCGGTCCCGGCCAGCGCCCGCAGCAGCACCCGCTCCACCTCCGTGAGCGCGGCCGCCTTGGCCTCCACCCGCTCCCGCCGCTTGAGCGCCGCCTGGCGCAGCTCCTCGCGCAGCACCGCCGAGTCGATCCCCAGCTTCTGCGCCGCGTCCTGCGCAAACTGATCCCG
>JASHTY010000020.1 GCA_030040315.1 Terriglobia bacterium | reverse complement strand
ACCGCCGGCTGCCCGCCGGAGGAGATGGGCGCAGGCCCGGTTTATGCCATTCCCAAGGCGCTGAAGCTTGCGGCATTAAAGCTCGCGGAGATTGATGTTGTGGAGTTGAACGAAGCCTTCGCCGCGCAGGCGCTGACCGTCATCAAGCTCGCCGGGCTCGACGAGGAAAAGACCAACGTGAACGGCGGCGCCATCGCACTTGGCCACCCGCTCGGCTGCACGGGAGCGAAGCTCACGGCCACGCTGCTTGGTGAGTTGAAGCGCCGCAGCGCCCGCTATGGTATGGTCACCATGTGCGTGGGCGGAGGAATGGGTGCGGCGGGAATCTTTGAGAACCTGTAGTGAGCATGCAATTTCATCGATCGCGCAAAGGAGAGACGGCATGGATAGAATCATTGGATTCGGCGGGCTGTTTTTCAAGGCCAAGGACCCCAAGGCGCTTTACGCCTGGTATGAAAAGCACCTGGGATTAAAGAAGGGGCCGGAAGGCGCCGTTTCCTTCATTTGGCGCGAGATGCACGAGCACGCGAAAGACGGCCGCACAGTGTGGTCCATCTTTCCCGAAACAACGAAGTATTTCGAACCCAGTCACTCGAGTTTCATGATGAACTTCCTCGTCGCCGATCTCGACGGCCTGCTGGCGGCTCTGAAGGAGGAGGGGGTGGAAATCGATCCGCACCGGGAAGACGCCCCTTACGGGAAATTTGCATGGATCATGGATCCCGAGGGCAATCGCATTGAGCTTTGGCAACCTGCCGCCGGCGCTTGAGCGGCCCGATTGAGAAAAGGTGGATCAACATGGCACAGGCTATGACCGACGCCGCGCAGCGGATCAAAGGCGGCAGCTTTCTGATCGAATCGCTCCCCCCGCAAGAGGTGTTCACGCCTGAAGACCTGACGGAAGAGCATCGACTGATCGCACAGACGGCGCAGGAATTCATTGAGAAGGAAATTGCGCCGCGCCTAAGCGAGATCGAGGAGAAGAAGCCCGGGCTGCTGCGCGAGTTGTTGAAGAAAGCCGCCGAGCTTGGTTTTTGCTCCACGGATGTGCCGCAGCGCTTCGGCGGGCTCGAGATCGACAAGATTTCTTCCACACTCGTCGCGGAAGAAATGGCGCGCGACGGCGCCTGGGCCACCACCATCGGCGCGCAGGCCGGCATCGGAATTCTGCCCATTACGTTTTTCGGAACAGAAGAGCAGAAGGCCAAGTACCTGCCCAAACTCGCCAGCGCCGAATGGGTGGGCGCCTACAGCTTAAGTGAGGCGACCTCCGCCTCCGACGCTCTGCACTGTAAGACGCGCGCCACGCTTTCCCCCGACGGCAAATACTACCTGCTGAATGGCACCAAGATGTGGGTCACCAACGGCGGCATCGCAGATGTTTACACGGTCTTTGCGCGGGTGGATGGAGAGAAATTTACCGCATTTATTGTCGAACGCACTTTTGCGGGTGTTTCACCAGGGGCGGAAGAGCACAAGATGGGTATTCGAGGCTCATCCACCACGCCGCTCAATCTTGAAAACGTCCCGGTACCGGTTGAAAACGTGCTGGGCGAAATCGGCAGGGGCCACCTGATCGCCCTCAACATTCTGAATATGGGCCGCCATCGTTTGGGTGCGGGTTGCGTGGGAGGGTGCAAATACCTACTTGCCGACGCGCTCAAGTGGGCGAAGGAGCGAGATGCTTTTGGCGGAAAAATCGCCGACTTCGGCATGATTAAAGAAAAGCTCGGCGAAATGGTGGCGCAAATCTACGCGCTCGAAAGCATGTCTTACCGCACCAGCGGCATGATTGACGCGGTGCTCAAGGGAATCGACCGGGGCGCGGCCGGAGCGTCAAAGCAAATCCTCGAAGCACTGGAGGAGTACGCCGTCGAATGTTCCATTTTGAAGGTGACGGGCACGGAGATGCTGGACTTTATGGCCGACGAAGCGGTGCAAATCTTCGGCGGCTACGGTTTCTGCCAGGGTTATGGCGTGGAGCGCGCTTACCGCGATCAGCGCGTCAATCGCATCTTCGAGGGCACCAACGAAATCAACCGGCTGCTCATTACCAATATGCTGATGAAGCGTTCGATGAAAGGGCAGTTGCCGCTCATTGCCGCGGCGCAGAAGCTTGCGGATGAGATTCTGGGAATGTCGCCGCTGGACGAGGGCGATAGTGACTCACCGCTTGCCGGAGAGGCAAAGCTGGTGCAGGGCGCGAAGAAAGTAGTGCTGCTGGTTGCCGGGAGTGCTGTGCAGCGTTATATGCAGGCGCTCGAACACGAACAGGAAGTGGTGGGAGTGATCAGCAACCTGGTGATGGACGTTTACGCGATGGAAAGCGTGCTGCTGCGTACGCTGAAATTATCGGCGAATGCGCCTGCGGATACCGCCGGCGTGGCGGTTGCCGCCGCCCGCGCCTATATCAACGAGGCCGCCGATCACCTGGAATCCGAAGCGCGCCGCGGCCTTGCCCGAATTGCGGAAGGTGACGCGCTGCGCACCAATCTCTCCGTGCTGCGAAGATTCCTGAAGCGCACTCCGCCGGATTCGATTGGATTGAAGAGAAAGCTCGCCGACCGCGCGCTGGAAATGGGGCGATATCCGTTTGGAGTGTAGGTGGTAGGTGGGAAGGAGGTTGGCTATGGCCGCACAGCATTTATCAGTCCGGTCAGCATTCTGCCGATCTGCTCAGCTTGCCTTGCAAGCGATTCGTAATCTATTTTGTATCCCAAGTCTCGGCAGAGGATGAAGTAGTATCGCAATTCCTCCAAAGAACCCTGAGCAATATTGTAAAAATGTGCTTTGTCGCCACGACCTCGGCGCTTGAAACCCTCGACAATGTTCGCGGGAACCGACACACTTGAGCGTTGCATCTGGGAAATCAGTCCAAATCTCTGATCGCGTGGTAGCTCTGGAGTTGTCTTCTAGACGTGGAGAACCAATTGATGAGCCGCTTGCCAAACCTCAAGCTGCTCAAACCTTTCAATCGGCATCGTACCCACCCTCCCTGTGTCCCCACCTACTACCTACGACCTGCCACCTACCCTTTACAGTCCGCGCAGCGCTTTGGAAGCTCCGACTACATCAGAAACTGACAAAATCAAATCCGCTTTCTTGCCGCCTTCGGGATTGGTCGCGTAGGCGTATTCGATGTTGTTGTTTCCTGCGCCTAATCGAGCGCCCACGTCGCCCAGCGCGCCCGGCTTATTCGGCAAGGTGATGCGCAGAACCTCCTCCTCCGTCACGCGCACGCCGAGTTCCAGAAGGACCTTCTTGGCCTTTGCAGGGCTATCGACAACAAGATGAATAGGACTTTCACTTCCGGCGCTCCAGGACGTGACCGCCGATATGTTGATTTTGGCTTTTCCGAGCGCTTCGGCAACTCGCCCAAGTTCACCCGGTTTGCTCTCAACCCACGCGGTGATCTGCTTCGCTTTTGCCATAGTTTTTGCCTCCCCCCACCTCTCACGTACGAACTGCCACCTACTTCTCCCTCGGCCGTATGATGAAATTCCCCAGGAATCCACGGTTCTCACCATCGCGATCGCGCGCGGAAAGGCTTACCCGAAACGCCTCGGCGGGACAAGGAACGGTCTTATCGAGCCGCACCACCTCACGCGGGTCAACGGATTGAAGGGTGACGTGGCCCAATTCTTCACCCTTGGCGCTGAAGAACTCCGCCTGCAGGCTTCCCGGCGCAAAGACACCAAATGTTCCCTTCAGCGTGACGCTCGCCCCATTAAGTTCCGCGGAGAAAGGCTCGCTGGCGATTCCGCCCGAACTCGGGTCGCCGGCCACGGGATTCGGCACGCGCGCCAGCGACCAGTAAACCGGGTAAGAGTATTCTTCGCCCGGCCACAGGTCGGCGTAGGGGCTCATGCCCTCGGACTCCAGGAAGTAGGGCGTCTTCTTCACGTCGTTTTCAAGAGTCTGATTGAACGGCCCGCGCGAAATCGTTCCCGGCCCGTCGTTCCAGGTTTGAACCGAGGCGCCGTCGGGATATTCCTGGTCGGGAAAATACTTGAAATTCTCCACCAGGCCGATGTTCTTCTGCCCGTTCACCACGGCATACCATCCGGCGCTGGAATCCGCCGCCGCCTTGCACACCCAGTACAGGTAGTGAACGCGCAACATGCGGCCGCCGGGAAGCACTTCGTAGCTCGGGTGGCGAGCATCGCCGTAGGGTTTGTAATATCCCTCTGGAAATTTCGAATGTGGGTTGAGCGGAATGTACATGTAAAGCTCGGGGTTGGGCTTGGTTGGATCGTTCGCGTCCGCACCGTCGTTTTGAATCAGGTGCCAGATGCCCCAGCGGATCTCCCGGCGGCTGATGTTGCGCATTACCTGGTCGACTTTGATGCGCGTTGTGCCCGCGTAAACATGAAAGGTACGGATGAATTGCGTCCCGGTGCGCGGGTCTTTGGGGCTGGTCACCCGCATAGCCACTTCCGCCGGCGTGTCTACGGCAATTTCGGCTTCATAGCGCGCACCGTCGAGGATGTAGTAAGGCACGCTTGCCCACTGGTCGTCGTTCATCCAGCCCTCAGGGCCGGGCCAGGCCTTGTCGCCGCCGTAGTTCGCCCAGCCGGCCTGCAGGTTGTTCTGCGATTCCGGCAGGTGCTTGCCGGCAAGATCCTTATTCACGAAAAAGTAGCCCTGGTCCCCAAGCTGAAGCTGGATGGCCCGGCCGCCAAGTTCAGGAGCGATGTAGAGCGACACTAAGCCATTACTCAATTTGTAAACATTCCATCCGTTGTATTGCGTCACTTCATGATGCACGGAGAAATCCTGGGCCGCCGCCGTCGCGGCAAGAAGGGTGGGCACAACCAGCGCAGCGAGCAATGGTCGCTTCAAGGGGTTAACCTCGCGAGTGGATTCTGTTCCTTGTGATCGCCCGGGCGCTCAGGCTTCACCCGAGCCCAGGTTTGCCAGTTTGTGGGAGAGGTCGCGCGTCGCAGGGTAAAGGCCGCGATAGACCTCATAGTAGCGCTCGTAGGCCGCAACGTTGGCAGCGATCGGAGCCATCGATTCCTTCACCTGAATGGCCTTTTGCGCCGACTCTTCGACGGACGAGTAAATCTTCGCGCCAACACCCGCCAGCAACGCGGCGCCGAGGGCCGAGCCTTCCGACGTGCGCAGCGTGACAAGCTCCTTGCCGTAGATGTCCGCCTGAATCTGCCTCCACACGAAGCTGCGGGAGCCCCCGCCGGAGGCGCGAATCTGCTGAACGGGGATTCCCAACTCCTGGAAGATTTCTAGCGAATCGCGCAGGCTGAACGCCACGCCCTCCAGGATCGCACGAATCAGGTGGGCGCGCGTGTGCGCTGCCGTCAGGCCGAACCACATGCCGCGCGCCTGCGAATCGAGATGCGGCGTGCGCTCGCCCATCAGGTAAGGCAGCCACAACAGGCCCTCGCTGCCGGGGCGGACGTTCTCCGCTTCGTGGATGATCAAGTCGTAGGGATCAACGCCGGTCTGGTGCGCGTACCAGGATTCGCCATGTCCGAAGTTATCGCGGAACCAGCGGAGTGAGAGTCCCGCACCCTGGGTGACGCCCATCACGTGCCACTTGCCCGGAACGGCGTGGCAGAAGGTGTGGATTCGCCCCTGGGGATCAAGCTTGGGCGCCGCCGTGTAGGTGAAAATCACGCCGGAGGTACCAAGCGTCGCGGAGGTAAGCCCCGGCAACACGATACCGTTGCCGATGGCGCTCGCCGCTTGATCACCTCCGCCCGCTACCACCGGAGTTCCCGCGCTCAGGCCGGTCAGCACGGCCGCCTCTCGGGTGATTTCACCAGTGATTTCCGGCGACTCGTACGCCTTGGGCAGAATCGCCGCATCGATATCCAGCGCGCTGAGCATCTCGCGCGACCAGCGGCGGTGAGCGACATCAAACAGGAGTGTTCCGGAGGCGTCGGAGACGTCCGTGGCGAATCCCCCGGTCAGGCGGTAGCGGACGAAA
>JASHTY010000019.1 GCA_030040315.1 Terriglobia bacterium | reverse complement strand
TTTTGGAGATACGGACTTTGTGTATGGCCGCGCACTGGCGCAAACCGCCGGATCGGCCATGATGCGCCTGGGCGATGCCGACCTGCTGCCCTATGATTTCACCGGTTTGGCCGAAACCATTCACACCTACGATGACGAACTGAAAAAGTTGCTGAAAGACAAGCAGGAAGCGGTTCGCGAGCGCAACCTGGAAATCGATGAGGGCGTTTTTACCGCAACCAGCAACCCCAGGGAGCCGCTGGTTCCGCCCTCCAAGGAGGAGCCGCCGCCCTACCTGAACTTCGCTCCACTCGATAACGCCGCGGACGCACTCACCCGCAGCGCCACGCGTTACCAGAAGGCGGTGGAAAAAGCCCGCGCCAACGGCGGCGCGGCCCTTGCCCACGCATCGCTCGAGCAGGTGAACGAACTCCTTATCGACAGCGAGCGCAAACTGACCAGCGCCGACGGCCTGCCCGGCAGACCGTGGTTCCAGCACCAGATCTACGCGCCGGGATTCTACACGGGCTACGGCGTCAAGACCCTTCCCGCTGCCCGAGAAGCAATCGAGCAGAAAAAGTGGAAGGAAGCCGACGAAGGGCTGGCTGAAATCGGCAAAATCCTGGACGGCGAAGCGGCCCTGATTCAGCAAGTCACGGAAGAACTGGAAAAGGCGACCAAATAAGGACAAACAGCCCTGCGAATATTCTGCGCCTGCTCATTGACGGTTTTGATGACGGTGGCGGGTCCCTGTTTTCCGGCGGGCGTGCTCCAGAATGTCAAAACGATTCAAGTCGACCCTACGGTCGTGGAACAACCCGATAAGATCAGGGACACCGTCGCTCCCGAGCTGGTTCGATACGATTTACGCGCGGCGCTGAGGGATGCTCTCCTTCAGGAAGGCGCATCTTCCATTCATGCGCATTTTGTATTGAATGAATTCTCCCGGCTCGGAGCCTCAAAACGAATAGCGGACTTTGGCACAGGCCGCAACAACCGAACGGTGGAAGGGAAATTGGTTTTTCAGGACGCAAGCGGCAGGGAGTTGGCAGTTGTCAGGATTCACATGCGCGGCAGCGTTGCTTTCGATCCCGGGCAGGAGAGCACCACTCAGGGCCGCAGACCGGCTTCGGACCTCGAAAAGTGCCTGCTCGACGAAATCGAGAAGCTCAAATGAGATCCGGCGAGCGCATAGGATGGGCGAATAACTTTCTACCCTCATCAGCGCCTCCCATCTGTGCGCCTCCGCGGCCGCCTCGGGACATCCGGGTGAAAAGAGCCCTTCTCACCGCCGCGGCCTCGATTTTCTTTGTCTCCCTGAACCTTGCCGCGCAGGGAGAGCACATCTTCAAGGGCGAAGTTTGCCTGGGACCGGACAAGAGCGGTGCAAGTTCGGAAAAGAGCCCGGCAGATCTTGCTTGCACGGTCACCCATCCCAGGCGCGGCGCAAGTTATGTCCTGACCAACCCTGAAAAGAACACCAGCTACCAACTCACTGGTCACAAGAAGCCGAAGGCCTTTGCAGGAGCAAATGTCGTCGTCATTGGAAACCTGGATGAAAACACCGGCACCATCTTCGTTGAGGATATATTTCGCGCCCTGCCGCCGGCGGTTACGCAGGCAAAGTCCGTTTACATCGATTGCGACGCGTGCCCCAGGGGAATGGCGGCGGCATGGCTAGCGGCGTTTGAGGCCTTGACGGATTGGGGAAGGTTTGACATCGTCCCGGACGCCAAGAAGGCAGACCTGATCTTGCTGCTCTCAGCGAATCCGTACCTGGGCGACTACGTGACGCGCGACGGGCCCGACAAACGCCCCGTGAAAGTCGATATCACCTACCTGGACGTGGTCGATCCGCGCACGGGCGAAAGCTTCTGGGATGACTGCCGGCAGTGGGGAAGCTTGTTCGTCTCAAGAGCCACCAAAGACTTGATTCTGGAATTCAAAGACCGGCTGGAGATCGAGGAGCGAGCCGGGAAGCGCTAGACAGCTTTGCCAGCGCGCTCGAGTTGCGCCGGACCGACGGCCATTCATTTTTCCACTACCGGGGCGCAAACGGAGGGGCTCTTGAACAGAATAGTCTGCACAAGTCTGTTCATTTTGATGATTTCCGCGCGGCCGCTCCTTGCGCAGCGTGGCCCTTCCGCCGACGCATCGAAGCCGCTCCCCAGCATTGCGGAAAAAACCACGGGCACACAGAGCTTCCCCGGTTACTTCGATTTTTACTGGGACGCCAAAGGGGGCAAGATCTGGCCGGCAGTCGGATAATTACCTTTCGCGGCAGCACGGATTGCAGCGAGCTTTTTTCTGGGTCCGTTGGAAGGTTCCTGCTGATGGGCTTTGCCAATAGCCTGACGAACCCATTCAGCGATGGATATTCTCCGTACACGCGCAGCCCGCTTAATCTCGCGATATTCAGGATCCTTTAGGATGACTTGCAGTCGTTCAGCCATGGCGCGGGCATACTTGACTCATCATGTTGAGTCAATGGTTAGCTCGTACTGTGAACCCTGCCCTGAGCTGGAATTTGTGAGATGAACAGGCGCAAATCTTGAACAGAGAAAAGTCTGCGCTTTAACTACGCCACATGGACGGGCGCGGGGAAAATGGCAAAGGCTAGAGTCGCCCCTCAGCAAGACCAGGCAAAGGCGAGCGCGGGAGCTGCTGCACCCTCGCTTCAATGGGGAATGGCTTACCGAAACTACTCCTCGGCATCCTGATACTCTTCCGGGACATCATCTTCGGGGACTTCCCTCGTCTTCACCTCCCCGCGGTCGGCGTCGGGAGCGTTCTCTACACCGCTGATGATGCCGGCCTCAAAGGCGTTTCCCTCTTCCAAAAGTTCGTCCACGCTCTCAGAATCGGCTTCCTCCACGTCCGACAGGTTCTCCAGGCCTCCTGCCTGGCCGGCGGCGCGGGCTTGCCGCTCTTCGGCGTCAAGTTCCGCCGCCACGCTGGCCGCGTCACTGCCATCCGCTTTCAAATCGCCTGAGTCCGGCGCCGCACCTGCTTTGGGGGAACGCCGCGGCGTACTTGCTGCACGACTGGATGCGCTAAGGCCCGCTGACACACCGCTCCGGGTCTTTTTCGCTTTTTTCTTGGGCTTGGAATTACTTGCTTTCCTGCGTTTCTTGGCCGGCATATTCCACCTCTCTGGAAGCCCGCGCTGAACCTTTGGCCTATTCTCGTTGATTCGATTTCAGCACGCTGCATAAGGGTTCAGAGCATCTTGGTTCTGTACGCCAGCCTTCGCAACGCAGCCACAAAGCTGTCGCTTCACATCTTAAGGACCATCCTTCAGAACGAGACACGAGCGTCGAGCTGAATAGTGCGTGCTCCGATGTCTCCCGTCGCCGCGCCTGCCCCCGCCACAGAAATATTGGTATTGAG
Source organism: Terriglobia bacterium (assembly GCA_030040315.1). Classification (GTDB taxonomy): domain Bacteria; phylum Acidobacteriota; class Terriglobia; order UBA7540; family UBA7540; genus Bog-366. Next base: position 5,565 of record JASHTY010000019.1, on the reverse strand, counting down.
CTTGTCGAACGAGGGATGGTTGAAGGTATTGTAGAAATCGATTCGAAACTGCAAGTTGAAGCGTTCTTTGATCGGGAACGTGCGCGAGACGGAGTTCTGCCAATCGTTCAGGCCGGGACCGAAAAGCGATGCCCGCGGGCAGGTCCCGAAAGTGTCGGGTGGGGCGATCTGGAACGCCGCGGGATTGTACCATTCAGCCACCGTGGGATTTGAAAGGTAGGGGCTCCCGACCTTGTTGCAGTATTGCGCCTGGTTGAACAGCCCGTCGGTGTTCGTCTGTGAGACATTGTAGGGATAACCGATTTGAAATTGGGTGATGCCGGTCACCTTCCAATGTCCGATTACCTGGCTGACCACGGGAACACCGGTCACCAGTTTTCCCCCTGAGCCGATGGGCACGTCCCAAACGTAGGCGGCGGTAAAGCGCTGGGGAATATCCAACATGGAGATTCCGTACTGCCCCGAGATGTCGTATACATTCTGAATCGAAACCAGATCGGAGCGATTGGGAGCACCGATGTTATCCATGTTCTTTGCCCAAGTGTAGGTGAAGATCGTCGAGTAACCGTGGGACCAATAGTGCTGAAGCTTCGTCAACAGCCCGCTATAATTGGATATCCCGCTCTGCGAGAGATTAGTAACGTTCAGGAATTGCGGGAAGGGACGCAACGACTGGGCGTTGGAGACGCCATTGCAACATCCCGAGGTGGGCACAATCTGATTCATGGGGAGGCTGACCAGTTCGTGCAGCCCCAGGTTGCCAACGTAGTCAATCTCCGCCAGCCAGCCGCCGAATTGATGTTGTACTCCCAGACTCCACTCCTGCAAATACGGAATCACGGGATTCTGCGCCAGCCATTGCACGTTGGAAGTGGGCTTGGTTAGGCTGCTGACGATGTTGGGCTGGCCGGCGGCGTTGATGTTGAAGGCGCAGGGTGAAATGCCGTCCTCAAACTGAAAGGCGGGAGTGTAGCTATTGGGCGCGGCATAACTGCATGACCGGCTGTAAATGGACACCAGCCCGTAGGGCTCATAGTTGGTCATATTGGGAATTTCAAAGACGCCATACCCGCCTCGAATCACAGTGTTGTGAGGCAGCTTATAGGCGAAGCCGGCGCGCGGCGTCATCCCCCAATAATCGTTGGGCACAAAGCTGCGGGGCGCGCCTGCCAAACCCGCAAATTCCACCGCACCCAGCTTGCCCGTGGTGGGATCGGTCAGGTTGGGATTAAAGCTGTACGACTGATTGTTAACCTCCGTCCAGGGACCGTCAAATTCCCAGCGCAGGCCGAAGTTGAGCGTCAGTTTGCTGGTAACTTTAAAGTCGTCCTGAGCGTACGCCGAGGCCAAATTCATCCGTTGCCGGTAGGTATAGTTCGTGGTGCTTATGCTGGAGCTGTTCACATCCCCCAACTCGAAATCGGCAATTCCCAAGCCCGTGTCCGCAGTTCCCGGCAGCGAAGTGTAGGTACCGGTAAATCCGTAGGTGCCGGAAAGCACTCCCGGGGTGTAATTGTTATACATATACCGCACCGCCTGGCCTCCCAGGTGAAGGCTGTGGCGCCCTTTTTGAATCTCCAGATCTTCGTTCCAGCTCCAGTTACGCCAAGTGGCGCGATTGAACCCCGTGCCGCCCAGGCTCGTCAGGCCGGTCACGTTAATATCTGGAAACTGGGTCAAAGGAACCCCAGGCAAATCCAGGGATGAAACGTTTTGAGCGGGCGGCAAGGTGAAGGCATCGTTCTCCACGATGCCGACGCGGAATTCGTTGACCATGGCGGGTGAGAAGATGTGATTCCACGTGCCCTCGCCCTGGTAGTCCCTCCAACCGTTCAGGAAGGTGGTGTTTGCCGCGTTGGGTATGTACTCCACCGCTCCTGTCCAAGGTCCGTCACGGGCGAACCGGAACCATAACCGGTCGTTGTCGGTAAGTTCTTCGTCTACCCGGTCGGTGTTGTAGAGATACGAATGGTAACCCGTCGGGGCGACGCAGTAGTTAAACGTCCCCAGGTCGCAATTGGGGGCGGGAAAGTAGGAGAGCACGTTCTTGGCCACGGAGTCGAAATCCGTTGTGGGGATAATGTTTCCGCTGAACGCCGTGCGCTCCACTTTTCCGCCGACAACGGTAGTGGTAGCAGGATTGTAAATTGTATAGGCTGCGCCGCCCTGGGGAGGCGGTCCGGTAAAGTTGCCCTCCAACTCAAGTGCGGTCGGCACGTCGGTGTTGTCGGACTTACCGGCCAGATCAATGGTGTCCTCCCAGTCGGTAAAGAAATAAGTGTGGCGATTCCGCCCGTTCCACAGGCCCGGAATGTAAACCGGCCCGCCCAAAGTTCCGCCGAAATAGTTGTAGATCGCTTCCGGCTTGCTCGTGGACGTGGTGCTAAAGAAATCCAGGGCGTTGAGCGCCTGATCGTTGTGAATCTCAAACAGGCTGCCGTGCAGAACGTTGGTGCCCGATTTGGTGGTGGTCAGGATCACTCCCCCGCCGGTGTTGCCGTACTGCGCGGAAAAGGGAGTGATGAGAACCTGGATTTCGTCCGTCGATTCGCTGGTCGGAACCAGGGCGTAAATATCGCCGCTTGAATAGCGATTGCTGGGCAGGCCGTCAGTGATGATGGGTATGTTGGCACTCAGGCCTCCGGCGATGCTGTAGTCGGCGGGCTCGCTGTAACTCGGGCTTGCACCGGACATCCCCGGAAAAATCGGGACAATCTGAAGCGCGCTGCCGCCGTGCGAGCCAACCTGCTGCGGCAGTTCCACGAGGTCGGTATTCATCACCTCACCCGTGGTTTGGCCCGAAACCTCGTTCAACTCCGTCGCCTTCGCCGTCACCGTAATGTTTTGCGCGGTGCTTCCGACTTGAAGCTCAATGTCAAGCCGGACCTTCTGATTCAGCACAAGCTGGATGTTGTCCTCCGTGTCGACTCGAAACCCCTGCTTGTTGAATGCCACACGGTAAACGCTCGGTTTTAGAAACGAAACTGTGTAATTGCCATCGCCGTTGGTAATCGAGTCCGTGGTTACCTGAGTGGCGGTGTCCGTGACTGTTACGTGAACCCCGGGTACGGCCAATCCGGAACTGTCCTTCACAATGCCCCCGATTGAACCGTAAAACGTCTGGGCGCGCCCCACTCCCGGATAAAATCCCGCCAAGGTCAAAACCAATACCAGTGTGCCGGGCTTCCAAATCGCGGTCTTCATAAGTTATCTCCTTCTGAACCCCGCCCATGTGCGCCATGCGCTGTCCGAAGAAACGGAGAGAATACGGCGTCACAAGGGAGACTTCGCGGATCTATAGAACAAATGGCCTTTGTGCCTTGACCCAAAACTGTTGAACGATTTTCCGTATGCCTGACCCACGCTTCCCCAACGCAGCACCGGCCAACCGGGCTACCTGCCGAGCCTTGGTTTCAAATTGTCGCAATACCTCAGCCCCGCGCCTCGCACTTTACATGCGAGATGCAGCAACTTCAAGAGCATGTCATTCTTTATCGAAAAATTTTACAATATGTCGAAGAAATTGCGAATTTATGGTGAATCAGATTTTCAATGTTGTGAAAACTTAACACTATTTATTGAAAAAGTTTTCGTATTACGGCCAGGTTGCCTGTTCGCAAGCGCGATATTTACTGGTCAATTTCATTGCCGGAAAAGCCCTATCGGCGTGCAACGGTCGCGATCTTCGTGTATCATCGCGTGCCATGCGAACCTCGCCGAAATGGATTACTGTTTTGCTGCTTGCGGCCAGTGCAGCGGTCGCACAGCAAACCCACAATCAATACGAGCCCCCGAACGCTCCAGGGGCAGGTCAAAAGCTGCTGGCGCAATTTGCGGGCGACTGGGACGTGGTGAAGACCTTTTTCCCGAGGAACGGAAATCCCATTGTGACCAAAGGCACCTGCAAGCAGTACATGATTCAGGACGGAAAGTTCCTGCAGTCGGATTTCACCTTCTTCAATGCCGACGGATCGAAGAGCACTGGCACCGGAATATCGGGCTTTGATTCCAAAAGCAATCGCTTCACCACGGTATGGTACGACTCGCGGCAGACGACGATGTCGATCCGGCAGAGTGATGGTACGTTTGACGGCAAAAATATCGTGCTGTGGACCACGCCCCTCGACACGGAGCATCCGGGACGCAAGACCGTTGCTCGCGCGCATCTCGAGGATGACGGTCGCGTCCTCATCCATCGCCACTTCATGATCGATGAGAATGGTGGGGAGCGGATGATGATTGAGTTGCGGATGACGCGGAAGTAATCATCTCCTGCTGGATAGTCGAACCGAGCCTTTTTGGCTCTGAGCCATTAGGGTAGACAGACCAAAGCAGTTAGTGCCTCGTTCGGACATGCGGGCTGGCGCAGGGTGCAGTCCGGTGGTTCAGCGCGACGTGCCACATCACCGACGCACAACTTCGCTGTGCGCCAGTCAATCCTGCTGACGATGTGCCTGTAATTCCACCATTTCAGCGCAGGAATGCCGTGAAAACACGGCTGGACGTTACGTTTCGTGGAAAGATAATGACCCATCTTTACCGGGAGAACGCAGGTCCAGCGATGAGGATCAGGGACGATTCTTCCGACCTGTCCTGGGCAGGCCAAAGGGAGCAAATGAAACTTCGAAAAATTTTTTGCTCCCCCTTGCAATTTGAGTGCCGATCAGTATAATTATAAGTTTGCGGCAGCTGGCGTAGCTCAGCTGGTAGAGCATCTGATTTGTAATCAGAGGGTCGGGGGTTCGAATCCCTTCGCCAGCTCCAGTTTGAGCAGTCAGGCCGCGGGGAAAATTGGCAGGCGGGCGGCAGTCGGCAAAGATTCGGGAGCGGATTTACCTAATCTGGAATTACTCTGCAACGCGCGGGAACGCAGTTGTCTCCGTGCCCAACCGTGATCTCGACCTACTCGGCTCAAATGAACTCGCGTCCTGGGGCTGAGCAGAATACTGTGCGTGCGTTTGCCGCAAGACCTGTAGGGAGAAGCGTTACCGGACAGGTGGCTGAGCGGTCAAAAGCAGCAGACTGTAAATCTGCCGACCCCTGTGGTCTACGGAGGTTCGAACCCTCCCCTGTCCACCATGATTGGAACGGCGAAACTCGAAATTCGAAACTGGAAACTCGGCAAGGCTGGAACGGTGGCGAATTTCGATTTTCGGATTTCGAGTTTCGTAAGAGCGGGCGGGAGTAACTCAGTGGTAGAGTCACAGCCTTCCAAGCTGTTGGTCGCGGGTTCGATTCCCGTCTCCCGCTCCAGTATTGAAGGCCGAAATTCGAAACTGGAAATTCGAAACTCGGGGCTTAGCGGCGAGAGGCGAATTTCGAGTTTCGGATTTCGAGTTTCGAACGACGCGCCGGGCGGCGCGGCCAGGCCGATGTAGCTCAGTTGGTAGAGCACGTCCTTGGTAAGGACGGGGTCAGCGGTTCAATTCCGCTCATCGGCTCCAGAGATTTGAGGTCACAAATCCACCACTGGACGAGGCAATGTAGCTATGGCCAAGGAAAAATTTGATCGCACGAAGCCCCACATGAACGTGGGGACGATTGGGCACATCGATCACGGGAAGA
>JASHTY010000192.1 GCA_030040315.1 Terriglobia bacterium | reverse complement strand
TCATGCGGCCGGCCAATCGCAGACTGCTTGTAGTACTAGCCATGGTTTCTCACCAGATTCATCGACAATTGCTGCGAGGCATACGATTCTTCACGCTCGTCAGAATATCCCTTGAATAGTTCAATGTCCATACGGCCCCGTGGCGTCTCAGGTTGAGCGTTGAAGCGTCCGCCGGCCGACGGAAACCATTTACGTTGTGCGCTCATGGAGTGCCGATGCGGTCGATTGCGCCAAGCCGTTTTGGGGTGCAACGTCCGAAATTCAAAATGCGACACCGTGGGTGGGGACGCCTGCGGCACATAATTTCAAGGAAAGACATTACCGTCTGTTTAAGTGGCTTGACAAAGTCCAAGTTGATTCGGTACGATTCGCGCGGCCTTCGGGCGGCGTCCCTCGCCGCTTTTGCAGGGTCCATAACCAAGTAACTTTGATTAACAGGAAGCAGGTCGTCCGAATTAAGAATTGATTTGACGACGGGCCATAGCTCATTGGCAGCGGTGCGAGTGTCCCGCCCATTCTCCGGCGTCGAATCCGGCCGAGCCCACAAAGGGGGAGTACCGCGATGATTTCATACATCTCTGCAGGACCTTCCTTATATTTCGACAGGAAATTTCAAAGAGTTGAAAAAAAGGTGAGGCTCATTCCTCTCCCTGTCGCACTTCTCTCATTGCCCTTCCTCATCGTCGCCTGCACGGCGGTTTGTCAAAGCGCTCCAAATCCTTCCGCGTTGTCGTTCGGCAATCAGATTATCGGTCAAGCAAGCAACCCGCAAAGCTTAACAATCAAGAGTGCGGAGACCGAAGCGTTGACCATTCGCAGCATCTCGATTGGCGGCGCGGCTGCCAGCGATTTCACTGTGGCAGGCAACTGCCCGCTAGCGCCCAAGACGCTCGATGGAGGTGCGAATTGCCAAATCACCGTGACCTTCACGCCTTCAGGGCCCGGCTCGCGATCTGCCAAGCTCACAATCGTGGAAAGTGAGCAGGCCGATCCCCTCACTATCGCCTTGACAGGGGAGGGCATTGGCGCAACTGAGCTTGCTGCGGGTGGCGGCAACATTATGCTCGGCAGCAGCGCCGGAGCGACGACGCAAGATGCGCTCCCGGTTCAACGAAGGGACTTGGCGGCCACGCGCCCGGTGGAAGCCGGCCGTCTTTCACCTCTTGGACTGTCCGCCGCAATGATCGCACCCCTGACCCTATCGCCGGTGAACCTGAGTTTCGCCAGCTATACGGTGGGAGTGACCAGCCTCGCGCAGAGTGTGACCCTAACGAACCGTTCGAATGAATCAATCGCCTTCAGTCCGCCATCGGCCAGCGGAGACTTTGCCGTCTCCGGCAGCACATGCGGCACGGCATTGGGCGCGGGCAAGAGCTGCTCTATCGCCGTGACCTTCAAGCCAAGCGCAGTGGGAACACGCACGGGCACGCTCACCCAGGCGGTCAGCGTTTCGAACGGTCCGGTCCAGGTTCCCCTTACTGGAACCGGCAACCTCAATGCGCTTTCATCAATTGTAGTGACCCCGGCGAATTCCACACTGAACACGGGGCAGACGCAACAGTTCACGGCCACAGGCTATTTTGCCGGCGGGCCAAGCGAAAATCTGACGGCCTCTGTCCTTTGGTCATCCTTAAATCCGAGTGCTGCATCGGTCAGCACCTCGGGGGTAGCGACCGGCATAGGGGCGGGCACGACGATCATTACCGCCACCATGGCGGTTGCGACACCCGCTCCGGCCCCGGGGATTGGCGTTCCGAGCGTTCCCCATCCGACCAACCCGGTCAGCGGCTCGACTTCTTTGATCGTGGTCAGTGCCATTCCCCAGGCTTCACTGGGTTCCAGCAGCTTGGTATTTGAAAGTGAAATCACGGGGAACACCAGCCCCAGTATGAGCGAAACGCTGACCAACGACGGAACTGCCCCGCTGAGTCTTGTGCCCGTCCAGGTGACAGGCCCGGATTCCGGTGATTTCAGCATCACCAGCAATACCTGTGGGAGCACACTAAGTTCGGCGGCCGGCTCCAACAGTTGCACCGTGACGCTCACCTTCAAGCCCCAGGGAACGGGAACCCGCTCCGCTGACCTGCTATTTACGGACAATGCCGGCGGCGTTTCCAACAGCCACCAATCCGCATCGCTCAGCAGCCAGGGACTTTCCCCGATATCAATCCTAAACACCTTCCCCCCGGATGCGACCGTAGGAGTTCCCTATGAATATCAGTTGGCGGCCGTTGGGGGGACGGAGATCTTCAACTGGAGCCTTGCGCTCGCAACCGGCCAGGAGTTTCCGGGATGCCTCTCGGAATCCGGCAACGGCTGGTTGGTGGGCAATCCGGTGAACACCTGTGTTGGCTCCTTTACCTTCAACGTCAAGGTGACCGACTCGCAGGGCAATCAGTTCACCACGGCCATTAACCTTAATGTTGATTCTGCCGAATCCACGGTTTGCGAATCGGGGAATGAGTCCGTCCTGGAAGGTCAATACGCCTTCAACGAGATCGGATTCCATAACACCGGGTTCTTCACCCGCGTAGGGTCGTTTGTGGCCGATGGCGCGGGTAACGTCGTCAGTGGAGAGTTTGACCGCAATGGCGTACTCGGCTCCTCCACTACCGGCCCCGTGACCCTCACCACCGGCGGCACCTACACAGTGGGGCAGGACAACCGCGGGTGCATCACGTTCAAGGCTACGGGCGGAGGAAGTTTCACCTGGCGTTTTGTTCTGAGTTCGATTTCGGGCACTCCCGCCACTGCGGCGCAGGGCCAAATCATCGAATTCGACGCGGCAAACGGCAATGCATTTATTGCTTCCGGCCAGCTCTTCCAGCAGACTACTTCCACCACGGCCACGGCAACAAGTTTCAGCACCCTGAGCGGAAACTACGTCCACCTGACGACGGGTTGGGACACCACTGGCAATGGCGGACGGATGGCTTGCGTAGGTGTTAAGACGGATACACCCACCACAGGCGGCGCGGGGACGATTGCAGCCGGCGAGCAGTATTGCAACGACGAAGGTGTGGCTCCCGGCAGTCCGGTCACCGGACTCACCGGCTCCTACACCGGGGTTGATCAGTACGGCCGCTTTACGGAGTCCGTTGGCCTCACGAACTTGACCGGTTATCTGACCTCGACGGCCGCTACCGGAACGGTGGAGATCACCAACAGCATCAACAGCTCCGACGCGGCGGTCCTTGCCGGTCAAACCTTCCAGCAGCAGAGCCCGGGCACTTATGGTCAGGGTTCGTTGAGCGGCACGGGCGTTTACTACGTCAATGGCCTGAGCAGTTCTACCACTGGGTCGATTGAATTTGCACTGGTCAGCGCCGATGGCGTCGGCACATTGACCCTTAATGCCGATTATAAAAATGTGGGCGGCACCTGGGTTAACAATGGCACCACGGGGAGCTGCACCTATACCTTTGAAGCCAATGGAAATGGAGGAGCTTCTTCCGGGTGCGGTGGAATGTTCTACCTGTGGGCTCCAAACACCGCGGTGGTGGTGGACAACGACGCTGGAAGCTCGGCAGGATACTTTTTGCCTCAAACCGTGCCGAACGGGGGATTCACGGCGGACTCCGTGGCCAACACTTTCGCGGGCGGAACCACCGAAATCCTGAGCCAGAGCGCCGCGGCCGAAGAAAGTTTGATAAGCCTTGCCGCCGGCGCGGGAAACACACTCATGGGCGATTCGATTGAAGATGATATCAACACCTACGGCGAGGACACCGACGAGGTAAACCCCTTTAGCGGGCTCAACATCAGCAGCACCGGGGTGATTACGCTCACTCAGGGCGTGACGACCTCGGTGGCTGCTGTGGCAGTGGACACCTCACATTTCATCTCGACCGATAACACCGATTGCTCCGGCTCGCCGACTTGCTTCCCGACCATCGAACTGTATGGACCTACCCTGGCCGATAGCGTAACGGTTGCCATCACCTCCCCGTCCAGCCCGCAAACCGTGCAGGCAGGTTCGACTTTAGCGCTGACGGTCGCCGTGACTCACACCAACAACACCGGGGTCACCTGGACCATCAACGGCGTCACCGCCAACCTGGGGTATGGAACGATCACGGGCGCCTATCCGAACTTTACCTTCAACGCGCCGAACCGTCTGACCCAGCCTGCCAGCTATACACTTACCGCCACAAGCAACGCGGATGTGTCCCAATCGGCATCCATTACGGTCACGATCACCGCGCCTACGGTGACGTCTATGTTGACAATAACGACCACGTCGTTGCCGGATGGTGAGTTGGACGTGCCGTATCTCCAGAACGTGCAAACCACCGGCGGCACCGGGCCCTTCCACTGGAGCATCCTCAGTGGTTCAGACCTGCCTCCCGGCGTGTTCATTCAAGCGTCGTACAACGCGACGGATATCGTTGCCGGAACTCCCCAGGCGCAGGGCAGCTACACATTCACGCTCCAGGTGACGGATTCCTCCTCGCCGGTGCAGTCCACCTCCCAGGCCTTCACGGTCCAGATCACCGCGGCGCCGCTGTCCATTGTCACCACATCGCTTTCTGCCGGCGTGGTAGGGAATTTTTATTCGCAGTTCGTGTCTGCGGTGGGGGGAACACCGCCTTACACCTACACCGTTGCCTCGGGCTCATTTCCCACTTGGGCGACACTCACTCCCGCCTCAGGTCAAATCAGCGGCACTCCGACGACCAACGGAACGACGCAGTTTTCAGTGAAGGTCACGGATTCCACTCTCCCCACGCACTTGACGTACACGCAGTCCCTCAGCCTCACCGTTACCACGCCGGAGGCGCAGGCCTGCCAGGATTCGGGGAATGAGGCAATCCTCAGCGGCCAGTACGCTTTCAGCCTGACCGGGTTTAACTCCCTGGGCTACCAGGGGGTAATCGGATCCTTCACTGCCGACGGCAGCGGGCACATCACCGCCGGCGAAATTGACACCAACGGCATCCTGGGGTCGGGGAATTACTCCATCACCACAGGCAGCAGCTCGTACTCCGTGGGCTCCGACAACCTGGGCTGCGCGACGCTGGCGACGAGCTTCGGCACGTTCAACGTCCGCCTGTCGCTCGGCACGATGGTTTCAAACGTTGCCACAGGCGGCCGTTTGGTGGAATGGGATGCGCCCGGCTCCAGCACCTATTTCTCCGCCACCGGCGTGCTGAAGCAACAAACCGCGGCCGACTTCAGCGGCGGACTGCCCACCGGCAGCAGCTATGCATTCGGACTGAGCGGGTATGAGTCCGTGCCCGTAGCCGTCGCCGGCACTTTTAATGTCAATAGCAGCAGCTCACTTAACGACCTGGAAGAGGACGAGAACGTTGACGGAACTGTGAACGGGGGGAACGGACCCTCAATGCCTTACACGGGCTATACAGGCACGTATTCGACATTCGATTCCAATGGCCGGGGAACCTATAGCTTGCAAAATGGCGCAACCAGTGAAGGCAGCGGAACGGTTTATATGGTCTCGACCTCAGATTTGCTGGATCTGGCGGCGAACAAGTACCTCGAGGGCGAATTGGTCCAGCAGACCGTCCCCAATGGGGGCTTCAGCGCAAGCTCCGTCAGCGGCAACATCGCCCTCTCCCAAACTTCGCTGAACAGTAGTTCGCAAGGGGAAGTGACGCTCGGCCTGCTGAATGGCGATGGAATCAGCTCCTTGACGATCAATCTCTATCAGGACAAAGGCGGGACTTGGCAAACTCCTCAATCGATGACTTGCACTTACTCGATGGGGACGAATGGCCGCATGACACTCAGCGGGGAAAATTGCACCGGGGCACCCCTTTTCTATTTCGTCTCCAGCGATACTGCTTTCGAGCTGGGAACCGACTCAAGCATGGGATTCGGCAACATAGAAGCGCAGACGAGCGGGCCCTTCAGCTTTACCACGGAGGCGGGATCGTATTACTTCGGCGACGGGCTGGTGGTGAGCTATGCTTCGACGGCATCCAACACCATTGGCGTGGGGGCGCTGTCGTTGACAAGCTCAGGCAGTGCTAACGGTATCTCGGACTACTCGGGCCCAGGAGGGCAGAGTGAGGATTCGTCTTTCTCCAGTTCCGTGGGGGCCGTGAATTCCAATGGGACCATCAACTTTACAGCGGGTGGTCCTATCGATGGAATGGTGGTTTCCAACGTTAAATTCATTCTAGTTGATAACGAAACCGGTACTTACCCAATTTTGATAATTCTTAAGCAATAGGGCTTGATGCGAATTCCGGCGCTGCAGCGCCGGCCGTTGGGGCAGCTACGAGTTTACTGTTCCATGACCACGGCTGCCGAGCGGGGGGGAATCTGCAATTCGGCAGGAGCGGGCACAGCGTCCGGCTCTTCAGGTGTTGCCGCCACCAATCGGCCCGGATTGGGCAATCGCACCCTCGCCGCAATTCCATTTTTCGGCTCGGTGTTCACCACCACCACGGCACGCTTGCCACCCACGCCAACGAACACCGTGTAGCGATGCGCCCCATCGGCGCTCACCTCAGCCCCCAACGTGTCGTGGAATTCCGCATCCCATAACCAATCCTTATACCGGCCGCGCAGGGCATCGATTTTCTGCCCGTAGGCGAGCGTCAGCGGGAAATCAGTCAGATGACCTTTAAAGTAGTAGGGCTCATAGCTGATGATGTAGCGATAGAGCAGCAGCATATTGAGCTTCTCGCGGTCGTCGAATCCCGTCACCGACACCATCAGCGGAGCGCGAGAATCAATGTACCGGCACACGGGCCGCGAACCGGCGTTGATGCGGAAGTAGCAGAGTGGGTAGTACTGAAGCAGCCAGTCCTGCGGTGCCTCGCCGGAGAATAGAAAGTCCGGATTCACCTTGTCGGCAGCGGCACGCAGTTGACGGACCAGTGGCAAATCGCCCTTATAGATGTATCCCGGCGGCGCGTAGCCGTGATTGGGACTGAAGTTATATTCCACCGGCCCGTGGTGGCACACTTCATCAAAGAGCCAGCCCGCCGCGCCCAGGGCGAGCAGCTTCCCAAACTCGCGGGTGATAAGGTCGCGGTAGGCAGGAGACAGCATATCCATCACCGCGCGCCGCCGGGTGTTGATTCCCGCCAACTGCGTCGGCGTGAGATAGCTGTAGCCACCGTGCTGATACGGGATTCCGTAAGGGTCCGTGCACTCGTACTTGTAGAGCTCTTTTTTGTACCATTCGGTGGTCAAATCGGCCCAATTCAATTTGCCGAACAGGATGATCTTCACACCCATGGCCTGGGCTCGCGCAATCGCCTCGTGCAATTCCTGCCACGTCCCGAGCCCGGGGTCAGTGTCCTGTGAAGGGTCGCCGCGATCCTGCCCGCCGCGATTCCAACCCACCAGTTGAATCGCCCGCACGCCGTTCTTTGCGCACTCCTCAATGTAAGGCATCAGGTCGCGGTAAGGAATGCTGTAGTCCTCCTCCGGCGTATTCACCTGCAATTGCAGCCAGGAGTGCACGTCCTCTGTCCAACTGGGTACATGTGCCGGCTTGAACCATGTGGCGCGCCACTGTTTATAAACATCTATGCCCGCATGCCAGTCGCCGTCATAAGGGCGCATCACCACGGGTGCAATTTTCTTCGTGGTGTGAGGCTGAGTAAAAACGAAATGACAGGTGTGGAGCTTCAGGTGCGCGGGAATTCCCGAAATTTCAGCCCCCGGCGGCACTTCCTCAGCCACCGAGTCCACAATCCCGGGGTGCTGCTCGAACGTGAACTGCAAAAGGTAAGGTTGACTGGCATCGTGCATTCCCACATAGATCCCCTGCGCAGGGGCTTGAATCAGGCAGAAGAGGCTTTGCTTGGAGTCGATGGTCTTGAGAGGGAACCTGACGCCCCAATAGCCCTTTTCATTGTGGAAGTGAGGGTACAGCTCGTCGCCCACCAGGTTGCCATACCACATATGCTCGCTGGTCATCCGGGAATCGGGCAAGGGGGGGTGAACGTCACCGAAGCAGGGGTAATCGAGGGTTTCGATGGTGAGCGGCGAGTCATTTTGCAACGTCGCTTCGAAGGTCAGCAGGCCTCCCTCGAGCGTTACGGTGGCGTCAAGAGTAATGGGGAGCGTGCCGCCGTGTTCGCTGACCAGATTTTTCCACTGGAGCTGGACCTTGTGCTCAGAGACCTTCACAATTTTTGCCCCGCGCTGCTTTTCGCCCAGAACAAAATTGTCTCGGCGATGCGGCAAGGGCGCCAGAAGGCGAAATGATGCTGCCAGCTCCGGCCGCTGTTCGATTTTCCATTCAGTCGTCAGCCGCTCAAAGCGGGTCAGCGCCCCGCTTGTTGCATCAAACGCCACCAGAAGTTCCTGGTCTTGCAAAATGACTTCCGAATCGCTCGCGGCGCCCGGCGAAACGCCGCTTAGTGGATCTCCCTTCAAATCGCTGCGCTCCGCCAAAGCCCCCACCGCCGCCCAGCCCGCAATTTTGTTGAACGTTCGCCTGTCCATTTCGCGTCACCTTTCGAATTTTTCGTGCCCGAATTAGCGCCGAGCTTCAGGTCGGCACGTAGCGCCCGCTCACCGGGTCCGTCAGCCGACGGATGCCGACTACGGTATAGTCTTCGCCGCTGCGCGGATATTCACCACTGCAGCCGCAGTGGCGGGGACGGTCAACGTAAGGCTGCCGTCCTTGCCGGGGGTCAGCGGAATCCATTTTCCCTCCCAGCGCGAGTGGTCGGTGATTTCCGCCCCACCCAACGTGGCCGTCATGAGCGAAGCGTTGCCGGGCTCGCCATCGGTGAGCATCATGTAGGCGGCGCCGGCCGCCTTAAAGCCCTTGGCCTGAATGGTTACCATCGCGTCAGTGGAATCGTGAGTGGAAGAATGCGTTTTATTGATAACGGTCACGCTGACATGATGTGAATCGCCCACTGCATATGCGGTCAGATTGATGCCCCGCGGGTTGGAAATTGCGGCCGGTTCCACGTAGCCGTCACTGCCCAGGGCGAAGGCCCTGATGCCGTATCCCTTGGGAGTGATGTGGTAGTTCTCGCAGCCGGAGGGCGCGCAAGGATTGGGGAAGGGAACCACGGTATCGGTGGGCAGCCAAGGGTTGTTATGAAAATTCACACCCTCCATGCCGTGCGCCGCCCACCAGTGCATAAAGTCCAGCGCCCACAACGCGGAGGCGTAGCCGTCGCTGGCTCCCACAACTCCGTGCAGGCAATCGTTGGCCTCAGTCAGGCGATAGGCGACGTGGTCCGAACCAAGCGGCTCCAGGTTGTGGCTGAAAAGCCAGAAATAGGGCGTGTACTTCTCCGTGTGGCCGGGGCCGGCGGGCTGCATCCCCACTTCTGTGCCATCCACCCAGGGCCTCGAAAGCATGTTATCGATTGCCTCCTGCGCGGTGGTGCTTCCCGGGTGCCCCCAGACGTAATAATGTTGCAGAGCCAGCTTCAGGTTTCCTGTGTTTTTTTCATCTTCGGCAAACTTCTGCGTCCACGAAACGCCGTCGGAAGGGCTGGGCGTATAGGTGCCGGTGTTGGTGGCGGCCGTGTCCGGTCCGGAAAATTTTGCTTCGGGCACCAGCTTGAGGATCGCCTGGGCAAATCGCCGCCAGTCGGCCAAATAGGATGGATATCCGGATCCTGGGACGCCCGGAGTTGTGTCCACGATCGCCGGGTCCTCCTCGCGGCCAGGTTCGGTATGGTAGTGGCGCACGTCGGGTTCATTCCCGATAGAGAAGCTGTTCAGGTTGGCGCGGTACTTTTGCCAGATGTATTGCGCGGCGCGTGCGTCTTCCTCCGGCAGGTTGGAATCGGCACAGGCGGCGAGGTTGAGCAGGCGGAACGAGTAAATAACACTGACTCCCGCAGCCCGCGCAAATTCGAAAAGGTTGTCAATATCCGCGCGTGTGGGTATGGGCGTGACGCAGTGCTCGCGCTCGCCTGAGCCATCCACGGTGCCTCCACCCACGCGAATGTTTTTCAACCCCATGTTTTGGAACAGGGTAATGAGCTGGGTGTTGGCCGGGCTGAAAAAGTTTCCATGCACTCCGTACTCGTTCGCCACTTCGCTCTTGGTCTCAAACCCCAGGCCGGCAAAGTCGGATGGAATCTCTGCGCCGTGGGTCGTGGTGTCCACGGTGATAGTGATTGTTGCTTGCGCGTGGGCATAATTTGCACCGCCAAGCCACCCGAACACCAGCAGTACGGGGACAGAGAAATGTCTCGTCATTGTCATTACTGTGCGGCCCCCGCAGCCTCGATTCGCACGGTGAGAATCTCATGCGGCTTGAAGGAAACATCCACCGAGTGTGGACTCACCTCCAGGTCTTTCAGATTGTCCTCCGCGGCGTTGTCCAGCCAGGCGTGTTTCAGGCGGAATAACGGGAATTCCAACTTTGCCGTGCCTTGCGTACCACCCATTTCCAGAAGCCGCAGGATGGTGCCCTGCTGGTCGTCGGCAACCTTCCAGTTCACCACCACCAGGTTGGGATTATCCACGCTGAGGAAGCTGGAAGGTTCCGGGGAAAGCGGCGTCTGCGGATCGCCGAATTTGTCGTTGGCCACCGACTCCCCGACTTCGAGCGGCGTCATTTCGTCGCGGCCCAGGCGCGCCAGTGCTACCGGCGCCAATTCCTGCCCGCTGGTCAGTACGTATCGAAACGTGTAATCGCCCTCCTGAATACGCTGCGTGTTGGTGTGCCAGTAATTGTTCATCACGTAGGAAAACACTCCGGCGGTTTTGGGCGTGAATTCGCGCGGCCAAACGCCGCGGTTGATGTCGCCCAGCGAAACGAGCGGGGCATCAACTGGCACCAGGCCCACGGCGACGCCGTTTCCCGCCACCCTCACCCAATGCTGCGCGGTGAACCATTCCAGGCAAGCGCCCTTCATTAAATCGTGCATCGGGTCCACCCAGCCGTTTTGAATTTCATAACTGAAGTCGGGATCGGGAACGGCGAAGGGGAACGCAAAGTAGACGGCCTCTTTGTGCGGCACCGCTTCTTTGTGCAGGCGGTTGATGAACTCGATTTTTTTCTGGTGGTCAAACAGAATAATCTTGGTTTCGAGTGTGGGCGCGTACAGGCCGCTGCCTTCGAGCGTCATGATCTCGCCATAGGGAGTCTTCACGATGCGGCTCACGTGGGAGCTCTCCGCGGGAGTGACGGCGAGTTTGGCCAGCGGCGCGGTGAAATCCGAAAACACGATTTGGGTGCGCGGCGCTTCATCTCCGCCTGCGACGTAAAGGTATTGGTCAAGCCCGTAGGGACTGGATTTGTCCACCAACTCCCGTTGCAGTTCCTTATCGAATATGCTTTTGATGACTCCAGTGGCTGGGTCCACTTCCACGCGATAGAATTGATTTTCGATGCCGTTGGCGGCGAGAAGGGCTTCCGGCAGCGGACGCTCCGCGCGCTGGACCGGTTCGAGGCGATAACACTTGTACCCCATGGCGGGCACGTCTTCCGCCATAAAGCGCACGTGGGCGAAAGCGGGATCGTCGCGGCTCACCACTTCCACTGGCACGGGCGCGCCGCTAGGATATTCAACAATCCTGCGGTTATCAAAAAGGTCGAGGTGGACAAATCCGCTGCGCGGCCAGTTTAGCGAATTGAAGACCAGCAGGAAAGGCGGCTGAAGATGAACCTGGTATTGCAATTCCTCGAGCGATTGGTCAAGTACGGCGCGCGCTTCCGCGCGGCTGTCAGTGGCAAACTGGTTTTTCACTTTGAGCTGGTCTACGGTCTCTTGTGCCGTGGGATGGGTGTAACTTCCTCCCCATGAAAAAGTGTGCTCGGCATACATCACCAGATTCGCCCACATGCTGCGCAGGGTTTCCGCCGGCCCAACCCAGTTCTTGTCACCATAAGTCAGCAAGGTGGAGAGTTTCTGCGCGGAGAGCGCCCGCTGCTGCGTCTCGCGATCAAGGATGGTGGAGCGGGCGTCGGTGCTCATGTCATCTTCCCAGTAGCCCCCACCGCCACCCGTCACCGTGGGCAGCTCCGATCCGAATTGCTGGTCGATGTATCGGAAATAATCAGGGAAAACCGCCGAGACCATTTTGGGATAGGCGTATTGGGCATTCCACTGCGTGATCAACTCCGGCTCGCCTGGAACCAGGTCGGTATTTTCAAATTGGCTGCCGAACACCAGCACGGCGTCCGGCTTGTAAGCCGGCGAGCTGAAGGTATCCATGAATTTGGGCAGCGACTCGCGGCACTTTTCGGCCTTGAAAGGCCTGCCACAAAGCACACCAAGCTGGCCGTAGCCGCGGGAATAGGCCATCAGCACCTTTTGCCCGTCGGGCCCCTGCCACCAGTAGGGCGAAACCTCATTCCATTTACCAATAATCAGAATCGGCCCGCGATCGTTGTTGGAGCCCGCGGCGAAATAATGAATCCCCAGCGAATTCAGGATTGAGGCGTAGGACCAGGTGTAGGAGGGGACATCCGTGATGTTGGCGTAATCAAAGGGAATCCCGTATTGCCGGTGCAAGCGTCGTGAATATGCGGTGGATTCAATCAGCTCTTCCAGTGTGGCGTAGCCGGTCAGTTCGTTGACGTACTGCGCGGGCACGCCGATCTTTGCTTCGCGAGCCAGGTTAAGAAAATCTTTCTGGTCTGCTTCGGTTCGCGAGGCGAGGTAATTCCGCACGATCCAGGAGCCGTCCAGGGAGATGCGCATGTCGGGGAATTGTGCGATCTCGGCGAGCAGTTTATCGATATTACGATTTTGCACCTCCGCCACGCGCGCCTGGTAATCGGTATAGCCGATATCGAGGTGCGCGTGGGGCACGACGAAAATTGTCCACTTGCGCTGGGGGTCGAGCGTCACGCGGGTCTTGAAGGTTTTGCCGTCCAGCTTCAGCGTCAGCAGGGCACTGGTGGCGGGGCCAAATTCCTGAAGGTTCAGCTCAACCTTCTGCGTTCCAGCGTCGCCTTGGGGCACAAGGCCCTGCTCGACGCTCTCCTTTCCGATGGACAGTGTGCACTGGCCGGCGCGAAGTTTTTGATGCAGCGTGATTGATGCTTCGACAATCTCTTCAAGCGCTCCGGGCTTTCCGACGTAGAAAATTGTGGGGGTCAGGACTACGGAGGGCGCTTGTTTTCCCGGGCCGCGTAGCTCGTAGGTCTTCTGTTCCGCGGCGGCTGCGGTCTGAAGCCCGAGTGTGAGCGCGAGTAAAAGAAGGACGATTGTGGAGGGCCACCGAGCCCTTCTGGGTGAGTGCCACTTGACTCCTCGCTTCATGGATTCTTCCCTCCTAACAGGTGGACTGGCGGGAAAGCCGGCTTCTTTCGTTCGTCATGGCGTCTCACTCTGGCAGCACCAGGCAGCAGCTTGGGGATTCCAAGGTTGGCGCTGCGAACATCCGAATATATTAGATGTCAGTCTTCAGCGATTGGTGCCCTCCAGCCTCTCACCAGCGGCGCTAGGAGTCAATGGAAAATCGTTTAGAAATCGTGTACAGCCTTGCAATGGGACTTTATGGCTGCAACAGTAAAAGCTGCATTTTAGGTGTATCCACATCGTTTTCTTTGTATAATGCGCGCTAATGAGCCACGGGTGGAAGAAGCCGACCATCAATGACGTCGCGCGGCTTGCGGGGGTTTCCGTCGCCACGGTTTCGGCTGTGGTGAATGGAACCAAGGTGGTCAGCCCGCATCGCACGCAGAAGGTACGCGAGGCGATGGCGGCCTTGGATTACCATGCGGACCAGAATGCGCGGTTCCTGCGCACGGGGAAATCCCGCGTCGTGGGCGTCATTATTCCCGACCTGGCGAATCCCTTCTACACGCAGGTTGTGGCTGCGGCGGATGACGTGGCTTCACGCGCGGGGTATTCCTTCTTCCTCTGCAACTCCAACGATGACCCTGCGCTGGAGCAGCGCCACCTGGACATGCTGTTTTCGCACCGAGTGGCCGCCGTTCTGCTCGCCTCCTGCGATTCCTTTGCGGCTTATGACCGCCTGATCAGGCGGCGATTTCCCCTGGTGTTCTTCGACCGCGTGCCAACGGGATTCCACGGAAGCTCTGTGGAGACAGACAATCATTTGGCGGCCTTTCAGGCTACCCGCCACTTAATCGAGCTGGGACATCGCTCCATTGCCATTCTGGCCGGGAGTATTCAACGATCCACGCACGCCCGCCGCCTGGAGGGTTTTCGCCAGGCCATGCTGGAATCTGGCCTGCCGGTTCGCGACGAGTATTGCGGCTTGAGCGGGTTGAGCGTCCAGGCGGCGTACGAATTCAGCCTGGGGCTGCTGGCTTCGCCCAGGCTCCCTACGGCGATCTTTTGCACCAGCAATAATCTTCTGCTGGGATGCTTCCGGGCTGTTGAGCGCGTAGGTCTGCCATGCCCGGAGAACATCAGTATCGTCGGCTTCGATGATTTCCCCTGGAACGAGGGCTTTCGTCCAGCCATAACCACCGTTGCCCAGCCCACCGCGGCCATCGGCGCCAAAGCCATGGAAATGCTTTTGGAGCGCATCGCGGCGGGCAGCGAAGGGAGGGTTTTGGAGGATCAGAAAATCGTTTTGCAACCTGAATTGAGGCTGCGCAACTCGACTGCCCCACCGCCCAATATACCTTCTCCTAATGAGCTGGACGTGACGCAAACTGCGTCTTGATTCGTACAAAATCTGCCTGAACCCGCGCCAGCGTTGGGCACACTCAGGTTTGATTGCCCTTTGGCAGGATTAAGCCCTGCAGCGGCAGTCTTCGGAACCTCACCACCCATCCTTCAGGTGTGCATACATCGTTTTCTAAACGATTATATTTTTCACTTGACACGCGGTCACGTGGGACGTATTCTCGGCGCCGGTGGAGTTGTAGCTTTGGCAAGAGGCTCTGGGCGCTTTGGGCTGTTGTCAAACAAAGGGGGCTGCTCTACCACCCACGCTTTTGGGACCACGAAGCCTTTGCCATCTGCCCTTTTCCATTAACCACTCGATTGCCAGCCGGGAGGCTGAGCCAGTCGTGCATCGAAGATATCAGATACCACAATCTTGGCGACAAGGTCGGAGGATCCTAGTTACGATTGGCGGGTCGAGGCGTATTGCCACCATGGTTTCTGGATAGAAAGAAGTAGTGCTGATTTTTGCGCCGCAGAATGGCAGCGCACTTGCGAACAGTCGGGCCTTGGGGGTTTTGGAGCGAGGGAGCAAGCCGGAGTTTACGGTCCAGGCCATCCCCCGTGCCGCGAAACAGGAGGAGCCAATGAGCTCAGAAATGAAGGACGTGCGCCCTCCTCTCAGGGCGTCCCGATGTCAGCAGATTACCATTCTTGGTGTTCTACTCTTGCTCGTATTTGTGCCCGCGTCGCTTCTCGCGCAAATTGATATGGGCAGCGTCGTGGGTACGGTCAAGGACCCTGCCGGGGCGGTTGTTCCGGGCGCGCGAATCAAGCTGATCAATCAGGCGACCGGTGTGACCCAAACTACCAACTCTACTTCCACGGGAACCTATGTTTTCCCTCAGGTGTTGCCCGGAGTTTACACGCTTCAGGCGGAATCCTCAGGGTTCAAGACCTCCGTGCAATCGGGCCTTGAGGTGCACGTCCAGACTACCGTGACAGCGGATATCTCCCTGGTGGTGGGAGCGGTAACGCAACAAGTCACCGTCACTTCCGTGGCGCCGCTCCTGCAAGCACAGGACGCTTCCATCGGGGCTACCATTCTTACCAACGACGTGAATGACCTGCCGCTGAATGGGCGCAACTTCCTCACTCTGGCCAGCATTCAGCCCGGCACCTACGCCAACTATTCGTCCTCCATAACCCCCACTCTGCAGGGAGGGTCGGTTTACGCCAACGGCGAAAGCCAGGCGCAGGTGGACTTCCGCATGAACGGAATCGACAACAACGAGGAGGTGTTCGGTGGCCTGTCAATTTCGCCTGTTCCCGACGCCATTGAGGAATTCAAATTTCAAGGCGGCGATAACAGCGCGGAGTTCGGCCACTCGAACGGTGCCGTGGTAAACGTTGCCCTCAAGTCCGGTACCAACAAGCTTCATGGCGACCTTTGGGAATACAATCGCAACGAGGTATACGACGCCAACGATTTCTTCTCGAACAAGAATGGAGTAACCAAACCCGTTTACAAACTCAACCAGTTTGGCGGAACGGTGGGCGGTCCGGTTTACATCCCCGGTCATTACGACGGCAGGGACAAAACGTTTTTCTTCTTTGACTTTCAGCGCACGGTCGGGGAGGGAGCAAGTTCCTTTACCGACACAATCCCCACCGCTACGATGCAGAGCTCAAACTTCACCAATCTCCAGGGTCTGATCACTGGCAACAGCGGCTCAGTGACTGACGAGCTGGGCCGTAAATTTCCCTTCGGCGCCGTCCTGGACCCGGCCACCACGCGCGCCATTGCACCGGGGGCTACGGACCCCGTGACCGGGCTCACCAATCCCAGCACCACGGCCACGGCATACGTGCGCGATCCGTTCTATTCGGGCAGCCTGGTGGGTGTGACCAACTTCACCACCTCCGCCATCGAGTCGCAGCTCAACATGATTCCCGCTACGCGCATTGATCCCAATGCCGTGAAAATTCTACAACTCCTCCCCACTCCCACCAACTCCGGTCTGATCAATGACTATTTTGCTGACGTCCCATCATGGACGTACATCAACCAATGGGACCTGCGAATCGACCACAGCCTGAGCTCGAAGGACACCATCTTCGGTATTTTCAGCCGATTTGACGAAACGGCAACGCCCTCTCAGCCCTTTTCCGCGGTCCTGGGAAGCGCGCTGCAAACCAATTTTGCCACCACTCAGCCCACCTACATCCTGGCACTTAGCGAGACGCACCTGTTCTCGCCGACGCTGGTCAACGAAGCGCGTTATGGCATCGATCATAATTACAACACACGCGTCATCCCCACACTGAATGAGTTGGGATTGCCCGCGGATTATGGCATTCAAGGAATTCCGCAGATTGCCGGCAACGGCGGCCTTCCCACCTTCAATCTGGGCCAGATGAGCGCCTTTGGAGGTCGCCGGTTTGAGCCCACCATTCAAACCACGGGAGCCGACGAGTTTACTGACAATCTCACCTGGGTGAAGGGTGGTCACGACTTCAAGGCCGGCATGCAGTACGACCGCATCATTGGCCACATCCTGCAACCCGCTTACAGCCACGGAAACCTGACATGGAACGGACAATACTCGGGCGTGCCCAACGTTTCTTCCTCCTACACTTACGTGGCCATCGCAGATATGTTGCTGCTCCCTGAAGCCACCACGGTCGCCGGCGGCATCAGCAATCTGGGGGGAATGAGCGGGTACAACGGCTCGAACTATGCGGGCACCGATTACAACGCCAATTACCTGGCTTTCTACGCGCAGGACAACTGGAAAGTCACACCCTCGCTTACCTTGAATCTGGGCTTGCGCTGGGAGTACTTCGGCCCCTATCAGGAATCCTATGGATTGCAGGGCAACTTCGTTATGAACGGGGGAAATGGCGACTCCGGCATTTACGTCATGCCTACGGAAGGCTGTGCGGTCCCGCGTTCTGCGGCCTTCAATACCCTTTTGCAGGGCTACAACGTTCAGATCGTGTGCTCGCCGGGCCTCTCCGTCGATGGGGCGCAAAAGCACAACTTCGGACCTCACCTTGGCTTTGCGT
The DNA here is from genome assembly GCA_030040315.1 of Terriglobia bacterium. Classification (GTDB taxonomy): domain Bacteria; phylum Acidobacteriota; class Terriglobia; order UBA7540; family UBA7540; genus Bog-366. The sequence goes on along the minus strand of JASHTY010000192.1, from coordinate 5,040 downwards.
ACCGCATCCGGCCGAGAATCGTGGTGCGAGGCGGCTACAGTATTCAGTACGGCTCCTTTGACTCGGTAGGGTATGGCGGAACCTTGGGAACCAATTATCCCTTCCAATACACACTCAACAGCCCCACGACGAACTTCGATACACCCATCCCTCTCGCCAGCGGCGCAACCGCCACCATGGAGAACATCTTCAGCTCCCTGAACCTCCAAAATCCCTTGGGAGTCAGCGGCGTCGGGTTGGGTCCGACGGGGCGGCAATACAATTACCAGACTCCTTATACGCAGCAGCTCAATCTCACGACCGAATACCAATTTACAAGCCGCGATGCCCTGCAACTCGCCTACGTGGGAACGCTGGGGCGGCACCTGGATTTCGAGGGCAACATGAATGACCCGACGGAAATGCTGCCCACCAGCGTGAACACCACCAACTACCGGCCTTTCCCCAACTTGTCCCAAGGCAACGAGTATTTGAGCACCAACGCCAACAGCAACTATTACTCCCTGCAAATGACCTTCAACCATCGATTCAAGAGTGGCGTGAATTTGTCCGCGAATTACACTTACGCCAAGTGTCTGTCGGACCTGGACAATTCACTCGACTCGTACAATCGGGCGGAGTGGCTGCCGGGCTGGGGAATCGGCAAGGATTACGCCCTCTGCAACACGTTCGTGAACAACGTTTTTCACATCTACGGCCAGTACGCGCTGCCTTTCGGAAGCGGCAGGACATTTCTGAGTCAAAGCAAGGGCGTGGTAAATGATCTGGTGGGAGGGTGGCAGTTCAACTACATCTTTAGCTATCAGAGCGGCCAGCCCTTCAACGTGGGCTGCCCCAGCTCAACCTCGGACTTCGGCTGCGAAGCGTTTCTGGTTCCTGGACAGAATCTCTATTCCGGACCCCACAACGTTTCGCAATGGCTCAACCCTAACGCCTTTGCCCAGCCGCCCGCCGCCACCACCATCGGGCAAACCGATCTCACTCCGCTCGGCGGGATGCCTAACCAGGTTTACGGGCCTCACTTCTGGGATCTCGATTCGTCCCTCTTCAAAAACATCCCGGTCAAAGAGAGTATGTACTTTCAATTCCGGTTGGAGGCCTTCAATACCTTCAATCACGCTAATTTCAGCACCCCGGGCCAGCTTACCTTCACCAACCTGACGAATTTCAGCAGCATTACCAGTCTGAACAGCCCTCCCCGCATTATTCAATTGGGGCTGAAGTTCGTTTTCTGACCTCGCTCGGGAGGGACGGCCTTTAAGCCGTCCCTCTCGCTTATGATATTCGGCTATCGCGGAGGCCACAGAGTACGTGAAAACGAAACTTGGATGAAATTGACAAACCGGTTTGTCCTCAGTGTTTCTGAAGGCCCCGCATCCCAGCCGGCCAAATTTCAAGAAGGAGAAAGCCATGGGTGTAGCAACCTCCGTAAGCGGATTAACCCGGCAAGCGTTGGAAGCGGGGGAAGGAATCCTGAGGCTTGCGCCCAACTGGGTTCCGAGATCATATCTTGTCCCGGGGCGCAGGCTTAAGCTGGATTCGCGGGATCTTTATTCCTATGGCACGCATCGTGGCGGAATTGACGAGCGCTGGTTCGCTTCCACCACGCTGGCAATGAATGAGAATCGCACTCCCGATGAGGGCCTGAGCTTCGTGGTGTGGAATGGCCAGCGCTTTACGCTGCGGGAAGCCGTGGAGGCGGAGGGCCCGCGCCTGATTGGAGGCACGCTGTGGGATGCTTACCATCGTTGGCCGGTTTACAGCAAGTTCTTCGATAACCTCGGCCCCATACCGCACCACCTTCACCAGAGCGACGAGCAGGCCCGGCTGGTTGGCAGGGAAGGCAAGCCGGAAGGCTACTACTTTCCTCCTCAACTGAATGCCACTTCCGGAAACTTCCCTCACACCTATTTTGGATTGGTGTCCGGCACAAGCAGGGAAGACGTGCGGGATTGCCTGGAGCGATGGGAGACCGGCGAGAATGGCATTCTCGATTTTTCCCAGGCGTATCGACTAAAGCCGGGAACAGGATGGCTGGTTCCTCCCCGAACTCTGCACGCGCCGGGTTCGCTGTTAACCTATGAGCCCCAGTGGGGCAGCGACGTCCTCGCTATGTTCCAATCGCTGGTGGACGGCCGAAGAGTGGAGAGGGAGTTGCTGGTTCAGGATGTTCCCGCCGAAAAACAACACGACTTGGACTTTTTGGTCAATCTCATTGACTGGCCCGCAAACACCGATGGCGAATTCAAGCGTCACCACTATCTGGAGCCCATCGCTGTCAACGACTCGGCGAGCGAAGGATACGTCGATAAATGGGTGGTCTACGGCAGCATCGACGGCAAACCGCGCTTCAGCGCGAGAGAACTTACCGTATTGCCGGATGCGCACTGCACCATCCGCGATGCGGGAGCTTATGGCCTGATTGTGACGCAGGGGCATGGAACGATCGGAGGCATGAACGTGGACTGCCCTTCCTCAATCCGCTTCGGCCAAATGACCCAGGACGAGATCTTTGTATCCTACGAAGCCGCGGTCCAAGGCGTGGCCTTTGAGAACCACTCGCAGACTGATCCGCTGGTGACCCTGCGTTACTTTGGTCCAGACGTTCACGTGGGAGTGCCTGAAGTGGGGGATCACGCCGTCGCAAGCGAAGCCTGAGTTTTGGCGTGGGGAAGGATCGCTGGATCTCCGCACGATTATTCACGCTTCATATCCGCTCGGATATAATCGGGCCGGCGAGTTCGTGACCTTGACCCATTGGGGCCCGGCGGTGACCCCTATCCGGCCATGTGCGGCAAGCCCGACAAGTTCAAGCTGGATGCGCTGGCTTTCGGCAGCATTTGTTGTACCCGCAAATGCTAGGAAATGGTGTGGGCGGATTGATCTCCGCCGTTTTCTGACAAGGAAAGACGAATGCCCGTCATCAATCCGATCGCCCCAGCCGTGTGGCTGGAAAGCGCCGGCAGGCTGATTTCGCTCGCCCCCTCTGACTTCCTCATCATCACAATTTATTTCGCCACGGTGCTGGCGATTGGTTTTTACCTGAAGCGCTACGCCAATACCTCGAATGATTTTTTTCTGGCAGGGCGTGAAATGACCGCCTGGGTCGCCGCGCTCAGCTTTCTCTCAGCCAATCTGGGGGCGCTGGAATTGATGGGTTGGGCGGCGGCCACGTATCAGTACGGCATTCTGGCAGCCCACTTTTACTGGATTGCGGCCTTCCCCGCCATGGTGATCCTCAGTTTGGTGATGATGCCGTTCTACTACATTTCCAAAACGCATTCCGTGCCCGGATACCTGCAACTTCGCTACGGCGAGGCCACTCGTGCGCTCAGCGGCATTTCGTTTGCCTTCATGACGATCCTTATGTCCGGCATCAATATGTATGCGATGGCCCTGGTGATGAAAGTAGTTCTGGGATGGAATATTCACTTCAGCATTTGGGTATCGTCCCTCACCGTGGCGGTTTACGTTGCCCTGGGCGGTCTGTTTTCCGCAATCTTCAATGAGGTCTTGCAATTTTTCCTGATTTGGCTTGGCGTGCTCGTGGTGCCGATTTTGGGATATGTCGAAGTGGGCGGTTGGGCCCGCATGGCGGAAACGATTCAGCAGAGGGTTCACAGCACGGATTATGTTCATCTCTGGAGCACGCTGGGCTCGTTTTCCACCAACCCCATGGGCGTGCACTGGACAGGAATTGTCTTTGGCCTGGGAGGTGTGATTGCCTGCGGCTATTGGACAACAGACTTTCTGGTTGTCCAGCGCGCCATGGCGGCAAAAGACTTGAGGTCCGCGCAGTTGGCGCCCATTATCGCGTCGTACTTCAAGATGATCGTTCCGGCGATCGTCATTTTTCCGGGCCTGCTGGGATTGGCCGTCCTGCCCTTCCGGCTTGTCCCGGAGAGCGCCATGCATGCTGGCCTGCACAGTTACAACGAAGTTCTTCCGCTAATGCTTGCACGATATTGCGGGCCGGGGCTGCTGGGGCTTGGCATCACTGCTCTGATTGCGGGGTTCATGTCGGGCATGGCGGGCAACGTGAGCGCCTTCGCCACCGTATGGACTTATGACATTTACCAGCCCTACATTCGCAAGTCCGAATCGGACCAGCACTATGTGCAAGTGGGTAGGTGGTGCACCATTTTGGGAGTCATTCTCAGCATCGGTACGGCGTATTTCGTCACGCAGTTCAAGAGCATCATGGATTACATGCAGGCGCTGGTAAGCTTCTTCATTGCACCGCTGTTTGGCACGGTGATTCTGGGTATGCTTTGGAAGCGCACCACCCCCAAAGGAGGATTCTGGGGCCTGCTGGCCGGCACGGTTTCTTCAATCGCCATGTTCGCCCTGGTGAAAGCGCGGCCAGCGTACCTTGCCATTATCGCTCTATCGCCCGACGCCAAGGCGATGGCCGAAAATCTCTATCGCGCGCTCTGGTCGTGGCTGATCTGCATTGGCGTAACGGTTATCGTGAGCTTGTTCACGACGCCTCAGCCCCCCGATCAACTCACCGGCTTGGTATATGGATACACCAGCATTCCGAAGGAAAGGGATTTGCCACTCTACCACCGGCCTATTTTCTGGGCCGCCGGTGTGGCAGTCTTCTTCGCCTTCCTGCAATGGCTCTTCTGGTAGCGAGGGGGACATTGACTGGTAGGCCTGGATAGAGTTGAAGTATGCTTCCAATGGAATTTTAGAAAGTTTTGGTCCTATGAGCAGGAGAGGCTCAGGAGTAGATTCGAGAGGAGAGGGTTATGGAAAAGGGAAAAGACGGGGCAAAGGACATCACCCGCAGGGATTTTGTGAAGCGAGCCGGAGGATCTCTGCTTGCGGCGTCCAGTGCGGGAATGAGGCGCGCTCCTATGCGCGGGTGGCCGGCGCCAACGATCGCATTCGGATCGCGCAACTTGGCTGCGGACAGCGAAGCAGCGGCCATGTGCAGATGGTTTATGGGGCGTCCAAGCAAATGCAGGTAGAGACCATCGCCGTATGCGATATCTGGAGCAAGGCCTCCGAGCGCCGCGCCGCCCAAGTTAAACG
>JASHTY010000191.1 GCA_030040315.1 Terriglobia bacterium | reverse complement strand
AGCGCTCAACGGGAAGGGATATCCTGACGGAATTGAGGGTGATGAGTTGCCGCTGATGGTCCGCGTCATTTCAGTGGCCGACACTTTTGATGCCATCACGACCGACCGCCCCTACCAGGCAGGCCGGGATTTTCCCACAGCGCTGGGCGTGCTGCGCAAACACGCGGGAACGAAGTACGATCCCCTGGTTGTTGACGCTCTGGATGCAGCCCTGGCCAAAGGCAGTCTTGCCAAATATGAAGTGCGGCGAAGGGCCGTGGCTGCCGCGCCGCCGGATCCCGTGGCTTCGCCGCATCCTTGAGAGAGAATTCAGGAGTCCGGACTCAGAAGGCTTCTTCCGACTCGCTCGTAATGTTCCTCACCGTCGTAGCAATCCGAAACTTTGGATCGTAGCGCCCGCGACTGACATCCTGTGCGCTCTACTGTCTCCTGAATTCTTTCTCCTTACTCCTGTTAGAATACCCTTGTATGATTTCTCTGCTCGGCTCCGATAACAAAGAGAAGAAGCCCGGCTTCCTGGATCGGCTGAAGCAGGCTGTGGCGTCCACCAAGGCCCAGCTTGTGGAGAAGATCGAGCAGATTGTCGAGGGCCAGGCAGCGCTGGACGAATCCGTGCTCGACAACCTGGAAGCGACGCTTATTACCGCCGACCTGGGCGTGCGGACAACCCAGGAGATTCTTAATGGGCTGAAGCAGCAAATCAAGCAAGGCAAGTTGCGTGAGACGTCACAATTGCGGCCTGCCGTAGAACAGGGAATCCTGGCAATTCTGGAGAGTCCTGCGCCGGGCGCTGCCGCGCCCAAGCCCAAACAGCCGCCGTCCGGAATGCCCTATGTCATTTTCGTAGTGGGCGTGAACGGCGTGGGCAAGACCACCAGCATCGCCAAGCTGGCCCGCTATTTCCTCGAGCAAAACCGCCATCCCCTGCTCTGCGCGGCAGACACCTTTCGCGCCGCCGCCAATGAGCAGTTGGAAATCTGGGCCGGACGGCTGGGCATCGAAATGATCAAGCAGAAATCCGGAGCCGACCCCGCGGCGGTTCTCTTCGATGCGCTTGCGGCCGCCAAGACCCGCCATTCCGACACGGTAATTGTGGATACGGCCGGCCGCCTGCACACCAAGGCCAATCTGATGGCCGAACTGGGGAAAATGTGCCGAATCGCCGCGCGCGAAATCCCCGACGCCCCGCATGAAGTCCTTCTGGTGATCGACGCCACCACGGGCCAGAACGGGCTCCAGCAGGCGCGCAAGTTTGTTGACCACGGCGGTGCGACCGGAATCATTCTTACCAAGCTCGATGGCACGGCCAAGGGTGGTGTAGTGATTGCCATCGCGCGCGAGCTCGGCTTGCCCATCCAGTTCATTGGAGTCGGCGAAAAGATTGACGACCTGTTGCCCTTCAACCCGCGTGAATACGTAGAGTCCCTTTTCGAACCTTGAACACTCAACAGGCAAAGACAAATCCATGCCCATAACGACAGTGATATTTGATTGGGGCGGCGTACTCAGCCCTCCACCAACTCATGCGGATTTTGAGCCGCTGCGCCGGGCGCTGGGACTTGAGTTCGGAGCTTTCCAGGAGCTGTACTGGCGCAAACGCGATCCCTTCGACCTTGATGAGCTGAGCGCGGCCGGTTACTGGGGTGAGATCGCTCGCGATGCGGGCAAGGCCGGCTCAACGGAAGAAGTCCAAAAGCTCGAAGATCTGGATGGGGCCATGTGGTCTCGCCTAGATTTGGCGCTGGTGGAATGGGTGCGAGTGCTCGACGACCGGGGGTTCAAACTTGGTATTCTCTCCAATATGTCGCGAAGTGTGGGCGGCCACCTGCTTCGCACGTTCGATGGGTTGAAGCAATTTGATCACCTTTGCTTTTCAAGCGACCTGAGAATCGGCAAACCTGATGCGGCGATTTATCACGCCTGCCTTGATGCGCTGCGGGTACCGGCCCCGGAGGCGCTGTTCATCGACGATCGAGAGGTAAACATCGCCGGAGCGCAAAGAGTCGGGATGCAAGGCATTCTATTCAAAACCACGGACCAGCTTCTGCCCGAGCTGAAACCCTACGGACTTGCCGATTCCCTGGCGGAAGCGAAGAGGCGCGTATCATGAGCCCGGAACACTGCGAACGCACCGAGCCAGATTCCGGCCCAACGCCATGCAACCCGCGCCTGCCCGCACACTTCTGATAAACTAGATAGAACACTATGCGGAAATCCTTATCGCTGGCTCTCGCGCTACTGGGACTTTTCGATTCCCTGTACCTGTTTTGGACGTATACCCTCACCAAGCCCATCATGTGCTTTGGAGGGGGCTGCGACGCGGTGCGCAACAGCGCATACGCCCATCTGGGCGGATTGCCGATGCCCCTGCTGGGCGTGGCGGGATACGTGCTGATCGTGCTGCTGATCGTCGCGGAATCGCTTGTCCCCGCGGCGCTGGCCATTGAGTTTCGCTATGCCCTCGCAGGAGCCACGGCGTTTGGTTTTCTGTTTTCGGTCTACCTCGAATTCCTTCAGGGGTTTGTGATTCACGCCTTCTGCACGTGGTGCGTGACTTCCGGCGTGGTCATGACCCTGCTCTTTGCGCTTGCTCTCTACAACGTGGCTCGCCCGGCAGCCGATGCCGACCCGCCCGCGCAAATTGCCCAATTGCGCAGCTATTTCGCCGTCGGCGTGCTGGCAATGCTGATCGGGGTTCCGGCATTCTACGAGCTTGCCACGCATGGCGAAGCAGCTCCACCTCCTCCGCCCGCGCCCACAGACAGTTCGGCGCAAAAGCTGGTTCGGCCCGACAGCCACGCGACCAACAATCCCCATGCCCCGGTCACCGTCGTGGAATTTGGCGACCTGGAATGCCCCATCTGTGGGAGTGAGCAGGAGGTAGTGCACGCCATTCGCGCCAAATATGGCAACCAAATCCGCTTTGTGTTCCGCCAGTTTCCACTTACTCACATTCATCCTTTCTCCGAGCGCATGGCGGAAGCCTCAGAATGCGCCGGTGAGCAGGACAAGTTCTGGGAAGCTTTAGACAAGATCTACTCCCGGCAAGCCGAAACCACGACGGACCAGGCCCTGAGGCGCGACGTCGAGGCAATCGGGTTGGACATGGGCAAGTTTGATCAATGCATGTCCAACGGAACCGAGGCCGCACGGGTAAGACGCGACCACGAGGACGGCGTTGCACTCGGAGTCATCGGCACCCCCACGTTCTATGTGGATCGCGAGGTTGTTCCCGATGTCCCGACCGTCGATGACCTGTCCCGATACATCGATAAGGAACTGATGGCGGAACGGCCCGGAGCACCTGCTTCTTCTGCCTCAGTCGCACCGTCATCATCCGCGCCGCCACAGAAGCTCGCGAAGAATTCCACGGCGCCTCCAGCGCCTCCCCAGGCATCTTCCAGGTCAACCCCGTCATCAGATGCAGGCGCATCCTCGTTCGGCGGGTTCGGATCACCCTCCACAAACCCATTTGCAAGCTTCCAGGGCGGTACGCAGGTTTGCAGCGAACGTGAAGCCGAGATGAAGCAGCCCACGCTAATCGACACGAGCCAATTGCGTGGGATCCTTGCAGCGACCCCCAAGCCGCTGTTTGTCGATGTGCGGCCAGCAAAGCAATTCGCCGCGGGCAAGATTCCCGGCGCCATTAACGTTCCTCTAGATGATATTGCCCAGCGCTGGAGCACTTTGCCCAAGGATCGCACCCTCATCTTCTATGAAGCCGGCACATCCGGTGACATCTGCGCTTCCGCCCGCGCTGAAGCGCGCGCCGTCCTTGAGCACGGTTACCCCTTCGACCAGGTCAAGGTCTATCAGCAGGGACTGGCGGGCTGGGAGAAGTCCGGCCTGGGCGCGGCCAACTAACCACTTCCTGATTCTCACTTCGCAAATAGTAGTTGAATTGTAACCGTATCTGCGTATAAACTGTCCTCGAACGGCACCACGACAATCCTGCGCGTTAAGTGTGCCGCAATCCCGCGTAATTTGCCGCACCTGCTCGGCGCACGCCGTACGGACCTGTCGGGTCTCCGATTCCCGTTTCGGCAACGCCATGATGAATATCAGTGATCCCATGACGCGGTGGGCTTTCGCCCTACTGGTGTCCGTCGTAGCCGGAACCTTTCTGCTGATCGTGGTGGCGGTTTTCCGGCGCTGGGCCCAGATCCGTTTCCTGCGTTACGTTCACGCGCTGCGGAGCACGTTTCGCCCCTACATTGCGCGTGCCCTTTCTGGCAATCGTGTTGCAGCGGAAATCAATGAGCTGCGCGAATTGCCTGCAGCCGATTTGGAGCTCCTGCTCGACCCGGTCTTTTCCAAGCGCAAGCTCCCGGCGCGTTGTCTTGGCGCACTTCAAAGTCTTTGCGAGGAGTTGGGCCTGATCGATCTCTGGCAGAACCGCGTCGCCAACGGGCTCGCTGCAGGCACGCGCGCTTCAGGAATCGATTCCGGTCCCGACCCCGCCGCCCTGCGTCATCTGCTGCGCGCCAAGAGCATCCGCAATCTTGGAACGCTTCGCCACTGCCCGAGTTGGCCGCTCCTGATCAGCGTCCTCGACGATCGACATGCGGATATACAGTTGGTGGCGTTGCGAGCGCTCGCGGCGCTGGGCGCTCCGGAATCGTTTCCGGTGCTGGGTGAAAGGCTCCAGGCCGTAGTTCAGGGGACGGCGGCGTCTCCGCCCTTGCAGGGTTTGCAGGCGGCCATGGCGAGCTTTGATCTCTCAAATGCGCCTGCACTCAGGCGTTCCCTCCTCCATCCAAATAGAACCGTTCGCTTCTACGCGGCCGAAATCCTGCGCACGATGGTATATCGCCACGCAGCCCAGGAAATGGACTTCGCCCTCACGCCGCAGTCGATTTCCCCCGCGCTCGTGGAACTGCTCCTTACCAAGCTTCCGGAGGACACCAACTCAGACGTTCGCGCTCGCACCGCGGAGGTGATCATCTTCCTGCGCGATCCCCGCACTCCTTCCCTGCTCTGCCGATTGCTCGAGGACAGCCAATGGTTCGTGCGAATGCGCGCTGTCCGCGCTCTCGCTCGCCTCGGCCCTGCTGCGGCGCCGCTGCATTCCGGAATCCGCCAATGCGCGGCCGACCCTCACTGGCGCGTGCGCGAGGCGGCAATTCATACCCTGCTCTCCTTCGGCATGGAAGGAGTACGTCAGGTCTTCGAGCAATTCATGCACTCCCCGGACGGCGCCGTGCGCGAGCAAATCCTCGAGGTCATGGAGCGAGCGGGATTGGCAAAGGCTCTTGCTGATGCCTATGAGACAGCGAGCGACGGCACTCGCGTTGACGCATCCAACGGCACTGAGGCGCAAGGGCTCCCGGCGGTGCGCACCAAATCAGGTGCCCCAATTCACACCGAGTTTATCCACCGCGTCATCCCTGATGTCACACCTTCCCGAACTCATAGACGAAAGACGAAAGGAGCAACCCGCCGTCAGCTCGAAAATGACGGGCCTCGATACCCATCGGCCTAAGGGATTTCATGCCGCACCTTCGTTTGCTCCTCGTTCATTGGATCACGGGATTCAACCTGATCGTTCTTTCCTACTTCTTCCTCGGGAACGGAATCTACACCATCCTGATGCTGCTTTCGCTGCGCGCCACCTGGGTTCACATCCGCAAGATGGCTTATCACGGGCTGGATGCCCTGCGCGTCTCGCTGCTTACTCCACCGGTCACCATCATCATTCCGGCGTGGAACGAGCAGGACGTCATCGTCAACTCCGTGCGCTCTGCGTTGCGGAGCGATTATCCGGAATTCCAGGTGATGGTGGTCGATGACGGCTCAACGGACGACACGGTCGACAGGCTGGTGAAAGCCTTTGAGCTCGCGCCCCTGGAGGGAGCTTATCAAGCCGGCATCCCCACCGCGCCCGTTCGCACCTTCTACCGGAATCCCAGGGTTCCCAACCTGGTGGTCGTCAGCAAGGTTCGCGGCGGCAAGCCCGATGCCCTGAACGTGGGTATCAACCTTTGCCGCTCGCCCTACTTCTGCAACCTGGACGCCGACTGCCTGCTCGAACATGATGCTCTGCTGCGCCTGATGGAGCCGATCGTAAATTCGGACGAGGAAACGGTGGTAAGCGGCGGCATTCTGCGCATCCTGAACGGCTGCGAGACCGAAGGCGGGCGCGTGCTCCGCGTGGGTTTGCCGCGCACCTGGCTGGAGCGATTCCAGGTGGTCGAATACCTCCGTAGCTTTCTGTTCGGGCGCACCGGCTGGCATCTACTGGGCGGAACGCTGATCGTTTCCGGCGCGTTCGCGGTGTTTCATCGCGCCACGGTAATCGAAGCCGGAGGCTTTTCCCAAGACACGGTCACCGAAGACATGGATCTGATCGTGCAGCTCCATCAGTGGGCGGCGGACAATCATCGCCAAATCCGCATGTCGTTTACTTCCGACCCAGTTTGCTGGACCGAGTGTCCGTCGACGATCCGCATGCTGGCCCATCAGCGCCGGCGCTGGCAACTGGGTCTTTGCCAGACTCTTTGGAAACACTCGGAAATCCTGTTTGGCCGAAAGTATGGAATCGTCGGTTGGCTCAGCACTCCCTTTCACACTTACGTCGAGGGGTTGGGCGCTGCAGTCGAGTTTCTCGGTTACCTGCTTGTGCCGCTGGCCATCTTCCTCGGCATCGTTCCCCGCGGATTGATGCTCGTCTTCATCCTCCTTGGATTCATCTATGGCGGCTTTCTCTCCGTCGGCGCAGTCCTTCTGGAGGAACTGACCTATCGCCGATATCCACACTTCAAAGACCTTATGATTCTCCTCATGTTCGCGATTTTGGAAAATGTCGGCTATCGTCAATTGGTTCTATACTTCCGGTTCCAAGGTGTGTTGAAATTCATGAAAGGCAGTCGCCGCTGGGAGAAAGTCGCTCATGTGGGAGCCACGGCTTGATCACGAATGCTCGGACCTTGGCCGGCTGCCTGGTCACAATGCTGATTCAGCATCGAAATGCTGCCCTATTACCGAAGTCGCGCCTATCGGTAATCTGTGCCCTGGTGGCGGCGACTGCCGCGGTGATCTTTGCGCCCGGCGTGCTGTGTGCGCAGAAGCCCGAACCCTCCGCGCAGGAGAGGGCCTATCGCGAGCGCGTCGCCAGGAATCCCCAGGACGTGGAAGCCCTCGCGGGAATGGCCACGTTGCAGGCTCAGCGTGGGGACTACACGGAGGCGATTGCGTCCTATCGCGCGCTCTTGAAGATCACTCCGGCCGACCACGACGCCAAGGTCGGCCTGGCGCGAGCTCTCGCCTTCGACGGCCAGTACGACGCTGCTCTGCAAACCTATCAGGAGCTGCTCAAGCTCCGCGCTGACGACACCGACGCCCTGGAAGGCATGGGGCGCGTCGAGATGTGGTCGGGTCATATGCCGGCCGCATTGGCGATCTTCCTCGATCTGGCATCGCACTACCCCGCCAATCCCGACTACGGCGTGGCCTTGGCCCGCGTGCAGATGAACCTTCAGCACTACTCCGAAGCGCGCAAGACCCTGACCACGCTGCTCGCGGCGCACCCCGGCAATCGCGATGCGCAAATCGAGCTGGCCGATCTCGACCTGGAAGAAGGGCGGCAGGAATCAGCCCTGCGCCGCTACAACCAGGTGATCAAGAAGAACCCCACGGACATAGAAGCGCTGGAGGGCAATGCGCGCGTGGCCTACTATCGCGGCGACCTGGCTTACGCGCACAACCTGGCCGCAAAGATCGTGGCGGACAATCCCCGCGACGTTTCCGCCCTGCTTCTGCTCGCCGATATCGAACGCGCAATGCATCGCACCAAGCAGGCGAATGCTCTGGCCGCGCGCGCGCAGGCGATCGAACCGCACAACGGCGACGTTCGTGAGCTTGAGGACTCGCTCCGGCTTGACGCGGAACCCAGCCTGCACACGGCGGCTTCCTACTCGCGCGAAATCGGCACGGGCAGCCCCACGGCCGCCGAAGACCTGACGTCCTTCGGGTACGAAACCACCTGGGGCTTTTACACGCTGCCGCGTTCCGACGCGTATCTCTCCCTGAACTACCTGCCTTCGCAGGTTCCCAACGGCGGAATCGGCGGCGCGGCGGGGCCGTCGCAGATCCTGTACCGCCAGACTTTCTACGCCACTCCGCAGATTACCGTGCGCGCCGGCGTGGGGATGGTGCGCTTCGGACCGGGCGGCCTGGTGACGGTGCCCTCGCAGACTCAACAGATCACCAGCGCGGGAATCCGCCCGCTGGGATTCGCAAGCATCAGCTACACCCAATCAAAGAGGTTCACTCTTGATGTCACCGGCGCGCGCGCCGCCATCACCTACACGCCCACCGCGGATCGACTGGGCGTGGTCGATGAGCGGCTGTCCGTCGGCTTCAACTATCGCCTCGACTCGAAGACCGATGCGCGATTTGAGCCCTACGCCGACAATGCCGAATCCATCTCCTATCCGCACACTGTCCTGGGCGGCGTTTCGACGTTCAATCAGGTGGATCACGATCGCGGCGGCGGCGCTTCACTCAGTCTCACCCGCAAGCTCTTCCAGCAGCCCGCATTCAAGCTGGATGTCGGGTATGACGGTCTCCTCTACGGCTTCACCAACCAAAGCACCATACCCTATCTGGGATTCTTCAACCCCGGCTTCTACCAGCGCCACTACTTCACCACGCACCTGGTGGCGAAGCTGCACGGACCCGTGGGACTCGACTTCTCCTCCGGCACGGGCATCCAGCAGATCGATCACAGCACTCCCATCAAGGCTGCTCTGCTCTTTAGCCCGGCGCTTACGTTCAAGGTGAGCCGCCGCTTCTCGCTGCGCCTGGGGTACACGTACTACGACAGCGCCCAATCGCTGGGAACGCTGCGCGGCAATGCAGTCCAGGTCTCCACTGACACCCGATTCTGACTCGCAACTGTAGTGGCGGTCTCCGACCGCGGAAGCGCACTGCACCACCATCCTCCTTCCCCGCCGCTTGCACACTCGCTCACTCAGGTGTTAGCCTTGATTGTCAAAACGCCCTCAATCTCTTCGATAGCGCCTTGGGCCCTTGACACTTCCCGGGAGACTGCGATGGATCTGGCGGAACTGCAGCGCCTCTACGACTTCAGCGGCAAGACGATGGTAATGACTGGCGCAACCGGCGTTCTGGGCGCCGACATTGCTCGCGCCCTGGTGGGCTGCGGCGCGAACCTTGCCCTGCTCGTCCGGCGCATTGATGCTGCGCAGAGCCTGATTGAATCCATATGCCCTCGAGCCGGCCAGGCGGCCGCGTTCAGCGCTGATGTGCTGGAAAAGGAGAGCCTGGCCAAGGCCGCGGATGCAGTGCGCGCCCGGTTCGGCGGCATCGATTGCCTGCTGAATGCCGCGGGGGGCAACAAGCCCCAAGCCACCACGGGAGGCGAGACGCGCTTCTTCGACTTGCCCGCCGACGCCCTGCGCTACGTCTTCGATCTGAATCTGATGGGGACCATTCTCCCCACGCAGGTCTTCGGGAAGATGCTGGCTGAGAAGAGCGAAGGCGTGATCCTGAACTTCTCCTCCATGAGCGCCATGCGGCCGCTCACGCGCGTTGCGGCCTATTCCGCTGCCAAGGCGGCGATCAGCAACTTCACTCAGTGGCTGGCCGTTCACGTCGCGCAGGAGTACTCGCCGCGCATCCGCGTGAACGCCATTGCGCCCGGCTTCTTCCTGACTCGCCAGAACAAGTTCCTGCTTACCGACGAGAAAAGCGGCGATCTGACGGCGCGCGGCAAAGCCATCATCAGCCACACGCCCATGGGCCGCTTCGGCCAGCCGGAGGACCTGCTGGGAGCGATCCTGTGGCTGCTGTCACCCGCCTCGGCCTTTGTCACGGGAATCGTGCTGCCCGTGGATGGCGGATTCTCGGCGTGCGCGGGTGTGTGACAGCGCGAGCGTGCATGTCATCGTGAGCGCCGATGTA
>JASHTY010000003.1 GCA_030040315.1 Terriglobia bacterium | reverse complement strand
TGAACGATCCCGAGGCAATCGTGAGGGAGGCGACGGCCCGGCGGCGGCGTCCTCGCCTGACCCTGGACGGAAAACTGGTGGTGGTGGCCACGGACCACCCCGGGCGCAGGGTGACGAACCTGCCGGGCGATCCCCTGGGCATGGGCGACCGTCACAGCTATCTGGCCCGAGCGCTGCGCGTGCTCACCACGCCGGGCTGCGATGGCATCATGAGCACAACCGACTTCATGGAGGACGTTCTGATCGTCAACGCGCTGGTGCGCCAGGCCGGCGGGCCACCGCTGATCGATAACAAATTGCTAATCGGGTGCATGAATCGGGGCGGGCATGCGGGTGTGACGGGCGAAATCGACGACCGGTTCACGTGCTTCAGCGCGCGGCAGCTCAAACGCCTGAACTTTGACGGCGGAAAGCTGATGTACCGGCTCGATCCCGAAGACGAGCGATCCATCAAGTCGGTCAGCGACTGCGCTCAGGCGATGACGGAGCTTTACCGCGAAGACCTGTACTCGTTTCTTGAGCCCATGAGCGTGCGCCGCAAGCCGGACGGCACCTACGAAACCGTGAAGTCCATTGAGACCCTGGTGCGCGACGTGGGAGCGGCAGCGGCCATGGGGGAATCGTCGGCGCTCACGTTCCTGAAGATTCCCTACGTCGAAGGTTACGAGCGCGTGGCGAGGGCAACTACCCTCCCGATCCTGATGCTGGGCGGGCCGCCGCGTGAGAGCCCCCTATCAACGCTGAATGATTTTGCCGCCGGCATGCGGGCTGCTGCCAACGTTCGTGGGGTCATGGTGGGGCGGAATGTGACCTACGCGCACAGGGACGACCCCCGCGCGGTTGCCGCCGCAGTGTGCGGAATCGTTCACGACGGCCTGACGGCGGAACAATCGCTCGATCGCCTGGCCGCCGAGCGCGGACAGCAGATGGATTTTTTTGCGGCATACCGGTAGTCGCCTCCTCAGCGCAGGGGCATGGTGGCGGAGCAGCCTGATTCCTGCTTGGCCCGTGATTCACTCAGACGAAGGCCGGGTGGCACAGAGTGAAACTCTGCGAATCGGCGATAAAGTTGCATCAGACAAGCATTCGAGCTTTGCCAATTCACTTCACACTTAGGTCAAGCGCATAAACGTCGGCATTCCGGTGAATGACGGTGGCGAGGGGATTATCCTGGGGATCGAGACCATGAAACCGATAGCGGCTCACGTCGCTGCGTAGAAGTTGCTTCCGGCTGGCCACCAGTTCCACTTTGCCCTCCGGAACGGAAACGCGATAAAGGGGCTGGTCCTCACCGCTGGCGGAATCCTGGTAATACATCCACTTGCTGTCGCTCGTCCACGACGGACCGTTGAAGTATCCCGCGCGTGCGATGACCTTCCAACTTTGGGTCCTGGGATCAAACAAGCGCAACTCGCGGTAGTCATCCGAGTGTGCAGCGATAAACTGCCGGTTGGGCGACCATGCGGGGCACATCATGTCTTCGCTGCCCGGCAATTGTTCCAGATGTTTCGCCTTCATATCCCAGGTCATAATGGCAGACCGCGTGGCGTTACCGCTCTTGTCCAGCCACGTCCGGTCAAACAACAGGCTGTTGCCATCCGCTGACCAAAAGGCGCAATTCTCGCCCGTGAGCTCATCCGCGAAAAGCGTTTCGACGCTGCCCCCTTCGGCGGAAACAATCTTCATTTTGCCTGGTTGGCCGGGATCAAGCCCGTGCATCAGAATTCGATTCCCATCGGGCGACCAGCCGAGGTTGAAAATCTGCAAAGGCGGGAAGGTCAGTTGCACGCGATCTGTGCCATCGGCCCGCGCCTTCCACAGGCAGTGGTCCCGGTCGATGTAGGCGACCCACTTGCGGTCCGGGGACCAAACCGGCCCGCCCGGCAGCGCGGGCTGGAGCGGCACGAATTGCTTCAGACCCGCGTCGTAGCGCACCCACTCCTCGGTCTCGCCCCCGCTGACCAGGTAAATCCGCCGGCCGCTTGCCTCCATCGTGAATCCTGCGATGGCGAAGGGAGCAGCGTAAACTTGCGTGGGCTCCTGGCGGCGGAACGGCCAGTAGTTCTTTTTCTCCGGCTGCGCCCAAATCCCGTCGTGCGAAAGAAAACTCTCGCGAAACAAGTAGTACGCGCCATCCGGGGTCCACAAGCCCATGTTCTGGCCTTCGCCCCAGCGCGCCCCCGGGTTCTGTCTTTCCGGCAGAAAGGGTCGAAGGTTCGCTCCATCCGCCTGAATCTCCCAGATCGACATGCCGCCCTTGGCCTGATTGGTGCGTGTGAAGCGGATCGATTTCCCATCCGGCGACCAACTGTCCACACCTCCGCCCGGGTCGGTAAGCTTTCGGACATTTGTGCCGTCGGAATCCGCCAGGTAGAGAACGTGGTCGTATCCCAGAAAGGCGATTTTGCTTCCATCCGGTGACCATTTCGCCGACTCCACTTGCAGGTCGCCCAGGCGGCGCGGGGAACCGCCCGTGAGCGGCAGAATCCAGGCCAGCTTGGGGTCGCCCCGTGACTCAAAACTCGCCACCAGCAGTTGCGAACGGCTGGCGGAGATATCCAGAAGCCAGGTGTTGCGGAAGGGTGTTGGAATGGGGACAACGTCACCGCCCTCGAGTGGCGCCTGCGCGATGCTGGAGATTCCGCCATTCTCCTCACCGATGTAAAGCCGCGCACCATCCGTCAACACGGCGCTGGCAATCTCCAGGTGGGTCAGTTGCACCACGTGCAGGACGCGCGGCGCAGGGGTCTGGCCAAGGTAAGCCCATGCTGCGAGGCCCAGGCAGCCGGCGGCAAAGACCGCCGCCAGTCTCCAGAAAAATACACCTCTAGCCTTCGCAGGGGCCTGTTCGACTGCTTGGGGCAGGCCCTTTGAGTCAGCAATGGGCACGTCTTGCCCGGCCTGCACCGGCGGCTCGCCCACATCTTCCTGATCGGACTGCACGGGCATGACGAACCGGTACCCCCGCTTTGGAACTGTTTCAATGACATTCAGGTCGGGGCGCCCGTCCGAGAGAAGTTTCCGCAGGGCGAAGATATTGACGCTAAGGTTTCCCTCCTCTACAAACACGCCGGGCCAGACCATTTGCATCAGTTCTTCGCGTTCCACCAGCCTTCCATGGTTCTCCACAAGGATGGATAGAATCAGAGCGGCCTTGGGCGCAATGGGGACTAGATTGCCATCACGCAAAAGCACTTTCTGGGTGAGATCGAGGTGGAAAGGTCCGAATTTAAAGGATTTAGCCGACCCCGCCATGGTCGTCCTAAGATTTTCCAAAGATTTTGCTAAAGCTAAAACCAAATTTTCCTAAATGAAACCAAAGGACTTCCGGCGCACCCATCTTTAATGATCCGCCACGAAGCACAGGGGTGCGGGCTCGGCGCGCTTTTTCATACAGGGAAAATTCAGTCGCAATTCTAACACTGTGCAGGGGCGAGTCAAGGGTTAGTCCCCTGGTTTGGGTATAAAGCGGTTTTTCGCAAAAGGATATTGATGGATGTCGAATCCTAATGTGGACCTGGCCCGGCACTTTTTTGAGGCGCTGGCTCAGAAGGATTTCAGCGAGTTGCCGCTTGCCGCGGACATTGTGATGGAGAGCCCCATCACTCCGCGGTTAAGCGGCTTGGATTCGGTGCTCGAGTTCCTGGAAGGCTTGGCCTCCGTCACCAAATCCGCCCGCGTGGTGGACTGCATTATTGAGGGAAACAAGCTGGCCGTGGAATTCGAGCTTGAAACCACCGAGGGCAGAATCTCGGGCTTCGAGTGTCTGGAAATCTCCGACGGCCGGATCAAGAAACTGCGGCCCTACTTTGACTCGCGGCCGCTGCTTTGGGGCAGCGCTTCTCAAAAGTGAATGACTCAAGGTTCCCGGGGGATTGTCCGCGATTAAGGCAGAAGGCAGAAGGCAGAAGGCAGAAGGCAGAAGGCAGAAGGCAGAAACTCTGCTCGTTGAGCGTTTTGCTCCAAAACAAAATCGGGGGAAGTCGCAGTTTGGATCGCCCGGAGGCGGAAATGCGAAACCTGAATTACTCCCATGTCTTATGCTACACAGCTATGGCTCACCGGCGGAATCGTGACGCGGCCGCGGCACAGCGCGGGCAGAGGGCCTGCGCCGCTTCACGTGGCACACCCATCCCGGGCATGGCATTTCACGGGCACGTTGCCCGTGCCACGGGGGCGAGGTTCATGATGAGGTGGCTTCAGAGCGCCGCGATGCTTTCGCTTGTTGTCCTTTCCTCCAGTCTGCCGGCGTTTGCGCAATTGCCGCCTGCTTCCTCCGGGCTCGAATTTGGTTCTCAGCCATTGAATCAAGCCGGCGCCCCGCAAAGCGCCACGTTCAAAAACAGCACGGCAGCGCCGGTTACCGTCCGCACCTTGATTCGTGGCGACGCTGCGGCGGACTTCGTTGCCGGCGGTGATTGTCCTGCAAGCCCAGCCACACTCGCAGCAGGGAAGTCCTGTGCGATTCGTGTGACCTTCACGCCTTCTGCCGCCGGGCTGCGAACCGCGACTCTTACCATTTCAGATAGCGCACACCCATTGCCGCAAAACCTCCATCTTGCCGGCACGGGCGAGACTTTTCAATACATTGCAACCGGGGGCGAGAACCTCGTCAGCACGACATCGGGGGCGAATTCGCAGAACGGCGAAAGTGTGCTGGAATCAAGCACCTCCGGCAAGGATTCGGCGCGGCGGCCCACCCGGCCCAGCGCCAGCCCCGGCAGCGGCCTTTTGCCCGGAAGTCTTGCCCCGCTGACCACCACGGGCAGCGCCATCGGACTGGTGTCGATTGTTGTGACGCCGGGGAACTCTTCGATCGGCGCAGGGGGCACGCAGCAATTCATTGCCACCGGCGTCTACAGCGACGGAACCACGGTGAATCTGACTTCCTCGGTGGGGTGGAGTTCCTCCGCGCCGGGGGTGGCGGCCATCAACGGCGCGGGGCTGGCGACAGGCGTAGCCCAGGGGAGCACGGTGATCCTGGCGAGCTACGCAGCGGCCGCGAGCCCGCCGGCTGCAAAAGCCGACGCCGTCAAAGCCAGCTCGGTGACCGTCAGCGCTCCGCCCATCGTGGTCTCGCAGCCAAGCGCCATGACGGGTTCAACCACGTTCACCGTCACCGCCCCGACGCTGGTCTCGATCTCCATCACTCCGGCCAATCCCTCAATTCCCGCCGGCAGCACGCAGCAATTCACCGCCACGGGAAATTACAGCAACAACACGACGCAAAATCTGACGAGTACGGCGACGTGGAGTTCTTTGGCCAGCGGCGTTGCGGCGATTAATTCCGCCGGCCTTGCCAGCTCCCTCGCCGCCGGACAGACCACCATCACCGCAACCTTCGGCGGGATTACTGGCTCAACCCCGTTGATCGTCACTGCAGGCTTTGAAGCCACCTCCGGCAGCATGACCCCGGGGCGAGCCGCGCAGACCGCCACCCTGCTCGAGAATGGCAGTGTGCTGATTGCGGGAGGGGAGATGGACAGGTTCGGTGATCCTACTTCCACTGATTGGCTCTACGATCCCGCGGCAGGGACATTCGTCCCTGGCGGCAGTCTGAACAGCCCGCGCGCGGGCCACACCGCCACGCTCCTGAGTGATGGCACGGTGCTGGTTGCCGGCGGCTGGAACTACAGCATCAATTACAGCGGATTATCCAGCGGCGAGCTCTACGACCCGGCAACGGGAAACTTCTCCTACACGCCGGGCGGCGAGTATGGCGGCATGAACCAGTCGCGCTGGGACCACACCGCGACGCTCCTTCCCAACGGCCAGGTCCTGATGGCGGGCGGCTCCGACAGCCCCTACGGGTATCCGCTGAGCAACGCGGAGCTGTATAACCCGGCGTCTCAAACCTTCTCGTTTACTCCCGGCGGCTTGAACACCGGGCGCTACGGGCACACCGCAACGCTGTTGAACAATGGTTTGGTTCTGATTGCGGGCGGCGACGTACAATACAACTCAAGCGTCTCGACGAACACGGCCGAGCTCTACAATCCCGCCACCGGAGCTTTTTCGTACACCGCCAACCCGGCCGGCGGAGGCCAAACGTACCTGAACTATGCGCGCTATAACCACACGGCAACGCTCCTCAATAACGGCATGGTATTGATTGCGGGCGGCTACGGATGCAATGGCAGCGGCTGCACGCCCGCGCCCGTTGCCAACGCGGAGCTCTACGATCCCAACACTCAGACCTTTACAACTGTGGGCACGATGAACGTCGCTCGCTATGACCACGCCGCGACAGTGCTCTCCAACGGCATGGTCTTGCTCGCGGGCGGCTATGGGTGCAGCGGCAGCGGGTGCACCGCCGCGCCTCTTACCAGCGCCGAGCTCTACGATCCCGCCTCGGGGAATTTCGTTCTGACCGGTAACCTGCAAAACGCCCGCTATGCGGAAACGGCAACGCTCCTGAACAACGGGCAGGTATTCATCGCGGGAGGCGAAAACATCGCTAACGGCAACGATGTTTTCTTGGGGAGCGCGGAAATCTACAGCCCGGCCACGATGACTCCTCCCAATCTCGTTTCCGTCGCCCTCGCGCCCAACAACCCTATCATTTCTCTTGGTGGCTCGGTGCAATTCACCGCCACGGGGACTTTTAGCGACGGCGCCAGCGAACAGCTCACTTCGATCATTTGGACCTCCTCCAATCCGGGCGCGGTGAGCGTCAGCAGTGACGCGAGCAATGCCGGCGCGGCCTTTGCCCTGGCGGGAAGCTCCGCCACCATTACCGCCTGCGCAGGCGCTATTTGCGGCTCAACGCCGGTTACAGTGGGCCCGGCGCTGGTGTCCATTACGGTCACCCCGGCCGTCCAGACGATTCCCATCAGTGCCTCCACGCAATATTCCGCCATTGGCAACTACAGCGACGGCAGCACGCAGAATCTGACATCGGCCGTCACATGGACTACTTCCAATCCTTCCGTCGCCACGGTCAACGATTTGCCCGGTTCAATGGGCCTGGCAGCGACCGCGTGCAGCGGGGCATCAGCGACGTGCGCGGGCACGACCACGATCAACGCCACGCTTGGGACCGTGATGGGCTCCGCCGCTCTAACTGTTGAACCCGATGTTGCATACACCGGCAAGCTGGTGAACGACCGCACCCAGCATACCGCCACCTTGCTCAACAACGGCCTGGTGTTACTTGCCGGAGGCTGCCAGGCGGATAACGTCTGTCCGCTTTCGACCGCGGAGCTTTACGACCCCGCCACCGGCACCTTCACGCTGACCGGAAGCCTGAATGTGGCGCGCTATAACCACACCGCCACGTTGTTGCCCAATGGCATGGTTCTGATCGCGGGGGGCTGTGTCGGCGGATACTGCACACCCACGGGGAGCGCGGAGCTTTACAACCCCGCCACGGGAACCTTTACGCTCACGGGTAGCCTGAACACTGCCCGCAATGGGCACACGGCAACTCTGCTGCCCAATGGCCAGGTGCTGATGGCTGGCGGCGGTGGCTGTTATTACCAGACCACAAGCTGCCCCCTGCAAAGCGCGGAGCTCTACAATCCCACTACCGGAACCTTCGCCTACACCTCCGGTTATAACGCTAACCCCCTTGCCGGTGGCAGCATGGTGCAGACCAATATGCAAAGCCCACGCGTCGGGCACACCGCCACGCTGCTGCCCAACGGACTCGTAGTGATTACAGGAGGTTACGCCGGGTCCAGCGATATCTCCAGTTCCGCCGAGGTGTACTGCAGCGTCAACGTGGGCCCCTGCAGCACCTCTTATTTTCTCGGATCTTTTGAGCCCATCAGTGGTTTACATTATGCGCGTGCCGATCACACAGCGACCATGCTCGATAATGGTTCCGTGCTCATTGCGGGTGGGACAAACGGCTCGAGTCCAGTCGGGGAAACCGAATTGCTGGGCCCCGGCAGCTCTGCCTTCGGGATTGGCGCCCCAATGGTCGTCCCGCGCTATGGCCACACCGCCACGGCACTCACCAACGGCCTGGTGCTGATCGCGGGAGGCGCGGGAGGGAATACCCAGGAGTGCGAGCTCTTCAATTCCGCCGCCGGAGCGTTCACTCTTACCGGCGAACTGAACACCGAATTCATCAATCATACGGCGACACTGCTCAGCAATGGAACGGTCCTGCTCGCGGGCGGCAGTTATCCCGGTGAGGGCGGCGCATCGGATATCCTGCAAGCGGAGCTATACACCCCCGCGACGCTTACGCCTGCCGGCCTGGTCTCAATTACCGTCACTCCGGCCACTTTTGCCCTGACTCTGAACGCCTCCCAGACATTTACCGCCACGGGCGCGTTTTCGAACGGCAACAGCGAGCAGCTTGCCGGAGTCTTTTGGACCTCCTCCAACCCCGGCGTGGTCAGCGTCAGCAATGATCCGAGCGATCCGGGGGCGGGTTATGCCCTTGGGTCCGGCGCGGCCACGCTCACGGCCTGTGCGGGCTCAGTCTGCGGCTCGGCTTCGATCACCGTGGCACCGCAATTGCTCTCCATTTCCATCTCGCCATCAAGTGACACGCTGCCCGTAGGCTCGCAGCTTCAATTTTACGCCTCGGGCGTCTACAGCGATGGCACAACGCATGACGTAACTTCACTTGCCACGTGGAGTTCCTCCGCGCCCGCCTTCGCTATCATCACCGCACAGGGCCTCGCCACCGGAATGAGTGGCGGCGGCACGACGATTACGGCTGCCCTGGGTGCGGTGCAGGGCCAAGCCCTGCTCGATGTGGCGGCGGGAGTAATCGGCCAGACTGCTGCCACGGGCGCATTGAACTACGGGCGCGTGGGACACACTTCCACGATGCTGAATCTTGGCCAGGTGCTCGTGGCGGGCGGGTACGACTCAACCGGCTATGTTGCGCAAGCGGAGCTATACAGTGCGGGCAGCTTCAGCACCAGCGGAGTCGGCAGCCTGAACACTCCCCGCTACGGCCATACGGCCACGCTGCTCGATAACGGCCAGGTGCTGATCGCGGGCGGATTTGCCAACGGCTACGTCCAGTGCAGCGCCGAGCTCTACACTCCCCCAACCGAGACCTTTGCGTATACCAACGGAGGCCCCGCAATCGGCCTGAATACGCCACGCTATGCCCACACCGCAACCATGCTGCCCAACGGGCTGGTGTTGATCGCGGGCGGCATTGATTCCACCGGCTATCCCACTGCAAGCGCGGAGCTCTTCGACCGCACCACCCAGACTTTTACGCCTACGGGAAGCCTGACCCTGCCGCGCTTCTGGCACACTGCCACATTGCTTCCCAATGGCCTGGTGTTGATCGCGGGCGGCAGCGACGAAAACAACGATCCCATTTCCAGCGCCGAAATCTACAATCCCAATACCGGTGTCTTCACGCCCGCCGGAGCCCTGAGCACCGCTCGTTTCCTGCACACGGCCACGCTGCTGAACAACGGTTTGGTGCTATTTGCTGGAGGATTCGGCGGGAACGGTTTTCTGACCAGTGCGGAGGTGTACAACTTCGCCACCGGAACTTTCCGCCCCACCGGCAGCTTGCACGCCGCGCGCGATGGGCACACGGCGACGCTGCTCACGAGCGGTTCAGTGCTGTTGGCGGGCGGGCAAAACCAATCCTACCTTTCGAGCGAGGAGGTTTACGATCCCAACAGCGAAACCTTCACCGTTTCCGCCAACCTGCCCGTGGCCGAGGCCGGCGCCACAGCAACTCTACTGGCCGATGGCAGCGGCGATGTGCTAATCGCAGGCGGTGCGGGCGACGGCGGATACTTCGATACGGCCTCTCTCTACCAGCCCGCCACCCTCACGCCCCCGGGGCTGGTGTCGATTTCCGTCACCCAGGCTCTGCCTGACCTGTCGACGAGTTACATCGGGCTTTCAAGCCAGACCACTCAACGCGTCGCAGCCATCGGCACCTTCAGCGACGGCAGCACCGAGGCCCTGAACGCCGTTACCTGGAGCTCCTCCAATACCAATCTGGTCCGCATCAGCAACGATGCAACCGACCCCGGAACAGGCCTCGACATCACGGGCTCGCCAAGCGCTTCCTCGGTCACCATCACGGCTGCCGCCGGCAGCATCAGCGCTACCACCACGCTTAACCTGCGTTCCTCGGGATTCGTTTACACCCAGAACCAGGCCGGCGCACAAACCAGCCTGAACTCGGCCCGCAACTCGCACACGGCGACGCTGCTGAATAACGGTCAGGTCTTGCTCGCGGGCGGCACTTATGGCGGCCCCTTGGCCAGCGCGGAGCTCTACAATCCGGCCACGGGGACCTTTACCGAGACGGGCAGCATGAACACCCCGCGGGAGGACCACACGGCAACGCTGCTGAACAACGGCATGGTGTTGATTGCCGGAGGACTCAGCACCAATCCCCTGGCCAGTGCCGAGCTTTACAATCCCGCCACTGGCGCCTTCACCTACACCGGCAACATGGTCGATCCACGCTACAGCCACACGGCGACGCTGCTGAATAATGGCATGGTGCTGATTGCGGGCGGCTCGAATAATACAAGTGGCATCTTAAACACCGCGGAATTGTACGATCCCGCCAGTGGGACCTTTACTTCCACGGGAACCATGAACTCGCAGCGCGTGAATCACACCGCGACGCTGCTGGCAAACGGCCTTGTACTGTTGGCGGGCGGCATCATAACCATTTCCGCTGAGCCTCCTACCAACACCGCAGAACTGTACGATCCCATCACCGGAGCCTTTACCCCCACGGGCAACATGAACACCCCGCGTTATTGGCACACGGCCACGCTGCTCACCAGCGGCATGGTGCTGATCGTGGGAGGTGCGGATGACGCGAACGGAGACGCCACGAATACGGCGGAACTGTTTAACCCCGCCACCGGTGCATTTGTTGCGACCGCCAGCCTGGGAGTGGCGCGCGAGTCGCACACGGCCACGCTGCTAAATAACGGCATGGTCCTGATCGCGGGGGGGATCAACAACTCCACCGGTACCCTGGCCAGCGCGGCCCTCTACAGCCCTGCGGCCGGGACCTTTTCCTCTGCCGGCACCTTGAACAACCCTCGTGCCTATCATACGGCGACGCTGCTGACCAACGGGATGGTGTTGCTGGCGGCGGGCTACGGCCCATTGCCCCCGCCTCCTGCGACAGCGACTTATGTGGGTTCCATTGCCAGTGCGGAGCTGTACTGATGGCTTGTTGCTGAGGCGAGCAATCCATCGTAGTGGCAGGCCGGGCCCTGCGATTCGCCACAGGTATTTTCAACTGACCTGCTCGGGAAAGGTTTTTTCACACGTGCTGCTGCGCCAGGTAGTGTTGCCTTAGCAGGTCTTTTCCGTAATCGTTCCCGTTGGGCGTGCGCACCACGCAATGAATGTGCTGTTGCGTGCACTGTTTGGGGTCCTTGGCGAAGCGCGCCAGGTTGGCGGGGCGCTGGTGATCGAATTCGATCAGAATCACCGGGCTGTGAATGCGGTAATAATACACGCTGGCGGGCTCCGAGCCGCCGATCCAGGCGAAATACGTGCGGTCGGCGTGGCGCCTCACTTCATCCATTCGTACTTTGGCATGACCGTCGTCCATATTACCAATATACAGATCAACCAGGTCTAAAAGCTGCCGCCGCGATGCATCGGAGAAGGTGCTGACCGGGGTTCCCGCATAGTCCAGCACGAGGTTGTCCTTGAACGCCTCGCCCAGATTGTAGTTCTGATTTTTGTCTTTCCCCAGAATCGCCCTGGAGCGTTGCGCCTCATCGAGCGCCAGCAGCATCCGCAGTCCCGCCGATTGCTCCTCCTGAAGAATCGAAAGGCCTTTGTACTTGCCGGAGGGCGCGGTAACTGGTTCCGAGCCGGCGAAGTACGGCGTCATCACCACCTGATCGCCCATTACGAAGTAATTGATGATGGCGTGGTGCCCGTCGAGCTTGAATCCCCAGGGGTCGGTTGCGGAAGGCTTGCCCATCACCGTCAGGAAATAGAGCCACTCGCCCAGAAACTCGTGATCGCCGGTCAGCTCCGCCAGGGTTTCGTTCAGCCGCATGATGTTGCGCGTCAAAGTCATTCCCCGCGGGCTGAGCGCGGCGGACAGCATGGCGAACGCCGCCTGGCGCTGCGGTTCCGTCATCTCCTTGAAGCCTACTCCCTGGCGAACATAGAAGTGCTGGTTCATCCATTTGCGCCATTCGATGTCATCCACGGCGTACAATGTGCGGCCGCGCTGTTCCTCGGTAAGACTTGCAAGGAATTGCACCGCCGCGCTGCGTACCGCCGCCGTGGGTACGCCCGTGGAATGGATACCGAAGAGCCCCTCTTCAACTGTGCCATTCGCGGTGACGCCCTTAAAGGGCTCCGCCAGCCCCTTGCGCTCGTAATCCAGTGACATCTGCCGGAAGCGCTCCGCCATGTCACTGGTGCTTTGCGGAAATGCGTAGGGAGCGAGAATCGCGCCGGGAATGACGGTGGAGAAAAACGCCCGGCGGGTGAAGCGGGGAAGTGCGCGATGCATGGCGCCGGAGGTGTGGTGTGAATTGTGGATTCCCTGTGCGCTATGGTGATGCCCCATTTCGGCTCTCCTTTAGCCAGTTAAGATTTGGATAGTTTACATCCAGCACCGCGAGGTTGGAACGCGAATTGTAACCGGAATCGAACCGCGGGGGGACACCCGCGTCATAACGCGCCCCGATCGCGCGCCGGCTGACTCCGCCACGAACCGTGTATAATGAACGGCCGCGCTGATTCATCGAGGAAATGATGGCAGTTGCAATTACAACGCGAACGAAATTCGAGGCGGTCATCGGCCTGGAGGTTCACCTTCAACTCCTGACGCGCTCGAAGGTCTTTTGCTCCTGCTCCACGCGGTTTGGCGACCCGCCGAACTCCAACGTCTGCCCCGTGTGCCTGGGCCTGCCGGGCGCGCTACCGGTGCTGAATCGCGAGGCGGTGACCATGGCGATGAAGGCGGCGCTGGCACTGAACTGCGCCATCAACACCCACTCGCGTTTTGCGCGCAAAAACTACTTTTATCCGGATTTGCCCAAGGGTTACCAGATTTCGCAGTACGATGAGCCGCTGGCTTCCGACGGGTGGATCGAGATCGAAGTGGACGAGACGCGTAAGCGCATCGGCGTGACGCGCGTTCACCTGGAGGAGGATGCGGGCAAATCGCTGCACGAAGGGTTTCCCGATTCCGACCGCAAGTCGTATATCGATTTGAACCGCTCCGGCGTGCCGCTGATCGAAATCGTGAGCGAGCCTGACCTGCGATCACCCGATGAGTCATTCGCGTATCTCACGCGCCTGAAGACCCTGCTGCAATACCTCGACGTCTCAAACTGCAACATGGAGGAGGGCAGCCTGCGTTGCGATGCCAACGTGAGCGTGCGCCCCGAGGGCTCAACCGAATTCGGGACAAAGACGGAAGTGAAGAACCTGAATTCGTTCCGCTTCCTGCAAAAGGCGCTGGCATATGAAATCGAGCGCCAGGTTGAACTCGTTTCGGGCGGAGGGAAGGTGGCGCAGGAAACTCGCCTGTGGGACAGCCGCGAGCAGCGCACCTACGGGATGCGTTCGAAGGAATTCGCGCACGATTACCGCTACTTTCCCGAGCCCGACCTGCTGCCGCTGGTGATCAGCGATGAGTGGAAGGCACAGGTACGCGCCTCGCTGCCCGAATTGCCGCAAAGCCGCGAGGACCGTTTCGTTCGCGACCTGCATTTGCCGCAGCAGGATGCAGTGCTGCTCACGGCGACGAAATCGCTGGCCGAGTTCTTTGAGGCGGTGGTCAAGGCGGGCGGGGAAGCCAAGCTTGCTGCGAATTGGCTGCTGAATGAATATCCATTTTTGCTTGAAGAGTCAAAGATGGATTTCGCGGCAGCACCGGTAAGCGCCGCGGATTTCGCCCAGCTTCTGCAGTTGGTTGAGAAGAAGACCATCAGCGGCACCATGGCCAAGGACGTTTTGCGCGAAATGATCTCGACGCGCAAGGCGCCCGGGCAGATCGTCGCGGAAAAAGGGCTGCAGCAGATCAGCGACGCGGACAAACTGGCGGCCGTCGCGCGTGAAGTCATTGCCGCCAATCCGAAACAAACCGAGCAGTATCGCAGCGGCAAGACCGCCACGCTCGGCTGGTTCGTCGGCCAGGTCATGAAGGCCACGCGCGGCCAGGCGAATGCGCAAGTGGTGCAGGAAGTGTTGAAGAAGGAATTAGGGCAGTGAGTTTCATCGTTGAGCCCCATCGGGGCTCAACCCCGTACCAGGGGCATATTTCTAAGGAGCCACGATGCTGAAAGTTGGAGACCACGCGCCTGCCTTTTCATTGCCGTCCGATTCCGGGGGCAAGACCTCGCTTGAAGACTTCAAGGGCAAGACGCTGGTGCTTTATTTCTTTCCCAAAGCCGATACCCCCGGTTGAACGAGCGAGGCGAACCAGTTCCGTGACGCCAAAAAAGAACTGGACAAGCTGGGAGCCGCAGTTCTGGGAGTCAGCGGCGATACCGTGGAGCAGTTGCAGAAGTTCCGCGACAAGTACAAGCTGAACTTTCCGCTGGTGGGCGACACCTCGCACGCCATGCTCGAGGCCTACGGCGTCTGGCAGGAGAAGCTCCTGTACGGCCAGAAGCACATGGGGATTGTGCGCACCACCTACCTGATCGACGGTGAAGGGAAGATCACCTGGATTTTTCCAAAAGTGAAGGTCGAGGGCCACGCGCAGGAGGTTCTGACGGCGCTCAAGTCATGAAGCAAGTGGCGAGGAGTAGTGGCTTCCGGCCTGTCATGATTTTGACTGACCCCTCACCCCCACGACAAGCAGAACGTGGGGCCCCCTAACTCCCCTCCCCCTCTTCCCTCTCCCCGGGGAGAGGGAAGAGGGGCGAAGGGGTGATAGGGTAAGGGGTTTCTTCATGGCATCTTGCGCGGGGG
>JASHTY010000190.1 GCA_030040315.1 Terriglobia bacterium | reverse complement strand
CGTATGGCGCTTCATGATTTCAAACTCTTCGTTGGTGAGAACGCCCGGTTTCTTCAGAACCCGGTCTTCAATTCCGATCTTGCCGACGTCATGAAGGGTTGCCGAGATGCGGATCTTGTCCACTTCATCATCCGGCAGGCCCAGTTCCTGCGCCAGAATCACCGAGTAGTGCGAGACGCGGCCGGAATGGCCTTTGGTATAGGGGTCCTTGGCATCGACGGCGGCGGCAATCATTTCGATTGAGTCGATAAACAGCTTGCGGTTTTCCTCCGATGCCGCCTGCAGGTCGCCGATGTAATGCTGAATATCATCGGCCATCTGGTTGAAGGTGGCTGCAAGCTCGCCGATTTCGGTGTTGCTTTTGATCTCCGCGCGCTTGCTGAAGTCGCGCTGGGCAATGGACCGCGCGGTCCGCGTCAGCAGGTCAATGGGGTGAGTTATGGTTGTGGCGGCGAGCAGGCCCACCAGGATGCTGAGTACCACGAGCCCAAGGCCCAGCCGATAGGTCTGCCGGCGCATCTCCGTCACCGTTGCGTAGGCGTCGCTGATTTTGCGCTGAACGATCACGCCCCAGCCCAGCTTCTTAATGGGGGAATACGTGCCCAGCATGTCGACAACCTGATTCCCTTTTTGCAGCGGGAAGGGTCTGGTCTCAGCCACGGGAGCATTGCCACCCCAATTCAGAAACCGCTGCACGATGGGGATGGCGGCCATGTCTGTGCCTGCTACCTTGTCCGGGTCGTAGGAGGTCACCAGGCGGCCCGCATTGTCCACTACGTACGCTTCCAACCCTGAGCGCTGGTTGGTTACCATCAGTTCGTCGGTAATCGGCTTCAGCGCGACAATCGCGGCCACCATTCCCATGAATTGGTCCTTGGGGTGGATGGGTTCCGCCATGACCATTACCACATCGTTGTTCCCACCTTGCGCCAGCACGGTTATGGGATTGCTGCGGTATGCCAGGCCTTGTTGAGCGGCCGTGAATGCTGCTGCCAGGGACTTGCCGAGGAACGGGTCACTTTGGGCATTGAAATTCGGGGCCTCCGACTGCACGAATCGCGCCTGGTCGTTCAGCACAGCGGCGCTGAGAACTGTGGTGGGGCGATCCGCAACGAAACGCCCCAGAGCGAGTTGCAGTCCCGGATCGGTCGGAATCTTCGCAGCAGGTATCTGAATCGCCAGTGGGACTACGGTATCCGAAAGCTCTTTTAACTGCTGATTCAGGTTCTCCATGTAAAGCGAAATGACGTGGGAAACTGATTCGGAGGTGATGGTCTGAAGGTCGCTTTCCTGGGTTTCCAGGGTGTCGCGGTTCAGTGACATCATTCTTTCGCCATAGAACCACACCGGGACAACCGTGCTTGCCAGCAGGACGGCCAAAATGACGTACAGAATACGAACACGTGTTTGCTTGTGTTTCATCAGCGGGCCTATTCGACATCTTAGGCAATCGCTGATTTGAAATCAATAGGCGTTGGATGTTGCCGGCCACGGATGAGTCATTTTTGACTGCTAATCTAGGTGTAAGTCTTAAATTGCTGTTGAAACATGGAGATGAGCGACGTCAAGTTTACACCTATACCGTAAGCTATCGACGTCAAGTAGTTAAGCGCTTGTCCCACGCTGCTATTCCAGCTCGATATATTCCCGGCGGTGTGGTTAATGAGGGTTTCGATGGTCTGCTGGTTCTTGCTTAATGTTTGGATCTGTTTGCTCAGAACTTGGATCGCGTTTATTACGTCTTGATTGGTGGGCTGTGCGGGGATTTTAATAACTGCTGCGGCGTCCAAAAAGGTCACCCTCTGCACGGCTGCTTGGGCACGAGGACTTAAGTTAATTTGTGGGGGTGTAGGTAGGTTGACATTTGCCATTTGAGAGAGCCTCCATTGGGTAGATCTGACGATCGGATCGTTAATTTACTTGAGCCGCCTTTAACGGACAGCAAATCGTACTCCTGACCGCCGCCACGCGCAACAGTGTGTCGAGTCATGGAGACATCAAGCTGCCTGTGTAAATGGCCGGAGGGTGCGATTTTTCCATTCCGCCAGGGATGACCACCGCACGATCTCTGTACCCTGGGCTTTGGTTTCTTTCGAAGAACCCACGGCACTAAGCGTGTAGCGCAGAGTCTCGCGTTCCAGAGACTCTGCGGCCCTTGACTGTTCCCGAAATTTTATATGCGTGTTCGCGGGGGACATAGGCTCGAGTTATAGCGCGGTGGTCCGGCTCGCTGGAAGAAAAGCCCACGACACAAAGAGCGTGTCGTGGCTACCCGCCATGCGCCTCCCGCTTCGCGGGCTGACCGTGACGCCGCCGGGTGGTATAATACCTATCGCGGGGCAAGGTCGTTAAACGGAAAACAACCATGCTTCAGGGAGCCTGTCCGGTTTTTCGCCGGGTTGCAGCCATACGCTCACCGAGGCACTCAGGAGGATGATTATGTATCCGGAAGAATTCGTTGCGCCGATGCGCGCAGAGCTGACGCGCGTGGGCTTTCAGGAATTGCGGACGGCGGCGGAAGTGGACGCCGTTTTGACTAAACCGTCGGGCACGGTGCTGGTGGTGGTGAATTCCATTTGCGGATGCGCTGCCGGGCGCGCGCGCCCCGCGGTGGCGATGGCGCTTGAGAACAAGGCGCGCCCCGACACGCTGACCACGGTCTTTGCGGGCCAGGACACGGAGGCCACCGCGCAGGCGCGCGGCTACTTCACCGGTTATCCGCCTTCTTCTCCGTCCATCGCATTGCTGCGCGACGGCAAGCTGGTGTTCATGCTTGAGCGGCGCGAGATCGAGGGGCGCGACCCTTATTCCATCGCCGAGGACTTGACCAAGGCGTTCGATCGCTTCTGCACTCCGGCCGGAGTCACGCAGACACAGTAGCGCTCCACCGGGAAGCGGCACATCCATGCAGGCCGACCGTTTCTATCGACTTCTGAACCTCAACCGGCGAGTGGCGAGCCATCGCGCCAAGTTCGCCGGCCTTCTGGGCCTGTACTGGCTTCGCCGGCGGCACCTGTGGCTGCGACTCGATCCCGTAATGTCGTGCAACCTGCGCTGCCAGATGTGTTACTTTAGCGACCCGGAGTTTGCCCAAAACCACGCCGGCCGTTTCAGCGCCGTGGAAATCGAGCGCATCGCCGAGGTCTTTTTTCCCTGGATAGTTCAACTCTATGTCGGCTG
>JASHTY010000189.1 GCA_030040315.1 Terriglobia bacterium | reverse complement strand
TTGCGTACCCACCAGCACATCGATTTTGCCGCAGCGAAAGTCGTCCAGGATTTTCTGGAACTGCCCATGCCGCCGCGCCACGTCACGGTCCAGGCGCGCCACCCGCGCCTGCGGAAAAATTTCGGAGAAACTCTTTTCCACTTTTTCGGTGCCCTCGCCGATGTACTGCAAGTGCTTGCTGTGGCAATTCGGGCAATCGGGGGGCACCGGCGCGGAGTAGCCGCAGTAGTGGCACATCAGGCGGTGCTCGCGGCGGTGGTAGACGAGCGAGATGGAGCAGTTTTCGCAGCGCATCGTCTGGCCGCAACTGCGGCACAACAAAAACCATGAGTAGCCGCGGCGATTGAGCAGAATCATGGTCTGCTGCCGCTGGGCAAGCTGCGCTTCGATTTCCTCGCGCAACCGCCGCGAAACGGGCGCTTGCGTTTTCGTCTTGCGAAATTCCTCCCGCATGTCGACGATTTCCACTTCCGCAAGCCTTCGGCCCACCACACGCTCGGGAAGCGAGGCAAGATGATACTTTCCCTCCCGGGCGTTCCAGTAGGATTCAAGCGAGGGCGTGGCCGAGCCCAGCACGGCAAGCGCCCCCGCCAGCCGCGCGCGCACCACCGCCACGTCGCGCCCGTGGTAGCGTGGCGTTTCATCCTGTTTGTAGCTGCTGTCGTGCTCTTCGTCGACAATCACCACGCCCAGGCGCTCCAGTGGCGCGAAAATCGCCGAGCGGGTTCCCAGTACCACGCGCGCTTCGCCGCGGCGGACGCGCCACCACTCCTCGTGGCGTTCGTTTTCGCTTAGCGCGCTGTGCAGTAGCGCCATCTGCGGTCCGAATCGCGCCTGAAATTGCGCCTGTGCGGACGGCGTGAGGGCGATTTCAGGAACCAGCATCAGCGCCGTTCGGCCCATCTCCAAGCAACGCGCGATCAGGCGCAGATAGATTTCCGTCTTGCCGCTGCCGGTGATGCCGTGCAGCAGAACCGTCTGGAATTTTCCGGAGGTAAGCTGTTGGGTCAGATCTTCCAGCACGGAACTCTGCGCGGGAGTGAGCGTGAAAGGCGCATCCAGATCGGGAGCCCAGGGTAAAGCGGGACGATGGTCGACGGGGCCTGGCGACAGTTCAATCAGGCCCGAGCCGCTCAGCTTCCTGAGTGCGTCAAGGTTTCCGCGCGCGGTTTGCAGAAGCTCGCGGTGGTCCGCAGCGGCTCCCTGCGTCTGGAGCGCTTCAAGAATCCTCACGGCCACAGGCGATAGGCGCGCCGGTTTTTCCGGCACCGGCCCTGCGAGACGCACTGCATAAACCTGCCGCTGCGCTCGCTCGCGTTCGACTACTTCAGTGACAATCAATTTTTCCTTGAGCGCCTGCGAAAAAGCTTCATGAAATTTCTGTCGCAGTGACGGTTCCGGAACGCTGCCGCGCTTTGCCAGGTAATTTAGCAACTCCCCGGTTTCCGGGGCGGAATCCTCGCTTGCCGCGTTGACTTCCTCAAGCTTCTTTGTACCTGACTCGCTGAGGCGCACCAGCCGGGCGCGGCGCGTCTCGGAGCGCAGCGGCAGCATGGCGCGAAAAACCTCGCCGATGGGCGCGACGTAGTAGTCTGCAATCCAGAGCCCCAAATCGAGTAGTTCCTGCGAGAGTACGGGTTCGAGATCCAGTGTGCGCAAGACCGGTCGAGCTTCAATCCCCGGAGGTAGCGTGCTCCCCGCGCGCAAGACGATTCCAACGGCCCTGCGAGTGGCCAGCGGAATTTGCACGCGCTGCCCGGGCTGCACTGAAAGCGTATCTGGGACGAGGTAAGTAAGGCTGTTGCGAATCGCCGCCATCACGGCAACGTCAACCAAGTTCTCGCGAGGCACAGGCGATGGGGGTTTCTTCGAGCGGAGATTTCGATTCACCCTAGTATTTTACTTCAGGCTGAATCCCTGGTCCTCAATCCAACTTTCTCGCCTTCGCCTCCACGAGTCCTGCATAAAGCTTACCAAGCCGATCGAGCATTTGCAGGGCTGGCCGAAAATTCCGTCGCGTGATGTACTCGATGTTCAAGCCGATGAGGGGAGGATCTGACGGGAGATTATCGAACACATCCATCAGAATTCGCTGCGCCATATTGATGGATCTCTCGACACAGATTTCCTCGGATGGTGGATCGCCTTGCGCTGAGCCCAGCAGGAACCGGTCCAGATCGCCCGGAATATCCACGCCCAGCCAGCGGAGAAATTCCAGGTCGCGCCGGATGCTGACGGGAGCAAAACTGATAAAGATGCGCGCCTGCACGCCATTCAGGCGCTGGACCAGCCAAACCAGGTCATTCGAATCAAACATCACCTGCGAGGTGAAGAATTGAACCCCCTGCGCGTTCTTGGTGCGAATCCGGTCCGGCTCATTCACGCGGCTGGGGATGGTGATGCCGCCGAGCGAGACGGGCAGGCCGAGCGACTTGACAAGCTTTGCGGCATCGGCGGGGTGCGGGCCGTGGTAGCGCCTGTCCCGCGATTCGCCACCCACCAGAATCCAATTGGCCACGTCCCATTCGCCGGCGGTTTCGCGGAACCAGCGCTCCGGCTCATTGTCATGAACGGTAACGCGATTGATGATGACGTCGATGCCCAAATCGCGCTTGATGCGCGAGCCCAGTATGCGCGGCTGGATGCGCTCCGTAAACTTATGGGTGCGTTCACCGGGGCGCTGCTCGTCGAGAATCTCCGGAATATTAATGGCGTCCACGCGCCCGCGCAGCGGCTGGAGTTCCTGCAGTGAGGCTTCCAAAGCCTCCGGCTTGCCGGCGGCGGGAGGAACAACTTCGAACAGCGTCATGGGCGCCGCCCAGTTCAACAGTTTTTCCTGAAAACTCATGGATGCGTGGTCCGTGGGTGCTTGGAAATTCTCAGATTACGGAAGGTGAAGGGAATATGCAAGGTTGGCGCCGGAGAATCTCAAATTTGAGATCTCAAATTTCAAATCCGGGTGTTACGGAGCCTCCCTCAAGAAATCCCGAATCTTCTCAAAATCCTCGCGCAGGATTTTTTCTTCGCGGGGATTGCGCAGAACGTAGGCGGGGTGCACGGTGGCCAGAGCTTTGGTGCCGGCGAAGTCGTAGAACCTGCCGCGGATTTTGGTGATGCCTTCCTTGATGCCCAGCACGGTGCGCACGGCCGGCGCGCCCAGGCAGCAAATCAAGCGGGGCTTGAGGGATTCAATCTGGCGGTAGAGAAAGGGCGAGCACGCGTCCACTTCATCCTTCTCCGGCGTTCGATTCCCCGGCGGGCGGCATTTGACCACGTTGCAGATGTACGCGTCCGCGCGCTTCAGCCCCACGGCATCCATCATCCGGTTCAGCAACTTGCCCGCGCGGCCAACAAAAGGCAGGCCCTGCTCATCCTCGTCTGCGCCCGGACCTTCGCCTATGAACATCAGCTCGGCGTGCGAGTTGCCTTCGCCGAAGACAATGGTCTTACGCGTGGGCGCCAACTTGCAGCGCCGGCAATCACCCAAATCCTGGCGAATCTGCTCAAGCGTCTCCGGGCCGGAGAGCGGTGCCGGAGCAGCCTCAAACAGATTGAACGTGGGCGCAGGCGGGCGAATCGTCTGCACCGCCGGAGGGGCAATGACCGGAGGCCCTGCGGGCACACTGCTTGCTGCGGATTTCCTGGCGGGCATGGCGGGCATCGGACTTGGAGCCTTTTGCACAGGCATTTCGGCCGGCGGTGCTTTGAATTTCCCATGGCCTGCCAGGGGCGCGGCGTTGGAGAAATCCCTGCGATAAAAGCTTTCGATACCGAGTTCCTGATAGAACTCGAGCCATGCGGCCAACT
This sequence comes from Terriglobia bacterium, assembly GCA_030040315.1. GTDB lineage: Bacteria > Acidobacteriota > Terriglobia > UBA7540 > UBA7540 > Bog-366. The sequence continues at coordinate 1,260 of JASHTY010000189.1, read as the reverse complement.
CTTTGCGCGTGGTTTCTTCCATATTTTCAATCAATGATGTGCCGAAGTAGCCGCGAGCCGCCGCAATGCGGCCACTTCATCCAGCACGCGATTCGCGACGTCGAATTTGCTCATCTTTTCTAGTGAGATCGTGCGTCCGTCAGGAAAGAGCAGGGTCACGACGTTGGTGTCCACATCAAAGCCCGCATCAGCACGGCTGACGTCATTTGCTACCACCAGATCCAGGCGCTTGGCCCGCAGCTTGGCGGCGGCATTTTCAATCAGATTATCGGTTTCCGCAGCAAAGCCGACCACAATCTGTCCGGCGCGGCGCGGGCGGCGAGATAGCTCCGTAAGAATGTCTACCGCAGGTTCAAGATTCAAAACTATGGCGCCCTCCTGCTTCTTGATTTTTCCAGAGTGAGGGGCTGAAGGCCGGAAGTCCGCCACCGCAGCCGCCATGATGATGACGCTTGCGCCGTCGCAGTGGCGGAACACTGCCTCCGCCAATTCGTCAGCGGTCCGAACCCGTTCCGGCGTGTGCACAGCAGGCGGCTCAGCAGACGTGGGCCCCGCAATCAGCGTCACGCGCGCGCCACGGCGGCCAGCGGCCTCAGCAAGGGCGTAACCCATCCTGCCGCTCGAGCGATTGCTGAGATAGCGAACCGAGTCGATCGGCTCCTGCGTGGGCCCGGCGGTTACCAGAATCGTTTCACCACAAAGATCCTCACGCACGCCGAGTGCATCGCAAACGGCTTGCACGATCGCGTCAAGTGATGCCAGCCGTCCCGCGCCGGTCATGCCGCAGGCGAGATAACCTTCATCGGGATTCACCAGCCGCACGCCGCGGCGGCATAGAGTTTCCAAATTTTCCTGAGTGGCCGCGTGGTCGTACATATTAACATTCATGGCGGGAGCGACGATCACCGGCGCCTGCGTCGCCAGGCAGAGTGTGGTGAGAAAATCGTCCGCGACGCCGTGCGCCATTTTCGCCAGCACGTTAGCCGTGGCGGGGGCGATCACCAGGGCGTCAATCGACTGCGCCACCGCGATGTGCTCGACGGCACTCTCAATGTTTCCACCACCCGCCTCACTGCCGAACATCCCGGTAATGACCTTGTGGCCGGAAAGCGTTGCAAGGGTCAGCGGCGTGATGAATTCGCAAGCGGCGCGCGTCATCACAACCTGCACGTCCAAGCCCTTGTCCTGAAGCAGGCGCACCAGTTCCGCCGCTTTATAAGCCGCAATCCCTCCCGAGACTCCCAGGGCTACGCGCATGAT
>JASHTY010000018.1 GCA_030040315.1 Terriglobia bacterium | reverse complement strand
TGGGAACCCTCCACGAGATCCTGAATAACCCCACGAAACTGCCTGCTGCGCGACCCGAACTCTATCATGCGCGTGGTGACGCTGCCACCCATGAACTCCCCGTGATAGAAAGTTTTTGCCAGGCGCGCACCGAGCGTGAGGGCTCTTCCGAATTCGTTGCGTACGCGCTCCGGATAATCTTCGGGAAAATCATCGAGCAGCGCTTCCGCCAGCAGCTCGCCGGAGCGCATGGCGTAATAAATTCCCTCGCCGGTGACGGAATCGACCAGACCAGCAGCATCGCCCGCCAGCGCCCATCCCTGCCCTGCCAATCGCAGGGCTCCCCAGCTTTCGACCTGAAGAGAAGGGAGCAAGTGGCTGAAGATCCGTCGCGAATCGGGAAGGTAGTCATGCTCTCTCATGAAGGCGTTTAACCGGCCGCGCAGCTCCGGCATGGAATCTTCGCCAACCTTGCCGCAAATGCCCACGGAGACGTGGTCCAGGCGCGGGAAAGCCCAAGCGTAACCTTCAAAATCCTGGCAGAACTCTACGCGCAAGACGTCCCGGGGACCGTGCAGGTAGTAGCCAAAGGTCAGCATGAAGTCGCGCGCGGCAAAGTCCGGCGCCAGAATCCGGCGCAGACGTGTGCGGGCACCCGCGGCGAGCACGACATAGTCGGCTTGATAAGCTCGCTCCCGGCCGACAACGTCCCAGCCGCCGTGCCGCCTGCGCAAGTCCAAAATTTTGTCAGCGACAATTTCCGCACCCGCCTGCTCAGCGCGATGCAAAAGCAATTGATTCAGCCTGGCCCGGGAATAAACGGCCAGCGGTGAGCGCAGGTGGAACCGCATCGCCGCGCCTGAGGCCGTAAACTCGGCATAGCTCAGCATGTTCCCCCCGCTTGCGGCCGCCTCCAGAAAGGGATAGTGCCGCAGCGCCTTGAAGCTCAACCCGCCGCCACAGGGCTTTTCCCAGCCGATTTTCTCCTCGAAGACCAGAACGCGGTATGCGCCGCCGGTCAGACCGCGGGCTGCCCTGCCCTCGGCCAATTTTTCCGCGGCGGTTGCGCCCGCCGGCCCGCCTCCGATAACGGCGATGGTTTGTGGCTTCATCACGAGGACATGCCCCGGTAGTAATTATCCTCCGGCAAAGCCGGAGGCTTTAAAATGCTTGGCCCCTCAAAAGGGCATGAAAGAAACCCCTCATCCGGCTTCGCCCCTCAGCCACCTTCTCCCCGAGGGAGAAGGAAAACAATTTGTTTGCCCTCTCCCGCGGGCAGAGGGTGGCTCGCAACCGGCGCACTCACCAGCCGGGGCGAGCCGGGTGAGGGGTCTTTTGGGCACGCGCTCGAGGCCTGGGAAACATACTTCAGAAACCGCCGAGCATTTACTGCTACCCCGGCAGAGCCGGGGGATCTCCCAACGGATTAGAATGCAACATCCCGTCGCAAGCGGGCAAGGCCTCGAGTGCCGATTGCGCGGTACGAAGAACCGCAGCTTGCACGCGGCAGGGCCTCAGGGCAAAATAGAACCAATCCAATCACTCTGGGGTAATAACTGAACTGCACAACTCGTCCCATGACCATTCACCCTCGCGCACCCTTTGACTTCCACCAAACTTTGCGGTTCATCCTCAGCCCGCCGGCATTGCTGAACGGGCGCGAATTCGCTCCTTTATTGGACTATTTTGTAGACGGCGAATACCGGCGCGTACTCGAACTGGGAGAGAGCCTGGTTCTCTACGGAGTGCGAGGCGGAGAGTCAACTGCAAAACCGGCATTGCATGTTCGGATTCTCTCCGGTACTGATGACGATGCGGCACAGCAGGCGGTCCACATGGAAGTAGCGCGTCAATTCTCAACGGACCTTGACCTGCGGCCGTTTTACACGTTGGCAAAGACAGACGCTGCGCTTTGCCGCCTGACCTCTCATTTCGAGGGAATGCGCGTGCCCCAGGCGCCGCAAGTGTTTGAAATCCTAATCTCGGCCATAGTCGAGCAGCAGGTTAACCTGTCATTCGCCCACAAGGTTAAGAAGGCGCTGATCGACAGTTATGGGCGTGGAGTGGAATTCGAAGGCCGCCGTTACAGTGCGTTTCCGGAACCCGCCGCGCTGGCAGCCACCACGCCGCGGGAATTGTTGCGCCTTCAGGTTTCCGGACCGAAGGCGCGCTACATCATCGCGATTTCGCGAGCGGTGATGGGCGGCACGCTCGACCTTGAGGGGCTGCGGCAACTTGAGCCCAGCGCGGCACAGACGAAACTTCTGGAACTGAAGGGCGTGGGCCCCTGGACCGCGCAGTATGTGGGAATGCGGGCCCTGAATCATCTCGATTGCCTCCCCGCCGCCGACGTGGGATTGCAGAAAGTAATTCAGCACTTCTACGGATTGCGCAAGCGGCCCACGCCCGCGCGTGTCGAGAGAATGGCCCGAGCCTGGGGCGGCTGGCGAAGCTATGCCACGTTCTACCTTTGGCTCACATACTGGGAAAATGCCGATTGGAAATCGCGCGTGCGGCAGGAAGTTCGAGCCCTGCGGCGGTCACTGCCGGCAAAACTTGAAACTTGAGGGAATTCGGCGTCATGTGGCTTCATAATCTCCGGATTCGAGGGTGGCACTTGAACCGAGGCCCGGAGGGCCGAAAGACAGTAGCCCACGGCATCAGCCGTGGGAAAGAGAGCGTGTTCAACCGAGAGCCCCGAAAGGGGCGGCAGACCTTATTTAAGGGCGGGCCACGGTCTTTCGCCCCCTATTCAGGGCTGGAAAGATTGTGGCCGATTCCTTACCCCACGGCTCGCGCCATGGGCTATTCTCTTTCGGCCATCCAGGCCTGCAAGGAACGAGCACCGTCACGTCCCTTCGATTTGGAGAATTGAAAATGGTGAAGACGCGCGCGACAGATCCCCTGGTCATAAAGGCGCAGCATGTGTTGGGCCAAGTTTATCTTCCGCGCATCGAAATCTGCCTTCAGGCGCTTTCCCCGCGGCAGATCTGGTGGCGGCCCAACGATGCCTGCAACAGCGTAGGCAATCTGGTGCTGCACCTTTCGGGAAATGTCCGCCAATGGATTATTTCCGGCCTGGCTGGCGATCGGGACCATCGCCAGCGGGATCTTGAGTTCCGCGAGCGGGGCCTGGTGCCTCGAAAACGACTGGTGAGCCGTCTGCGCTCGACCGTCAAGGAAGCGTGCCGAGTCATCGAGGGGCTCTCGGCGGGGGATCTCGCCCGCCTCTACACCATTCAGAAGTTTCGAGTCACCGGATTTGAAGCCGTATTCCATGTTGCCGAGCACTTCTCGCATCACGCCGGCCAGATTATCTTGATGACCAAAATCCTGACGGGGACTGACCTGAATTTCACGCGGCTACCGGGAGGAGCTGGCAAAAGAAAGAGGAAAAAAGGGAATCTGCCGGCTCTGTAGCAGCAGGCGGTTAATTGGCGAGGACGTGAACCTGCTTGGCCTGGAGGACCATCACACCGGCGGGAATCGTAACCCCATTGATGCTGACGGGCTGGGGTTCGTAATAAGGCATGCCTTTAACCAGGATGGGGCTCACGGTGTTTATGCCGCTGAGTCCTCCCACATTTACGTAAGCCGTCTGATTATTGGTGACGACGTAGAGGGGAACACCCTGCAAAAGCGTGCAGCAGGGGGTAAGAGTAAACACACCCGTTGCGTTGTCTGAGCCGATGTTCAGCATCGTATTCAGCGTCCCTTGCATCGACTGCAACTTAAGATAGATCGCGACCGGCTCGACGGTATAGGGCTGTGGCGTGGTGGACGTTCCTGTGACGCCGGTTGTAGGCCTGGTGTACGCACCATGCACCACCAGTTCCTGTCCCACGGCCAGGTTCTGAGGCCCGAATGAAAGGTTGGCAAAATTTGGCCCCATGATAGAGGCCTGATAAGTGGGATTGACGGTCAAATCGACCTGGTAAATGTAGTCCATCAGCAGCGTGGAGATATCATCCGGCTCGGCGTCATGGACCCACAGGTTCAGGCTCAAAGGATTTCCCGCCGCATCGGTGGTAATGGACGTAATGGGGCCGATCAGCGCCGTGCTGGGGGTCACTCCGGCCTGGGTCGGGAACGGGTTTTCCAGTTCCTGCGCTTCCACGGTGTTTGCCGCGAGATTCCCCTGGCTGTCAAGAATTGCGCTAACTTCCACGTAAGTGTCAGGCAGAAGGTGTGGAAGGTCCGTAAAACCGATCTTGTTGGTGGTGGTCGTAAGGTTGATGGGCAGGTTGGGAGCGTCCGCCGTGGATGGAGAAAGGATCTGCAAGTCAAAAGCCCCGATGTAAGAAGCATTGGAGGTGGTATTGGTATTGGAAACCGAGCGCACGAAGCCCCACAGGTCGTCGAGCACGCCAAAGCCGTTGGGATTGACCTCACCCGTGGGGCTGGTGGAGAGCAACTGTGAAATATTGACCACAGAGTTGATCTGCCCCGTCAGATTCCCGGAGGAGTTCGTCATAAGCATCTGCGGTGCGTTAAAGTCCATCAGCATCACGTTGGTTTGGTTGGCATTGATAACTATCGCCGGGCTGATATAAGAACTGGGTTTCTGATTGACGAACGAGCTTGTAAAGCTGTCGATGGGCGGGATCAGCGCGGTGTTATAGGCGGCGATACTCCCCAGCTCGTAATTCAGATTGATTTGGTCGTAGCTCCCCGCCCGCACCTGGAACTCATAGAGGACGGTCATGAAATCACGCAATTGTTCCAGGTTCAGGCGGATTTCCGGCGCGAAGGCGGGCGTGGTGGTCATGAAGCCCGCGGTCAGCCCTGTCTCAATCTGGGTAAAGCTGATGTCCTGAAGGACCACATTGGCGGATATAGCGTTGCATACCGGCACGTCCTGAACCAGGGCAATTAACTGCCCGGTGGGGGCGACGGTGGCGGTGGGAGTGGAAGATTTGCAACCGGTCTGAAGGCTGGTGATGAGCGCGACGCTCATCGCCGTCAACAGCCTACAAATAAACGCCCGTCTCAATGTTCTCCTTCGGCTCACTTGTGGAAGTGGCGCCTGGCCGCGGCACCCCGGCAGTCACCGGCGGTTCAGCCCAACCGGCTCGGGCACCTACCTGAGATGAGTTTGCCCGCCCGGAGGTTATCCGCAGCGCAGGTCAAAAACCCAGAATCATCATAAATACCGTTAATCGGCGTTTGAAGGCAAGAGGTATTCCGCAGGTGCCCGGACGTTACTTCTGCTCGGCTTTGCGGCGGCGGATGAAGGCCGGCACGTCCAGGTCATCCTCGTGAATGTCCTTGGAAACACTCGGCGGGGGCGCTTCCACCGGCAACTTCTCTTTCCTCGCCTCGTAGGTCTTAACGCTCTGCTGCGCGCTGCGTACCGCCGGTGAAATGGTTGAAAGGGGCTTAACCCCCAGCTTTTCCGATTTGATGCCGGTGGCGATTACCGTTACCTTGACGGCATCTCCCAAGGATTCGTCGAGTACGGCGCCGAAGATGATGTTGGCATTGTCAGCCGCGGCCTTCTGCACGATGGTCGAAGCCTCATGCACCTCATACAGGGTCAATTTATTGGAGCCCGTGATGTTCAGCAGGATTCCGTGGGCGCCGTTGATGCTCGCGTCTTCAAGCAGCGGACTGGCCATGGCGCGGTTGGTGGCCTCCACCGCGCGGTTTTCACCGGCGGCGACGGCCGTTCCCATCACCGCGTAGCCCATGCCCTCCATGATGGTTTTGATGTCCGCAAAGTCCCGGTTGATGATTCCGGTTATGGTGATGATGTCGGAAATCCCCTGCACTCCCTGCCTGAGAATATCGTCGGCAATGCGAAACGCTTCGAAGAAGCTCGTGCCCTTGTCCACAAACTGCATCAGCTTTTCGTTGGGGATGCAGATTACCGTATCGCCGCCATGGCTCAGCTCAGCAAGGCCCTGCTCCGCTTGCATCATGCGGCGCTTGCCTTCGAAGGCGAAGGGCTTGGTAACAACCCCCACCGTAAGCGCCCCCAGTTCGCGCGCCAGGCTGGCCACAATCGGAGCGCCTCCCGTCCCCGTCCCGCCGCCCAATCCTGTGGTGACGAATACCATGTCCGCGCCTTCCAGAGCCTCAATGATTTTCTCCGTATCCTCCAGCGCCGCGCGCCGTCCGACTTCCGGATTCCCTCCTGAGCCCAAACCCTTGGTCAGCTTCGTCCCCAGTTGAATCTTCAGGGGAGCTCTGGATACGGTAAGCGCCTGTGCGTCGGTATTGGCGACCAGGAAGTCCACACCCTTCACGTCGGCGGCGATCATGCGGTTGACGGCGTTTCCACCGCCTCCACCAACGCCGATGACTTTGATTTTGGCGCCTGCCCGCAGGTCGTCGGAGAAATCCACCCGGAGGTCGCCCAGACCGGAATCATTCCCCATAACAGCTCCTTATGATTGGTTCATTTAGCCATTTGGCCATTTGATCATTTAAGAAAATCGCCAAATGACCCAATGGCTCAATGATTCAATTCATCCCCGGCTTACCTTGCTCCAAAGTTTCCCGAGGAATCCCGAGGACTCCTTGGCGTCACGCAACAAACGCTGGCGGTAACCGTAAATCGCCAGGCCCACCGCCGTCGAAAAAGCCGGGTCGGGAAGCGTCGTTCCCATCTCGTCCAGGCCGGTCGGAACGGCAACGCGCACGGGCATCTCCAACACCTCTTCGGCGAGGGAAAGCAAGCCCCCTAATTTCGCTCCTCCACCGGTCAACACGGTTCCGCTGCCCAACTGGTTTTCACAGCCCGAGCGGCCAACCTCCGCGCGAATCAGTTCCAGCAATTCCGTGGCGCGCGGTTCAATAATCTCCGTGAGCATCGCGTAACTCACCACGCGCGATGGCCGGTCGCCCACGCTGGGAACGTCCAAAAGTGTGTCGGCGGGCTTTGAAAGGTCACGCTCGCCCCAGGCCTTCTTCATCTTCTCCGCCTCAGGGATTGGTGTGCGCAAACCGACGGCGATGTCATTGGTGAAATGCTCGCCCCCAACCGGAATGACCGCCGTATGGCGCACCACGCCCGCGTGGTAAACCACCAAATCGGTTGTGCCGCCGCCGATATCCGCCAGCACCACCCCCAGCTCGCGTTCATCGGCAGTAAGGCAGGCGGCGCCGGAAGCGAGCGGCTCAAATACCGTGCTCTGCACTTCCATTCCGGCGTGGTTCACGGCCGTCACCACGTTCTGTGAGGCGGCGATCGATGCTGTCACCAGGTGAACGTTTACGCCCAGCCGCGCGCCCACCATTCCCACCGGATCGCGAATGCCATCCTGCGCATCGAGCAGAAACTTTTGGGGAAGTACTTCCAGAAACTGCCGGTCAGGAGGAAGCGTTATGCCTTGCGCCGTTTGAATCACCCGTTGCCAATCATCGCGTTCCACCTCGCGTGTGGCGGTGGGAGTTTTTCCCAAATTGATCGCGCCCCGTGAATTCACGCCCTTGACGTGCGAGCCCGCCACGCCGACATAGGCGGAATCAATCAAAACCCCTGCCGCGGCCTCCGCAGACTCCACGGCTTTCTTCACCGCCAGCGCCGTCAGGTCAAGATTGACGATCAACCCCTTGCGCCAGCCTTTCGACTCCGCAACGCCGAAGCCGGCCACTTCCAGCCTCCCGTGCGAATTGGGGTTGCACACCAGCGCGCAGGTCTTCACGCTCCCCAAGTCAAGCCCGACGACCAAATGGTTCTTGCGCGCCAAGCTCCAATCATTCCTTTCCGTCGCCGCTGCTCGAACCCGCCGCAGCTCCCGGAGCCGTCGCGGACGTGCGCCCGTCAACCACCACCTGGTTGCGATAGCGTAAATCAACCGAAGCCGGCTGCGCATCCGATTTTTCGATCTCCGGGAGCAAGGCAAGGAGGTTTCTGAACCGGTCAAGAAAATCGCTCTGACCAAAATGGACTTCCACAGTCTGGTGACCGTTAATCAGCAGGGCTTTCAGGTCCTCTGCGTCTGAAAGATAAACCTCGGAAATCATCCAGCCCGCTTTGGGAGCTTCCACCTGAAGTTGGTGCATGAAATCCGAATAGAGCGCCAGGCGCGCCCGCCGGTCATCCGGGCTTGCCAGGTTGTCGAGTCCGTAGAGCACGGGGAAATCAAACGCTCCGTTGTCGGGCTTTTCCAGCAACATTCCGTCTTCATCCACCATGCTGACGTGGCCGCCCACGTTCGCATAGGCAACCGGTGTCCGTTCCATGAGGTGGACCAGCAGGCCATGGGGCAGGATGCGCGTAATCGAAGCCGTCCGCACCCAGGGTAAAGCCTCAACGCCTCGCTGGCGCGCCTCCAGTGACATGCGGAACACGTTCGTGCCGGACTTCGAGCTTCCCATCAAAGGGACTCCCAAAGCGCCCAGCACCTCTGCACGCGAAACAAAATGGTTCCCCTCCACCACGATGTCGTCCGGCGAATTTAGCACGAAAATGGGGGAGGTGAGGGCAAATGTCGCCAGCCCGTAACCCACCAGGCCGACCGGCAGCAGCACTCCGACTAGAAATAGTGCCAAGCGGGCGCGCCGCGGGATTCTGCTGCGCCGCACGGGAAGCGATTTCTGCCTCCGCAGGTACGGCGATTCATCTTCCGAGTCAAGATCGTCTTGGATTGGGAGTGCGTCTTCTTCAACCATTTCCATATTTTTCACCTTTTCATTGGTGGACCGTTCTTGTCTCCAGGGCCTTCGCCAGCGTTTCGCCGATTTTCCAGACGCTTCCCGCGCCGATGGTCATAATCAGGTCGCCCGGCTGTGCGTCGCGAGTAAGCTCCTCGATGATTTCCTTTTCCGACGGAGCGTAGCGCGCATCCAAAACCCCCGAATCCTTCATCCGCTCCACCAGGCGCTCAGAGGTCACACCGGGAATGGGTTTTTCGCTTGCCGGATAGATATCAAGCACATAGACCCGGCTGCAGCCGCCAAAACTGCCGGCGAGTTCATCCATCAGAAACTTGGTGCGGGTATAACGATGAGGCTGGAAGATCACGATCACCCGCTTGGCCCCGCGAAAGTATGCCGCGTCAAGCGTGGCGCGAATTTCCGTCGGATGGTGGCCATAATCATCAATGATGGTAATGCCGCCAATTTCCGCCTTGAGCTGAAATCTCCTGTCGGCGCCCCGGAATCGCGCCAGCCCCCTGCGGATCTGTTGGTGGCTCAGGCCCAATTCCACTCCCACCGCGCATGCCGCCAGGGCATTCTGGATGTTGTGCCGGCCGGGAACGAAAATGTCAATTCCACCGTAAAACTGCGATCCCACCAGCAGGTTGAATGAGGAGGTCAGGCCGATCTCGCAATCGTTCGCCCGCACGTCCACCGGGCCGACCATTCCGTACGTCACGACACGGCGGCGAAGCTGCGGCATCAAATTGCGAATGACTTCACCCCAAGGAGGATCCATGCAAGCCACTACCGCGCCATAGAACGGAACCTTGTTCATGAACGAAACGAACGCGGCGGAGATTTCATCCAGGTCCTTGTAGAAATCCAGGTGCTCGCGATCGATGTTGGTGACCACAGCGATAGAGGGCAGCAGGTAAAGGAACGAGCGGTCGCTTTCATCCGCCTCAACCACCATCAAATCGCTCTTGCCCAGGCGCGCGCTGGAGCCGAAAACGTCCAGCCGCCCGCCAATCACCGCCGTGGGGTCAAGATTCGCCTCCGCGGCCATGACGGCAATCATGGAGGTGGTGGTAGTCTTGCCGTGCGCGCCCGCTACCGCCACATTGAACTTCATGCGCATCAATTCCGCCAGCATCTCAGCGCGGGGAATCACCGGAATCTTGCGCTCGTGGGCCTCCCGAACTTCCGGATTGTCCGCGGGCACGGCAGTAGACACCACAACCACCTGAGCGTCGGCGGCGTTTTCGGCAGCGTGCCCTTCGAATATCCGCGCGCCCAAGCTTCTGAGCCGGTCAGTAACCGGCGTGGCTTTCTGGTCCGAACCCGAAACCTGAAA
>JASHTY010000188.1 GCA_030040315.1 Terriglobia bacterium | reverse complement strand
AACCGTCCCGGTCTTTGGTCATAAGGAAATCGAAGCGGGCTTATTGGCCGTCCGTGTTGTGCGCGCGGGCCCTAGTCGGTGGGGATAATTCACCGTTTGTCAACACACTCGGGTCCAGGTAATCTGCGTGTCCATCGTAGGTCGCGAAAATGCCGTCGTTGACCAGAATATCTCCAAGCAAATAGAAGGAGACAAATGTTTGGACCGGTTAACTCTCGAACGACAAGTGCCCTCCTTCCCGGCAATACTAAGGTTCCAGTGGGTACGGCATGATTGGCACTTCCCCGAGATCGATACGGGTACAGATGCCGCGAGGCAGTAGCTCTCTCGGGGAAAAACATGGGAACAATTACGCCCGAACACCCCCTAAAACCGACTAACATGACCGAAGAAAAAGCTAAGCGAGTCAACAAGATAGCAAGTTTTGGTTTGTCTACGAAGCATGGGGTCGGGTGTTCGAATCACCCCGCGTGTACCAACTCCTTCTGATTGAGTTGATTAGCGAAGAAAAGGGAACGCGTCAGGACCCGGTTCACGACCCTGAGTGGTCAAACCAATAAAAGCCAAAGTCATTGAAAATAATAGATTTAGTCTAATGACCCGAGCGCTTGCTTGGAAAACAAGTGGTCGGCCGCATCGTTTCGGAGATACCGCAAATCAGCGACGACCGCGTGAATCCTGAACGCGAGTGAAGTTCACCGAAGAGGGGAACGAAAGGAGGCGCTGGTCGTCATTGGGGGAGGGTATAAGGTCGACTGACTGGCCCTGAGGGGCACAATCAGGTCACAGCCAGCACTAGCCAATGTATGAAAAAGAGTCGTGAGTGATTCCCCGTCGGTTCAGTCATTTGCAAGCTCCAGAAAAGTTCACTTGTCATACGGATAACGGACGAGATCTGGGCCCGTCATCAAGCAAGCGTGCGTGGGAGAGCACACCGGCTGCACATAAAGGTTCGAGAAGCGAATGCTTTCACCGTGCAGCCGATGGAGCGTGGGAGTTTCGACCTTCGTGTTCCCATAACATCCAGAATCGCCGTAGGCCTGATCGTCCGACAGAATGAGGATGACGTTGGGGCGCTCGCGAGGCTTGTCCTCCGCCGCGTCGCGAAACGGCCGAACAACTGGCCATACTGAGAAAGCTTCAGTGTCAGTGAGGGCAGGGTTAAATTTTTCGAAGCCGGTGAGCGTCGATGAGGCAGGAGCCCTATTGACGGCGGAGCCGAAATGGTAGCGCGCCGGTGTCAGGTGACCGGCACAGTTTTAAGCATCCATTTTCTGCCGGCCTTAGCGAAGCTCGTCTTTTGGAAGCATGAAGAAGTAAACGCCAGCACCAGGGTGAGCGCAAATAGAAGTCCCAAGAACTCACGTAGCTGTGAACTGCACATAGCCCTTCGGGCATCTGAGCGTCAATTGGCTTGCCGGAGTTCCCGTTCGGCTTGAAGCCAGTCATCGAGTTCGTTGCCTGGTGCGGCACCCCGTTGGAGGTAGAGATGGTAGGCCCGGAGCCTCACGGTATCTTCGGAAACGGGCCGCTGCTTCGGCTCAGTTTGGTTTGTCACGAATGGCGATGTTTGTTCTGTGGCGGCCTGCACGACAAAGTGCATCACGCAACAGGGCCCACGGGTAAGACGAAATGCCGGGGTCATTCACCGCTAACGACTGATCTACCAAAGATGATAATAACCGCCGCGTAGCGCAATCTGCACGGGAAGTCCAAACAGTTCGGCCAAGCGATCGGCGGTCAAAATCGCGCTTTTGGCACCATCGGCAAAGACGCGGCCCTGGCGCAGCAGAATCACGCGGACAATTTCCGGCACAATATCAGGAAGATGATGGGTCACCATCACAATTCCGGTGCCGGCCTGCGCCAGCTTGCGCCAGATACCGCGCAGTTCCAAGGCGGCGCGAAAATCCAGGCTATTGCTTGGCTCATCCAGCAGCAATGCGAGCGGATCATGCACCAGCGCGCGGCCGATGAGCAGCCGATGCGCCTCGCCCGACGACATTTCAGTCATCTCCCGGTCGGCCAAGTGCTCCGCCTCGAGCAGTTTAAGCACCTGGCTGGTTTTTTCCAGCATCGCCGCCGTGACCTCGTAACAAGGCGGAACCCCGATGCTGCTGAAGAATCCCGACAGCACCATTTCGCGACCGCTGATCTGGCGAGTGCATCGCCGCATCAGCTCATTGGATACGATTCCCAAGAGCGGCCGCAGTTCGAAGATGTTCCAGGTGTCGCGTCCCAGGATGGTAAGCGATGATCCGGGCTCCGCCAGAGGATAGCATTCGCGCGTGATAGTCTTAATCAGCATTGATTTGCCGCAGCCGTTCGGTCCCAGGATCACCACATGCTCCCCCGCCCTGATTTTGAGCGTGATGTCATGAAGCACCTGCCGGTTCTCCAACATGACGGATACGTGACGAAAATCCAGCAGCGCTGGACCGGAACCGGGAATCGTTGGTGAACTGTTCGGCATGCGATGTCGGGGAATTGCACGTGCCTCTTGCTTCCCAGCACGAGCACGGACGCTCAGAGCCCCGTATACTTAATCCACATCGGCGAGACCCAAACAATCTGGCCATCCTCCTGTTCGCCGCGCACGTAGTAATAGCTCGTCTTATCCTTTTGCGGCTGGTTATCCTGCCAGGAGAACTCCACTTCCTGCGTGTTGGGGGAAGACGAGTACACGAACTTACCGTCGCGGATGATCGTGACCCTGGCGAACTTGGAAGTACCGCGGAGCTTGACTTTGAGTTTGGGAGGATCAGAAGTGGAGAATTCATCGCCCATCATGTGGGCACCGGTTTCGACGTCAGCAAGAATCTCATCGGTGGAAGCATAGATATGCCGTTCTTTTAGCGCTTCCAGCACGGACTCGCGCGTTAAGTCCCTAACGTAGAGATTGGCATAACTGATGTGGGTGGAGATGTGGTCCGAGCTTGCCTCAAACCCCAACCGGTAACCCTTATCGAGAGCCATGTTGACGAAACCCTTCGGCCTCCAGCCGCCGAGCGAATCCTGGAGACTACTAGATCGAGGGGCGCCGGGCATTTCATAATCCTGCCGATCCCCCTGATAGATTTCAACCACCGGCTCGGAGTTGGGATCATTGTCCCGCCAGTCCGTACCCATATTTGTGGCGGTGGTGTGCGAGCCCGCAACACCGCCAAATTGTTTCAGGTAGGCATAAAGCATTTGGGTGTCAGGCGTGTGCACATAATGGTCCTGCTCCTCGACCGAACCCAAATGCGTCGGGTCCAGCCGCGGAAGCGTGTGGATGCCGCGCTGCACAAAAACCACATTGCGATGTCCATCCGGATAAGGCAGGCTGCGCTCATAGGAAAACATGGGAGCGAATTTGCCGGGCGTATAGAAAATATCGGTAAGCTTTTGCGTGATCCACCAGGAGTATTCGCGACCCGCACCGTTATCGTGGTCGCAACAACCCACCCAGTCGAGCGACGCGGCGTCCAGAATGTAGCGCCACTGGTCAAATAAAGTTCCGTCGTTCTCGCCGTCTTGAGAAATTTCACTGTGCCGATGGAATTCTCCCCGGATGATGCGCAGGTTTCTTTCCGGACCACCGCGATACTCGCGGAATGCTTGAATCGCCGAAGTATGGGCGGGACTGAAAGTCGTCACGGGCCCCTCGCCGGGCCGCGCCTCTACCGGGATCGTTTGAGTGGCAGGGCCCAGATCAACCTCACAACTCCAAAGGTCATTGTTAAAAGGGTCCGAAGGCGAGATCACGAACGAGTTCTGCGAAACCCCCTTTGCACGCTGAACATCGCGACGGCCGTCAGAGGAATTCACCATCAGCAGCTTGCCACTGGCCAGCGCTGCCAGCGCTGGGCGATTATCCAAAATATTATCCGTGTGATCCAGAAAGATGGGTCGCGTCCAGCCCATGCCGTCGAAGGACAGGAGGTACTCGTGCCAAACGGCTCCAATCGGACTGTGCCAAAAGGGATGGGGCGTCCGAAAAGCGAGCCAGATCCGGCCGGAGCTATCCACCGTCAAGCGGGGCAGGCTGTTATGCGCAGTCTTAGGATAGACGTTTTCTAGATGTTCATCCGGAAGCCGGCGCCGGGCAATCTCCGGATTCGGATCCAACGATTCCGAATCCGCCTGGCTCCCCAGGCGGTCCGCGCGTACATTGGGAGCGCCCACTAATACCGTATCCGGCGAGGCGTGGAGGTCAACTAAGCTGCCGTCCGGCGCAAGGCCCCGCATTTTGATCAGGCGGCCCTGATACAGGGCGACGCCAGTGGTTGCGTATGCGCCGAAGTCTTTGCCCCAGCTCCGTCCGCCCTCCTCATAGGCGATCCAAAGGCGCCCGCTGGGGTCGTAGGCGATGGAAGGGTAGGCCTCATACGCGGCCGTCGCGGCGACAGGAATCTCCTCGCCCCAGGCATTGCCCGCAAAAATACGCGCGTAGACATCATAGTTGCCATTGCGGTAGGAATCCCAGGCTACGGCCACGCGGCCCGACTTATCCGCGGCGATGGCCGGGTCCCACTCGTCCGCGTTGGAATTGGACACCTTGACCGGCTTTGAGAAGCCCTTGCCATCCTGATGTACGGCGTAGATGGCCGCCACGCCGTTGCGCCAACCTTGCCAGGCGATCCAAACTTTACCGCCGGCGTCGGTGGCCGCAACAGCGTCGATATCGGAACCGGGCTCGTTGGTAATTTGCACTCGCTCGCCAGCCCCGGAGGCGTCCACGGTGCGCGCAAAGATGTCGAAGTTGCCCCCGTTGTTCTCCGACCAGATCACCCAGGCCCTTCGGCTGCCGTCCACGGCCACCGCCGCCTTGTAGCAGTCTTTGCCCGCGGAAGTCACCGCAATACTTTGGCCCCAGCCTCGGGCTGAGTATTTCCTGGCCCAAATCTGATCGCCGCCCGTGGGCTCTGCATAGATTTTGAAGTCGGTGGGCATTCGGCGTGGATTGGCGCGAATCTCATCGTTGTCGGGACTGTGATGGAACTGCACGTAAGCCAGCCAAACGTCGCCGTTTGCGCCGGCCGCGAGGGCGGGGTAGTCTTCTTCTTCCGGCGTGTCGGTCAAACGTGTTGTCGGCGGAACCCGGTCCACATGAACTCGCCCGCCCAGCCTGTAGACTCCCTTCTCGTAAGGAACCTCGGCGGCGCGAAAACTGAAGTCGCCCTGGGCAGTTTTGAAGGAAAATTCGCTGCTATCCCCCACTGCCGAGGCGGTAATAATGAAGCCCGTTGCGCGCGTTGTTGCGCCGTTCTGCGCGGCGGTGGATAGATAAAAGAATTCGCTGTCGATATTATCGCGCCCCTCTAATCGCCAAGGCTCCAGGTTGTAGGTGCCCGCCTGTTCGACTTTCAATATGCCGTCCCAACGGGCCGGGGTGGCGTCAGATACGCCGAACAACACGCGAAACGCCGCCGGCGTTTGTGCGCGCGCGTTGCCGCCAAGCAGGAGCAGAATCATCAGACTAAAGTAATATTTGATTCGCCGAATCGTAGCTCCTCAGTCTTTCAATTTGATCGTGTTAACCTCATACCTTAGGAAGCCCCGTAATGGTTATCTAGCATCGTTCACCCCAGAGTGGATCGAGTGCGTGTGGAAATGGCATAGGTCTCTCCGGCCGTGGTTTCAAAACTGATCATATTCGGTTCAGGGCGGGTGAACTGGACGGGTCGGCCCGCCAAGGATACGGAGGATATCTCCGCCTGGGTCCGAATGGCGCAGCGCTTTCCCCGGTCGGAATGGACCGAGGCGCTACGAAGTCTGCCGCCTTGCCATTCCAGATCTAGGAGAAACCCTCCGCGCGCCTTGAATCCCTTCGCTGAACCATTCGCCCATGCTTTGGGAAGCGCGGGGAGCAAATGAATCTCGTCGGGATCGGACTGGAGCAGCATTTCGGCGATTCCGGCTGTTGCCCCCATGTTGCCATCGATCTGGAACGGGAGGGCGTTCATCAAGTTGAGATATGTGCCACCATCTTTGTAGCTGATTCGATCTTCATCCTCGGCCGTCAACAGATTCTTCAACTGCTGGTAGGCGCGCTCTCCTTCCAGCAAGCGAGCCCACAGGCAGACCTTCCATGCCATCGTCCAACCCATCCCGCCGGTTCCGCGGAATTCAATGGATTTGGCAGCGGCGGCGGCAAGCTTGGGCGTGCGGCGGGGCGTGATCTCATGCCCGGGATAAAGACCCCAAAGATGCGAGAGGTGCCGATGCCGATCGTTGGGATCGTCCCAGTCTTCAAGCCACTCTTGCAGTTGGCCGTACTTGCCGATCTGCAAAGGTGCGAGTCGCGGCGCGAGATTGCGAAGTTTGTCGCGGAAGTCCGCGTCAACATCGAGTAGCTCACTCGCTTCGATAGTAGCCTGGAACAGGCTTCTGAGGATTTCCATGTCCATCGTGGGTCCGGCACAGATCGTGGTCCCGTCCAGGTAAAGGTTTGTGACTTCATCCCAAAACGGACGCTGACCAGGCCTCTTGGGTGTGTGCTCCGGCGACGTGGAGGGACAGGTAACCATCCATTTAAACTTCGGGTGCTCGACCAGGGTGTCAACGAAAAACTGTGCGGCGCCTTTCATCAGCGGGTAGAATCTTTTCAAGTCTCCCCCGTCTTCCTGGAAGAGATAATGTTCCCACAAATGGGTACACAGCCACGCGCCGGCCGTGGCATAGGTCCCCCACGTGGGACCGTCCATGGGTGCGGTGGCGAACCAGAGGTCAGTGTTTTGGTGCAAAACCCAACCCCGCGCCCCGTAATTCACCTGCGCCACATGGCTTCCAGGTTCGACCAAATCGGAAATGAACTGGAAAAGCGGTTCGGCGCATTCCGAGAGATTAGTTACCTCAACCGGCCAGTAATTCATCTCCAGGTTGATATTGGTTGTCCATTTGCTTCCCCAAGGGGGAATGGTCTTGTCGTTCCAGATGCCTTGCAGGTTGGCCGGCTTGCCACCGGGCCGCGAACTGGAAAGTAGGAGGTAGCGTCCGAACTGGAAGTAAAGGGCCACGAGGCCGGGATCATTCGTCTGTTTGAATCCTTTCAGCCGCTCGTCCGTCGGCAGCTTGGCCGCTTCCGACGAACCCAGGTCAAGGTGGACTCGACGGAACAGCCGCTGATGCTCCGCCAAGTGCCGGCTGCACAAGTCTTCATAAGACTTCGAGCCCGCCCGTTCGAAATATTGCGTGACTCTCTCCCCCGGATCGCCGCTGGTGTCGTGATAGTTCACGAAGCTGGTTGCCGCAGCGATAAGGATGGTAACGGCGTTGGCGCCGGTGACAGATAGAGATTCTTCCATCGGCGCCGTCACTCCGCTCTCGGCCAACACCCTCGCGCGGACCTCAAATCGCAATTGGCCTTCAATTCCCTGGTCAGACATTACTCGGCCGCGTGTCACCAATTCATTGGGTCCCAAGACGTCGTAGTAAGCGTCGCCATCGCGCTGTTCATAGTTGCCGCTAGGCAGGGCGGCGGTGAAGTTGAGCTGCCTAGGCTGGTCGGCGGTCAGCCTGATGACGATGACTTGGTCCACCGGGCTCGAGAACACTTCTCGCATGAAAGCAACCTTGCCGACACGGTATTTAACCGTAACGATCCCCTGGTCCAAATCCAGTTGGCGGTGGTATTCGCTCACTGTGCTATGCCCGGGAAACGTCAGCCGGAGGTCGCCCAAAGGCTGGTACTGCATCTGCGGGATCGCCAGTCCGAACATCGTGCGGCCAAATATCTGATGGGCTTTTAGATACTCGCCCTCAAGGACCTGTTGGCGAATCAGCGGGAGTGCAGCAAAACCTTTGGAGTTCGAGGGATCGTAAGGGCCGCCGCTCCAAACCGTTTCCTCATTAAGCTGGATGCGCTCTTTTTCCGTATCGCCGAACACCATTGCCCCCAGACGCCCATTTCCGACCGGCAAAGCCTGAACCCACTGTTTCGCAGGCCGAAGGTACCAGAGGATGAGGCTGAAAGGGTCCGTAAATCCCGCCTTCGCGCTCGCGGCGCGGGAATTCGCAGGAGGTTTGCCCGAGACACCTAGGACCGCGGCAGAGCCGGCCGCGGATTGAAGGAATTGACGCCGTTTCATCATCTTCTCCTTTTTCTCCTCGTTGGTTCCGTTTGGTAGCTTGCGGAAGTGGTCTGGCCTTCCGGAAAGTTTGTCTGCGATGCCTGTCAGAGCCACACAAGCAGGACTTCGCCGATGCTGTCACTTCTCATTCCACCGGCTCGGGACCGGGGACTATATGTTCCTCAAGGTAACGGGCTAGCAGGCTGAAAAGATGATAGTGAGTTTCCTTTCCTTCGGAGAGGCTGTGCGTCCGGCCAGGATAATCCATCATGTCGAACGGCTTTCCCAGTTCCACCAGCCGATTGATGAGTAGTTCGCTGCCCTGGAAATGTACGTTGTCATCGTCGGAACCGTGAACCAGCAGCAGATGGCCCTGAAGGCCCTCGGCGAAGTTGATGGGAGAGCCTTCGCGATAACCCTCCGCGTTCTCTTGCGGCAGACCCATGTACCTTTCCTGGTAAATAGTGTCGTACAGCCTCTGGTCGGGGACCGGCGCCACAGACATGCCTACCTTGTAAACTCCGGGATAACGGAACATCAGGTTAAGGGTATTGGAACCCCCACCGCTCCATCCCCACACGGCCGTCCGGTTGGGGTCAATATAGGCTCGCGTTTTCTCCAGGGCGAGCACGGCCGCCGCTTGTTCCTTGGAAGAGAGCACGCCCACCGAGCCGTAAATAATCTTCCGCCAGGCTCGTCCTTTGGGCGCCGGGGTGCCTCGATTGTCCACACTGGCGACGATGTAACCTTGGTCGGCAATGAGGCGGTGGAACATTCCTTGCTCATCAGCCCATCGATCGAGCACAGTCTGTGCCGCAGGCTCTCCGTAGACATGAACAAGCAGCGGATATTTCTTTGCTGGATCGAATACCCTGGGCTTGATCATCCAGCCGTCGAGGGTCACACCGTCCGGTATGTCTATGCGGAAGAACTCCGTCGGCTGCTCGAAAAGCGGCGCGATCTTAGATCGCAATTCGTGATTTTCCTCCAGAATCCGTTTCACCTGGTGGCCCGGCAAGGTGACGAGGTCAGTGACCGGAGGCAAGTCCGACGCCGAAAAGCTGTGAATGGCCCAGTTAAAATCGGGGGAAATCTGGTAAGCGTGCGTGCCGGCCGGGTTTGAAGGCGTCACGCGCTCCGCTTCGCCCGGTCCATCCAATCGGCTGCGGTACAGGTAGCGCTGCGAGGCGTTTTGGGGCGAAGCAATGTAATAAGCCCAGGTATCTTGCGGGTCGACCCCCTCAAGATGGATGACGTCAAACTGCCCGGGAGTTACGAGCCGGGATTGTTTCCCATCCCGGGAGATCATGTACACATGGCGCCAGCCGTCCTTCTCGCTCGGCCAAAGGAAGTCTTTTCCTCCGTGAACCCACTGCAGATCGTCCACCAGATCAACCCATGTGTCGTCGTGATCGCGAAGGATTTGGACCACCGAGCCACTTTGGGCTTCGGCCAGCAGCACGTCGTCGGTGTTTTGCAGGCGATTCAAGTGTTGCAAGATCAGGTCCTCGGAATTCGCGGCCCAAGCCATGTAGGGGATGTAATTATCGCGGGGGTCTCCGGGAACATTTATCCATCGGGTGGGTCCACCCGATACCTTTACGACGCCGATCTTGGCCGCGGGATTCCTCGTGCCCGGCTGGGGATACGGGACGTTCTTAAGGTGAGGGTATAAGCCATATTGAGGATAGGGAATGTGGGTGACGATGTCATAAGGGCCACCCGTGTCATAGATCAGCGGGAAAACTTCTTCCCGGCTCGAATCAATCTGCCAGTAGGCGATACACCGGCCATTCGGGCTCCATCGGAATCCATCTCGGACGTTAAACTCCTCTTCGTAGACCCAATCCGAAGTCCCATTGGCCAGAGTTGGCGAGCCATCCTTGGTCAGCGGGACAATTGATCCATGGTCCAGGTCCTCCGCGTAGATATTCTGGTCACGCACATATGCGACCTTGGACCCATCGGGTGAAAACTTGGCGAACATCAGGCTGGAGGGTGCAGCTCGCGCTCCTAGCTGCACCAATTTCTTAGTTGTCAGGTCAAGCACCCAATAGTCTCCCCTCGTGTTCTGACGCCAGACACGACGAGTATTCGTAAAGACCAAAACGCGCTTCATATCCTTTGACCAAGAGTAGTCGTCTATGGTAAGCGGAGCTTTGGCGTTGGCCGGAATCAGTTCTGCGGCCGAAACCAGCAGTTCCCGGACGCCAGTTGCAGTGTCATACTTCACGATTTCCTTCGCGCCTTGAATGTTTGCCGATGGTTCAACCGTGCTATAGGATTCCCCGCCTTTTAACCACCGGGCCGGGCCGAAGACCTTGGCGTCAAATTCCCTGGCGACAAAAACACGGTGCAGCATGTCGGTCAATTGGGGGGAAAGCTGCGCGGCGTTCACTCCGCACCAGGCGGTTAACGCGGCTAGAAGGGTGAGCAGAGATACCATCACAGGGATGGCCCAGCGGTGTTGCGCAGGGCGTTTTGGATCATGGTGGCGGTCCGAATTCACTGCGCGAGATCCTCTCGATCTCACATCACATCACCCATCAATTCTTTCAGGGAAGGCACCAACAGGAACATTTCGAGGCCCCCGCAAAGTGCAATCAGGGCCACTTCGCCGAACAACTGCGGCAAGCCGAAAAAGCATGCGACCAGAATAATTAGTTCCACCGCCCTGCCAGATGCCGGGGCACTCGAGGGGTCGAATTCCGCGACCATCTTATGGGTGCGCGGCTTGTAGCGCAGGTCGTTGCGCCAGTGCATTGCGAATTAGCTGGAGAACTTCCTCGCGTTCGCTCCGGTCGAGTTCGAGGCGGGGCGGGCGTACGACAGAGCTTCCGGTCCCGGTTTCGGCTTGAACGAGCTTAATGAGTTGAACGAATTTCGGCACTACGTCGAGCCGAAGCAGAGGCAGGAACCACTGGTAAAGCTGCCAGGTCTTTAGACTGTTGCCTGAACGCGCCAAATCAAAGAGCCGCACCGATTCCACAGGCAGTGCATTAGCCAGCCCGGCAACCCAGCCTACAGCGCCGGCAGAAACACTCTCCACAATAAGGTCATCCAAACCCACAAAAATGGCCAGGCGATCCCCCAGTATTTCCCGGATCGCGGCTACCCGGCGCACATCGCCGCTGGACTCCTTGACGGCAACAAAATTCGGATGCTTCGTAAGCACGGCGATCTGGGAAGGGGTCACATCGGTATCATAGGCAACCGGGTTGTTATAGAGCATGCAGGCGAGGGAAGTTGCCGAAATGACCGCGCTCAGATGGGCTTCGGTTTCTCTCCAATCACCCCGATATAAGAAGTGGGGCAACACCATGAGCCCATCGCAACCGATCTCCGCAGCGCTTCGGGCGAGTTGAACAGCCTCTGCCGTGGCCACACCGGACACCCCTGCCACGAGTGGGGCTCGGCGGCCGATCTGCTCTTTACATTGACGCAGCATCTCAATTTTTTCAGCCAGCATTAAGGTCGGGGACTCGCTGAGCGATCCCAGTATGATTATTCCTTTGCAACCCGAGTCAAGAAGCCAGGAAACGTGGCGCCGCAGAGCAGCGTAGTCGACGGAAAAATCCGGGTTAAAGGGTGTGGTGACTGCCGGAAATACACCTTGCCAATCTTGCTGTCGCATCTCGCTCACCCCCAATTGATCAAACCTATTCGTGCCACGACTGATTTCTGATAGGAAAGGTGAAAACCACAGACCTCCGCACTCTTTCCCTATCAGAACGATCGCATTGGCAAATGCTCCGGCTAGAAAGACCTCTCGTCCAGAACGGGTAGGCCCAAAACCTCATGCTTCGGAGTAATTCCCAGACCGCAGCCCGTGGGAGCTGCCAGCCGTCCATTAGAACGCTGGGGGGCCCCATCGGCGATACTCACGGTGACGTAACTGTTGAAGTCCGTCGTTGAGAACAGTAATTCCGGCGGCGTGCTATGCGCCAAGTGGGCTATGGCTGCCGTTGTGATATCGCCACCCCAGGTATCCTCGATGGTCAGAGCTATGCCGAGAGAAACGCACAAGTCGCGAATCTGACGAGCTTTGGTTAGTCCTCCCACCTTTGAAATCTTGAGATTGATGATGTCCATCGCCTGATCCGAGGCACCACGTAAGACCATCGCAACGTCGTCAATCACCTCGTCTAATATAAAGGGTCGGTTAGTGTGACGGCGGACAGCTAAACATTCTTCATAGCTTGCGCAGGGCTGTTCGAGATAAACGTCCACGTCGCGAACCGCCTCGGCCACCCTGATCGCCTGATGTTGTGTCCACCCCGTGTTGGCATCCGCGACCAGAATATCCCCCGGATGCAAGCGGGCGGACGCGGCGCGGATGCGCGCAATATCAACATCCGGATCTCCGCCCACTTTGAGTTGAAACTTGGTATAACCTTCCGTGCGGTATTCACCCACCCTAGCGGCCATCGCCGCGGGGCTTTCCTGTGAAATCGCCCGATAAAGGGCGAAATCTTCGCCAAATCTCCCTCCGAGCAGCGTGACCACTGGCTGGCCGCTGGCCTTTCCAAGGATGTCCCAACAGGCTATGTCGAGTGCGGACTTCACGTAGGGATGGCCGCGCATCGCCTGATCCATCCGGCGATTGATAACACCGATTTCAGTGGGATCAAGCCCCATTAAAGTGGGAGCAAGCTCCGCAATTCCTGTCCTGGCACCGGCGGCATAAGCGGGAAGATATGCCGGACCGAGTGGACAAACCTCGCCAAAGCCTGTGATTCCGGCATCCGTCTCGATGGCCACTACCGTAGAATCGAAGACCATCACAGAGTTGCCACCTGACCATTTATAGCTGCCTTCGAGCAACGGCAATTCGACTCGATACGCCGTGATGCGTGTAATTTTCATGTGGACTTCAAATCCCGCGGATGATCTTTTCTGCCGATTCTCGAACCCTCTGCAGAGGAAAGGTGATTCACCAGCTTCTACTTTTTGGTAGTCTGGCGGCGGATCATGATGTATTCTACCAATGACCTTCCAGCATGCAGAATGTGCTCAACGAGCAAGCCGCAGGCGGCATCACATTCCTTTCTTTCACAGTAACCGAGAATAAGTCGGTGCTCTTCGGTGGCCCTCGTCTCCCCGTGAGTTAGCATAAGCTGGAGTCGCACGTAACGATGACTGTGGTAGTTCAAATTCTGAACGATGCCAAGAGAAAGCGGCCGACGAGCAGGCTCAAGTAAGGTAGAGTGAAACTGCCAGTTCAGCTCTCCCCAAGTGCTAGCGTCCCCACTTTGCAAATCGGCCTCGTAGGCCTCTAGGATGCCTCGGGCCTTGGTAATATCGGCTTCGGTTAAATTGGGAATCGCTCTGCGCAATAAATCGGGCTCGATCATCGCACGCAATTCAAATGCTTCTCTGATTTCCTGTGTGGAAAGCGTAGATACGATAGCCCCACGGTGAGGATAGAATGTCACGAGACCTTCCGATTGGAGCTGTCGTAGAGCTTCTCGAAGCGGAATGCGGCTGACCCCCAATTCTGCTGCTAGGGCCTCCTGCCGAAGTTGTTGGCCGTCCAGAAGCTCCCCTCGGAGAATCCTTTCGCGAATTGCCTTAAGAGCAGCAGAAACGACCGTTTGCCGCTCAATCGGCAGGCCCTTTTTCTTTACGGGTGCCCCCGATCGATCAGTTGGAAGTTTTTCAAGTGAATCCATCGGATAAAGTATACAATCATCCACGCCCATTCGTAAAGATGTTTATCGGGCGGGTACCCATGAGTTGCAAATTGTGGATCCACAAATCGTTTCTGTTCGGAAACTGAGCTGCTAATTTTATTCTACGGTTCCGTGAACCGAAGCAGGAATTCATGCGAGGCGCATAGGCCTTCACTTTCAGTCGACGCTGTGAAAGGACTGGTCACAGATGAAGTTTATTCTGCTGATAGCGCTGACGCTCTCAGCAACCGGGTACTTCGTTGTGTGGGTGTTGTTGGCAAAGCCGCAGCTTGAGAAAATGCTCCGAGGGAGAAGAGCACGCGACGAAATCATGCAATTTCTTCCGTATGCATTCACCGGGACGCTTACGAATTTTCTGGACACGCTCGGCATCGGATCTTTCGCGACGTCAATCAGCATCTACAAATTCTGGAATCTTGTGCCTGATGAATTGTTACCTGGAACTCTCAATGTCGGCCATGCGCTTCCAACCACCCTCCAGGCCCTGATCTTCATTGCTATTGTTAAAGTCCAACCGTTTACCCTTCTAAGTATGATTGCCGCATCTGTATTGGGGGCTTGGCTGGGGTCGGGCTTTGTCTCACGCTGGAGTCGCAGTTGGATCCAGATTGGACTAGGATCCGCCCTGATGGCCGCTGCTGCCGCGATGCTGATGGGGCAAATGAACCTCTTTCCTGTTGGCGGCCAGCAATTAGGGGTGCATGGAACTCGTCTGGCCATCGCAGTGATTGTGAATTTCGCGCTGGGCGCCATGCAGACCCTCGGAATTGGCCTTTACGCTCCATGCATGATCATGGTAAGCCTACTGGGCATGAACCCCCGCGCGGCATTTCCAATCATGATGGGCTCGTGCGCTTTTCTCATGCCAGTGGGAGGTCTCCGATTTATTCAGGAAAGTGCCTATGATTTGCGCGCTTCCCTAGGACTTGCCCTGGGCGGAATCCCCGGCGTTCTGGTGGCAGCTTATTTGGTGGGATCCCTTTCGCTCAGCGTCCTGCGTTGGATGGTGATTGTGGTTGTGGCCTACGCCGCCATTCTGATGATTCGATCCGCAGTGGTCCGCACAGGTAGTGGTAAGAAAAAACTATGAGCTTGCGCTCAACCGACGGTGTTTTGAACAATCCGTGACTTCAGTTAATCCCCAATGTGATCCCCCACCAGAGAAATAGCTTGACATGGCGATTCTTATACATTATACAGTATCCGCTCATCGATTTCACCTCAGGTTTTAGGCATCGAGTTGACCCTGCTTCAAGAAATCGCTGAGGGAGGATCACTAGAATGCTTCCTACGCTTCGTCACCCCGCATATTCCTTAGCGGCCATGCTGACCTTGTACTTTATCGTGTCGACCTTTGCTGCCAGGTCGGCTATGGCGCAGAGTTCTGCCTCCGTCAGCGGCACCGTCACTGATCAATCCGGGGCAGCCGTCGCCGACGCGCGAATCGTGCTCCGCAACCCGCAAACCACTCGCGAGCAGTCCACGCTAACCAGCGCCGGGGGCACATATGCGATTGTCAATATCGTTCCGGGCACATATTCGCTCGTGGTGACCAAGCAGGGATTTGAAAAGGTGGAGGAAAATAACATCCTCCTGGCGGTCGATCAGGCTGCGACGTTCAATTTCACCCTCATGATCGGGAATGTTCAGCAATCAGTCACTGTGACGGCAGAAGCCACCAAGGTACAGTCCTCCTCCGCGTCCCTGGGCACGGTTATTAGCACTACACCCGTCAACGATTTGCCCCTGAACGGCCGCAACTTCACTGAACTTCTCGAGCTGACTCCGGGGGTTAGTCGCGTGAGCGTCTCCCAGAATGCGAATGCGGGGCAGACGGCAGGGAACCCGATTGGCCAATTCACCTTTCCCGCGGTGAACGGACAGAGAAACCGCAGCAACATGTTTCTTCTGGATGGAATCGTTAACATAGGTGGATACACCGACACTTACAATTATCAGCCGGTTATCGATGATATTCAGGAATTCAAGGTTCAGTCATACAGCGATCTTTCCGAGTACGGCCAGGTCCTCGGAGGTACGGTGAGCGTGGTGACGAAGTCTGGGACGAATGTGGTGCACGGGTCGGTGTGGGAATTTCTGCGCAATTCAGACTTGGACGCACGCAACTTCTTCCTTCCCACCGTCAATCCCCTGCGACAGAATCAATTTGGTGCAGCGGTGGGTGGTCCCTTGTACATTCCTCACGTTTACAATGGAAAAAATAAGACCTTTTTCTATTTCACCTACGAGGGATTCCGGCAGCACCAGGCCAGCGGCGGTCTGGCAACGACGGCCACGGCGGCCCAATTGGGCGGCGATTTCAGCGCGCTCACGGGAGTCCAAATTTACAATCCCTACAGTACGGCCCCGGACCCGGCCAATCCCGGCCAGTATACGCGCTCGCCATTCATGTGCGACGGCTCGGGCAATCCCCTGGCAGCGAATGCCAGCGGCATCCAGGCGGCAGGGGTCGCGTGCAATAAGATTCCTTCCAGCCTGCTGTCACCGGCTTCTTTGCTATATGCCTCCTACACCTTCCCCGCGCCCAACGCCTCGGGATTGCCGGGGGGCAGGAACCTGATCGACACTGCACCCGAGCTTCTGGATAGCGACAGCTACTCCGGTCGACTCGACCAGGCGTTTGGCCAGCATGACATGATGTTCGGCCGCATCTCCACCTACACGCAGCCCAGCCTCATTCCTCAAGACGCCTATTTGATCGACTCCGCCACCCTTCGCGGCTGGAATGGCACCGTCCATGAGGTCCACACTTTTGGACCCACCTCGGTCCTGGAAGTTTATATGGGGCGCGACACGGGCGTGAACGACATCCTGGATCTCTTCAACCATGCGCCGACCAACTTCGCAAGCGCCATGGAGGCGGCGGGATTCTCCAGTGCCTACATCGGCGGCTACAGCGGCCCCTCGGCCAACGTCATCCCGAACATCGATGTTAATAATTACCTCACGGGAGCCAGTGACAATAACTTTCAGAACCTGCAATTTGCCGACACCTGGGAATTTGGGGGCGCATACGACAAGATCTGGGGCCGCCACGACATCAAGGTGGGTGGACTCGTCGCCACCAATGACTTCACCATGCCCATCGCCGCGGTGACCGAGGAGTTCGACATCCCCCAGACCTCCAACCTGGAGGCTCCGGCCAACACCGGAAATGCCCTCGCCTCATTCCTGTTGGGCTTTCCCGAAAACGCCGAGACCAGGAATGTCAACGAGCATGAGTATGGCGGCTGGGCGGATGGTCTTTATGCACAAGACAAGTTCCAGGTTAATTCGCGCCTGACCCTGAACTTCGGCATCCGCTGGGATGTGGCCGTTTGGCCGATCCAGGGTTACTTATCCAACGGACAGGGATACATTGGAACGATGGACCTGGCCAATGGCACCTACATCCTTGCCGCCCAGCCCCCTGCCTGTTCGGCGACGCAGGGAGCGCCATGCATTCCAGGGGGCACGCTTCCCGCCAATGTTGTGGTGACGTCGAATGGTAACCATGCGCTTCACAACACCGATTTTGGCGACTTTCAGGGAAGGTTCGGAGCCGCGTATCGCCTGCGCGACAAGACTTCCGTTCTGCTGGGCTATGGCCGGTTTTATGACACCTGGAACAGCACGACTCAGTACGAGCAAAACCTGGCTGGAACCTGGCCCACCGTCGGTCTTTTGAACAACAATAGCCTCAACACCACCACTATGACCTCGAATATCGGCAATCCGTTGAGCCAGGGGACCGGCGCCGTGGTTGATCCCGCGGCGACGCCGTTCAATAACGCCACATTCTATATCAACCCTAACTTTAAGACTCCCCACTCCGACCAATGGAACCTTGAAGTTCAGCAGGGATTTGGCGCGAATACCGTTTGGAGTGTTCTCTATGCCGGGTCGCACGACGGCAAGGTGGATTTTGGAGCTCTCCAGAACACCGCGGAATATGCGGCGCCAGGCACCGCCGCTCAGGTGGCAGCCCGGCGAATGTGGCCCAATATCGTTCCCACCAAATGGGATAACAGTATCGAAAACGCAAGTTATAACTCACTTCAAAGCACGTTGCGTCATGCCACGAGCAACGGACTGACGTATTTGTTATCGTATACCTGGTCGAAAGCGATTGACGAGGGATGCTCAGACAGTTTTGGCGCGGGTTGCGTCAACCAAAATCCTTATAACCTCCGCGGCGACCGCAGTGTGGCCGCGTTCGACCTGACCACCATGTTTTCAGGGTCGGTGGTCTACAAAATTCCCTATGGGTCCGGGAGGCAATACGGGGCCAACAGCGCGATTGTCAACGGCTTTCTTGGCGGCTGGGACGTTAACGCCATTACCTCCCTGACTTCCGGTCAGCCATATAGTGTGACGGTGAGCGGGAACATTTCCAATACCGGAAACACGCTCGTGCGGGCCGATCTGATAGGAAGTCCCACGCCTGCGACTCAAACCGCGAATGAGTGGATTAACCCCGCTTCCTTCACCTCTCCGGCTGCTGACACTTTCGGCACCTTCCCTAGGGATGCACTGCGCTCGCAATGGTACCGGGATTTGGATCTGTCATTGTTCAAGAATTTTCCGCTGCATGAGAAGGTAGAATTGCAGTTCCGCGTGGAAGCCTTTAACCTCACCAACACGCCGATATTCGCAATTCCCAATACCGCAGTTGGAAATCCCGCGTTCGGCTCGGTTTCCTCGACTGTTAACACGGAGAGACAGTTTCAAATGTCGCTGAAGATTCAGTTCTAATGCCCTTAGTTAGAGATTTGTTGATTATTCGACACGCCGCAACCGTTCTCCCAAGGGACCATCGGGGATTGGCGTCACTCTTTCGCCAGCTTGGTGGAAGGGGTGGACCGTCTCGGGGGCCTTTCGGCAGCGGCGTGCCAAGTGAAAGGGTCGCCCTGTAGGAATCAAAGGGACGACTTTGATTGCGAACTAGCATCCATCCGGCATCGGGTATCCTCAGACCAAGAATGTCATTTCCGATTTGCAATCCGAAGTCGAAGCGTACCTAAGGACGGAATCCTATGAAGGAAATAACACGCAGAGACTTCCTGGGAGCACTGGGCACGGCGACGGCGCTGCCCGCCCTTGACGGCATCTCGGCGGATGACAAGCCTCGCGAGCGCCCCAACGTCATCCTCATTCTGTCGGACGATCAGGCCTACGGCGATTTTGGATGTTATGGGAACACGCAGGTCGAAACTCCCGTGCTCGATCGGCTGCATGGTGAAAGCATTCGCTTCTCGAACTTTTATGTGCAGCCGGTGTGCTCTCCCACGCGTGCATGCTTGATGACGGGCCGCTACTGCATTCGCGGGGATGTTTTGGATACCTGGGTGGGAGTCGCTATGCTGCGGGCGAATGAGGTCACGCTGGCGCAGGCGCTTTCGCAATACGGCGGCTACCGTACGGGGATGTTCGGCAAATGGCATCTGGGCGACCACTATCCGCTGCGCCCCAATGATCGAGGCTTTCACGAGACTCTGACTTTTGAAAGCGGCGTCGTGGGTCAAACCGGCGGCCCTGTGGATAATCATCGCATCAACCCCATCCTTCTGCACAACGGCAAGCACGAGCAATACCAGGGCTATTGTGATGATATTTTCTTCGACGGCGCGATGAGGTTCATCGAAGCGAACCGGGACCACCCGTTTTTCGTTTATATTCCGACCCAGGCCGTGCACCTCCCCCTGGAAGTGCCGGAAAGCTACGCCGCGCGCTACCGGGCGAAAGGGCTGAGCGACGACGTCTCGAAACTCTACGGGATGGTCGCCGACCTGGACCAAAACGTCGGAAGGCTGCTTGCCAAGCTTCAGGACTTGGGCCTGGAGAAGAACACCATTGTCATCTTTCTTACCGACAACGGCATGGGCGACCCGTATCGTTACAATACGGGATTGCGCGGCGTTAAAGGCCAGGTTTATGAGGGCGGCATCAAGACCCCGTTCTTTTTCCGCTGGCCGGGACGTATGCAAGGCAACCGGGATATTCATACCATTGCTGCGCACATTGATGTGTTTCCCACGGTGATGGGCATCTGCGGTGTTCCCGTTCCCCCCGGGCTGCATTTGGACGGGGTTAGCCTGCTCCCGCTTTTGGAAGGGAAGGAACTGACCTGGCCCGACCGGATGCTCTATTTCCAGCAGGCCCGGCCCGATCAGGAAGGTTGGGACGTCCCACGCATGTACGCCAATTGTGCGGCGCGGGGGCCGCGATACAAAATTGTCATGGCAACCCCGCACGGCCAGAAGGATTTTCCCGTTGCGCAAACTTACGGCACGCCCGTGGCCATGGGCGATACAGAGCTTTATGACATCCAGAACGATCCGAACGAGGAACACAACATCGCGACCGAACATCCTGAGATCGTTTTTGAGATGCGCCGCCGGTACGAGGACTGGTTCTCAGATGTGACCAGGGATCTGGAGTCCCCCGTCCGCAATCAAGTCGGCTCGACCCATGAGAACCCCGTCCGGCTCGCCGCACAGGATATGCGCGGGCCAAATGCTCCCGACGCGCCGTGGCATTGGTCTAAGGTGCATCATATGGCCAAAACCGAGCCGGGGGGCGCCGGGTATTACGAGCTGCAGGTCGCCCGGAGCGGACAGTACCGGGTTACCCTCACCTACGGGCCTGCTGATGGGATGGAAATTCCCGTTATCAAGCCGGGAAAGGCATTCTTGGGTGTTGGCAACATCACTAAGGAAAAGCCGCTGGAAGCAGGAGTTGCATCGGTCAGCTTTGACGTGGATCTGAATGCCGGGCCCTGCCGTCTGGAGTCGGTGTTTACCGGCCAGAGATCGGATAACCAGGTTGTTTCGCCGTTTTTGATTGATGTCGAGTATTTGAAGGCATGAGTACGGCGAGCCGTGTTACGCTGCCACCGATTTTTTTGACACCTTTATGGCGACAATAAAACGCAGCGGATCCGGGAATTGGATTCTTTGGGCAGGCCTCTGGTCTGTCTTCTTGCCGGGAATTCTTTGCGGTCAGAAGGTCAATATCTACGACCGTCCTGTGCATTATGAACGAAGTCATGATTATGACGTTCTGCATTACCGAATTAATTTGACGCTGGATCTGCAAGGCCACTCCTTTTGGGGCGACACGACGATCACCCTACGGCCGCTGCGCGACGACTTTTCCAAATGCGTTCTGGATGCGGAGACCTTTAAGGTAAGCAAGGTCGAGATAGCCGGCGGCAGTCGGCTCCATTTTGAACAAACCTCGGTCTCCTTGATCGTTGATTTTCCTCACCCCTACGCGTACGGCCAATCACTATCCCTGAAGGTTTACTATCGCGAAGACCATCCGGATGTGGACCCGCGACAATATGGGATGCCGCGCGATTATGACTTGGGATTGACGTTCAAATCCGCCACAGCCGATCATCCCCAGTTGGCCAACACCCTTTCCTATCCCGAAGGGGCGCGTCACTGGTTCCCCTGCTACGATGAACCCGATGACAAAGCCACGATGGAATTAATCACCACGGTCGATCAGGCTGACCAGGTCATCTCCAATGGCCGCTTGCTGGACGTTGTCGTGGACGAAAAATCCAGGCAAAAAACGTTCCATTGGTCCCAGGAGAAGCCCATCTCGACTTACTTATTTGTGCTGGTCGCCGGCCCCTACGTCAAGGTGGACGACCACCTGGGCGCGTTGCCGGTGGACTATTGGGTGTACGCGCAGGATGTTGCCGACGCGCACCGGTTATTTCACAACACGCCGGAGATGATCCGTTTCTTCAACGAGGAATTCGGCTATCCGTACGCCTGGACGAAATACGACCAGATAATCCTGCCGCATTTCATCGGCGGGGCGGAAAGCACTTCGGCCACGGTCCTTGGTGACGACACCATCCACAACCCCAAGGCCGATCCGGATTTTCCCGTGGACTGGTTGATTGCTCATGAGCTTGCGCATCAGTGGTGGGGGGACTTGGTGACCATGCGCGATTGGAGCCAGGCATGGCTGAACGAAGGGTTTGCAACCTATTTTCAGTACGTTTACACCCGCCACCAGCTTGGTGACGATGAAGGTGCTCTGGACCTCGAGAATAAGATCAACGTGTATCTGCGCGAAGCCCACGAACGCTATGAGCGGCCCATTGTCTTTGACCGCTGGAATTATCCCAATGACGTTTTTGACCGGCACATTTATCAGAAGGGTGCGGCGGTCCTCAACATGCTGGATTGGGTCATGGGCCACAAGGAATTTCTACGTGCGCTTTCCTACTTCCTTCACCAGCACGCCTACCAGCCCGTGGACACCCACGATCTGGAAAGGGCCATCACGGATTCAAGCGGGCAGGTGCTCGATTGGTTCTTCGACGAGTGGGTTTACAAGGCCGGCCATCCGGCCTTTGACATCAGTTACCAATGGGATCAGGCCGCGAAAACGGTGACGGTAACCATCACCCAGACCCAGAAGGTCTCTGATTCGGTGCCGATTTTTCAGACCCCCGTGGTCATTGCTATCACCACCTCATCCGGGAAACAATCAACCCAAGTCTCGATTCGCCAGCGCGAGGAGCATTTTGAATTTCCATGCGCGGAGAAGCCGCTGCTGGTAAGGTTTGACGAAGGCAATCACATCCTGAAGGAAATGAATTTCCCCAAAACGGTTGACGAGTTGGTGTACCAACTTGGACACGATGACATGATCGGACGAAAGTGGGCGGCTGCTCAGCTCGCGCAGCACCTGGAAGACCCTGCTGCCGGCGCGGCGCTGCGCAAGAGCGCCGCAGCGGATGCGTTCTGGGCAGTCCGCGAAAAGGCCTTGTCGGCCCTCGGTCCCTCGCTGGGCACCGCCGACGTCGCCTTTTTGAAGGAAAGGGCGGTCGATTCGAAATCCGCGGTGCGGGCGGCGGCGCTTCACGTGCTGGGTGATCTCCATGACCCGAGCCTGGAACCCTATTTTCAGGCCCGCTACGAGCAGGACGACAGTTATATCGTGGAAGCGGAGGCGCTCCGCTCGATCGGGAAGAGCGGGGACAAGTCAGCCCTGGAATTCCTTCAGAGCGCCAGCCAGGTGAAGTCGCCGGAGAGTATTATCCACACGGCCTCCCAGGAGGCGATAAAGATGGTGGAGAAGTAGCTCTAACGAACTGCACGCGGACCCAACTCGGGCGTCCGTGGCCTGCTGCCGAAATACCACGCGAGGGACTACTCCATCTCCAAGCGGCAGCGCGATGACAGGAGAACCTACCCGTTCGGGGATTTCGAATAGATGAGACCGACTATGCGGGCGACATGGCCAGGCTCGACACCAAAGCCCGCGACCGGGAATGGCACGCCATGACCGAAGCCATGCAGATTCCCTTGCGGGGAGAAAAACTCTGGGCCACGATGGCGCAGGTTTACTTCAACCCTTGATCGGCGGCGAGCCGGTAAGCGGCAATCGCCGTCCCCCGGCACATGCACTGCTGCTCATCCTCCGAGAGTTCCCCGATGAACGACCGGAAAGTGTCTATCCAGGTTTCGTAACTGCCGGCGAGCGTCAACACCGGCCAGTCAGAACCGAACATGAGCCGCTTTGGCCCAAACGCGGCCAGCACAACGTCGAAATAAGGCCGCAGGTCGGACGGCGTCCAGGATTTCCAGTCCGCTTCCGTCGCCATACCTGACACTTTGCAGTAAATGTTTTCCCGCTTTGCCAATTCCTGAATACGCTCCCGCCACGGGGATAGCACGCGAGCTTTGATGCGCGGCTTCGCAATGTGATCAAGGATGAAAACCTGGGCGGGGTGTCGGTCCACGAACTCAAGCGTCTGGGGCAAGTGGCGCTCGAAGATCAGGATGTCATACGCCAATTGGAAGCTTTGAAGCAGGCTGATGCCGCGGTTGAAATCGTCGCGGAGCATGTAGAAGTCATCAGGCTCATCGTGAAGGACGTGGCGGACACCTTTCAGCTTGGAGTCTGCAGCGAACCGCTCGAGATGCGTTCCGGCGTCGGGTGCGGTTAGCGGAACCCACCCCACCACGCCACGGATGAAGTCGTTCCGCCCGGCGAGGTCAAGCAGCCATTCCGTCTCAACTGTCATCTGCCGAGCCTGCACGGCCACCGTTCCGTCGACGCCGGACTCGCGCACGGCTGTCTGGAGATCGGGCAAAAGAAAACTCCGCCGCAGCACGGTCATCTCGCCTGACATCCAGACGTAGTCCTGTTCGTTAAAATCCCAGAGGTGGTGGTGCGCGTCAATCGTCGACGTTAATAGCTCCATTGCTTGTTGAGAACCGGTTCCAGAATCTTGCGGACTTCCGCGAGGAGGGCCGTGTCGCAGGCCTGCTCGTGACATTCGACGTTGCGCCGCACGGAATCGGGATTGGCAGAACTGAACAGCGTGGTGGGGATATCCGGGTTCTGGCTGGAGAACTGCAAAGCGAGCCGGCTGATGGATGTTCCCTTGCTCCGGCAAAATTCGGCGGCGGCGCGGAAGTGGCCTTTGTCCTCCGAACTGGCGGGATGCCAGGCGGCCGGCCCGCGGTCCGTCAGCAGACTTGAGGCAAAAGGCGATCCGTTCACGATTCCAATCCCCTTCTGCCTGGCAATCGGGAGCAGGTCCAGCAGTTGCGTGTCGTTCAGGCAATAGTGATTATGAACCAGTGCCGCATCAATTTCGACGGAATCGAAGATGCGCTTCCACAAATCCATGGGGTAAATGCCAAAGCTGACGTTTCCAACGCGGCCCTCGCGCTTCAGTTCTTTGACCGTCTCGTACCCTTCCGTCAAGGCCCATTCGGTGTGCTTTCTTCCCTGGTACTCGATGTCATGGATGTGGATGATGTCGAAGTAGTCCACGCCAAGGCGTCGCGCGCTTTCGTCGAGGCCGTCGCGAATGCCCGCGCGCGAGTAGTCGAGCGTATCGTCGCCGTAACTGCCCGGCTTGGTGTACTTGCCCACTTTCGTCGAGAGGAAGTAGCGGCTGCGGGGAATGCCGCGCAGCGCTTTGCCCAGAACCGTCTCAGCCAGTGTGCCGCCGTAAGCCGGCGCTACGTCAATATAGTTGATACCGAGGTCCAGGGCGACATGCACGGATTTGATGGCTTCCGACTCGTCCACCGGCCGGAATACCGATCCCAGAGCTGACGCGCCGAAACTGAGCCGGGAAACCTTTAATCCCGTTTTGCCGAGCTGATTGTATTGCATTGGGAAATGCCACCTTTCTGAAGAATCTATGCGCCGGTCATCGAACTTCCGACGGAGAGCACGACGATCGCCAGGATAAGGATTCCAATGCCGGCGTAAATGGTCCGAATGGCCCGCGGCGGCGCGGCCGTCCACTCGCGCGTTGCGAAGCCGAAGGCGTTGGCGACGATCAAAGTGGAGGCCATGTACAGTGCCCATCCCACCGAAGTACCCAGGCGGCCCAGATAGTACGCCCCCATCCCATAGGGAATGGTCGCCACGAACCAGATCGCGCCCATCAACGCGCCGTTCGACCAGTCGAAAACGGCATCCGGGCCGAAATTCCTTCGCCACGTTCCGCGCTTGATCTGCAGACCGATGAACCAAAGCAGTAGCGACACCGTGGCCCCCCAGAAAACGGGCATCCAACTGGCCAGCGTCGCGTAGACCGGACTCGCGCCAAGTTTTTGCGCCTCATCGCCCGCGCGGCTGGTGAATGTAAATCCCAGATTCGCGCAGGAGCTCAACACGCCCGACGCGGCGCACACCAGCATCGCGACGCCGAAGCCGTGCCGCAGCTCCCGCTTGTCGGCCTGCTTGTCGCGCAGAAAGCCCGCCCTGCCGCAAACCGCGACGCCGATGACGCATCCGGCGATGCCGAGTAGAATGATCAGGCCCCCGGGGGTGAACAAATCGGAGCGCGACGTCACGATGAAGGGAAGCATCGACCCCACGGCGGTGTTGATTCCCATGATAGCCGCTACCCCTACCGACATTCCCGCGAGCGTGACGCCGTAGCCGAACAGGATGGCACCAATTCCCCAACCGAAGCCGTATGCCGCGCCGGCCCACACCGTGCGCGTTCCGGTCGCGCTCAAAGCTTCGTGCCAATGCGGCGTCACGAACACGGCCATGAGAAAGGGACAAACAATCATCATGACAAGCGTCGAGGGCACGTAAATGTTTTCCAGCTCAAAGCTCCGCCGCTTCTTTAGTGGCAGGGCCAGCGCTCCTCCGGAGATTGCTGCGATGACAACTAGCGCAAGTCCCACTATCGGTGAATGCATTCGCATGTATCTTACTTTCCTGGCCGCGCCGGCGGCTTAGAAGGTTTTTCGGCGGAAAAATTTGAACTCAAAAGCATACTCACACGGTTTCGTTTTGGGGGTCTCGATGGTAAGACCTTCCTTGTTCATCTCCCACATGAGTTCGTTACCACCGCCAAGCATGGTGATGGAGACGATTTCCGACGGGAAGAAGCCGTTCTAGAAGTTTTTATCGGCGTCCGGGCCGCCCGCCAGGCTCTTGATGAGAACTTTGTCCCCCCCTCCATCCGAGGACCGTGGGGAAGAAAACGTTGTCCTTGGCGGTGAAGCGACTGTCCTGCGCCGTGTAACAGTTGATCCATCTGATTCCTTGGTCCGACCTTTTCGAGATGCGTCGGGCCCT
>JASHTY010000187.1 GCA_030040315.1 Terriglobia bacterium | reverse complement strand
CGCTGTAGACGCCGCGGTGGCGGTGGGCTTCGTGATGGCCGTCACTTTCCCCGAAGCAGGCAACCTGGGTGGCGGGGGGTTCATGCTGATTCGCATGGCCAATGGCGACGCCGTGGTGGTGGATTATCGCGAGCAAGCGCCGTCCGCAGCCACGCGCAACATGTATCAGGACGCACAAGGCAACCTGATTCCCCATGCCAGCACGGAAGGCGCGCTCGCCGTGGGAATTCCCGGCACGGTGCGCGGTCTGGCGCTGGCGGAGGAGAAGTACGGAAAGCTGGCACTGGCGCGCGTGATGGCCCCGGCAATTCGCCTGGCGCGCAACGGCTTCCCCGTCAGCTATCAACTGGCGAAGCGATTGCGCGAGCATCGCGCGCTGCTTACGAAGTTCGACGGCTCGCGCCGCATCTTCCTGCACGACGGCAATCTGTACGAGGCCGGCGCAATCTTCCGGCAACCTGAGCTTGCGCGCACGCTCGCCGCCATTTCCAAGCACGGACCGCAGGCGTTCTACTCGGGAGCGACAGCCAAGGCATTCGTCGCCACCATGCAGAAGTACAAGGGCCTAATCACGCGCGAGGATCTGGAGCATTATGAGGCCAAGATTCGCACGCCGCTGACCGGCCATTTTCGCGGCTTTGACATCATTACCGCGCCGCCGCCCAGCGCCGGCGGAACGATGCTGATTGAAATGCTCAACGTGCTTGAACCGCTCGATCTCGCCACCGCCAATTCTTACGCGTCGATTCACCTGCTGGCGGAAACCATGCGCCGCGCTTATGCGGACCGCGCTTCATACCTGGGTGACGCTGACTTCGTCTCCGTGCCGGTTGCCGGGCTCACCTCAACGCGTTATGCCGAGCGGTTGCGCGACGAGATTCTGCATGAGCAGCCGGAGGCACCCGTGCGCGCCGGCCAGCCGCAGGCGTTTGAAGCGGGCGCCACCACGCACTTCTCCGTCGTCGATGCCGCTGGCGATGCGGTGGCGAACACTTACACCCTGAACGGGTACTTCGGTTCCGGAGTCACGGTGGAAGGCGCGGGATTCCTGCTGAACAACGAGATGGACGACTTCAGCTCAAAGCCGGGCGCGCCCAATCTGTTTGGGCTGATTCAGGGGGAAGCGAATGCCATTTCCCCGCACAAGCGGCCGCTTTCCTCCATGACGCCCACCATCGTTACGCGTGAAGGCAAGGTGCGCCTGGTGCTGGGCTCGCCGGGCGGCAGCACGATTACCAACACGGTTCTGGAAGTGCTGCTGAACGTCCTGGTTTACAAGATGGACGTGCTTCAGGCCGTCACTTCGCCGCGCTTTCATGATCAGTGGACGCCGGATCGCCTGTCGCTTGAACGCGAGGGCTTTTCCGCGGACACGATCGAAAAGCTCAAACAGGCCGGCTATCCCGTAACCTTTCGGGACGCCATTGGCGATTGCGAAGCCATTGAGGTGTCATCGGACTCCGGATGGCGATTCGGCGGCTCCGACCCTCGCGGCGACGGAAAGGCGGTGGGATACTGATGGAATACGGCATCTCCACGTACCTTTACGTCAATGAGCGGCTGAGTTCGCATTGCCTGGACAAGATTGTGGGCGCGGGATTCAAGAACATTGAGCTGTTTGCCGCCCGGCAGCATCTGGACTATACCGACCGCAACCAAGTGCGCGACGTGGGCCAGTGGTTTCGCGACCATCAGGTGAATCTGCACTCCGTCCATGGGCCGCTGTATTCTGACGCGGACTGGGGCCGGCTTGGCGGTCTTGCGGTATCGGTCGCCTATCTTGAGCGCCGCCTGCGCATCAATTCCATGGATGAGATCAAGCGCTCGCTGGACATTGCGGACTACCTGCCGTTCCGCTACCTGATCGTTCACATGGGATTGCCGGACGAGGAATACGATATGAACAAGTTCGACGCGGTCATGACCTCGCTCGAACACCTGAAAGTGTTTGCCAAGGACCGCGGCGTGCAATTGCTGCTCGAAAATGTCCCCAATGAGCTGGGCTCGCCGGAGCGGCTGGTGGAGTTTCTCCACTACACGCGGCTGGGCGTGAAGGTCTGCTTCGACATCGGCCACGCGCACATGGGAGCGGGCGCCCACTCGGCTTTCGAGATTCTGCGCGAGCACATTGTCTCCACTCACATTCACGACAATCGCCGCGAGAAGGACGATCACCTGATGCCCCTCGACGGGACGATTGATTGGAGGGAAGCAGTTCGCGACCTGCGGCAGGGCAACGGCCAATTCCCCGTGCTCTTTGAGCTCCGCGATTACGGGCCGGAAATCACCAGCCTGGCGCGCCTGGCGGAAGTGATGGAGCGCATGGAAACCATGCCTCAGGAGGGATGAGCGATTGCCCCCGGTCGTTGAAATCCGCAATGTGTCCGCGCACGACGGGCAGGAAGTGATTCTGCAAGGCTGGCTCTACAACCTGCGCGAGAGCGGCAAGCTGCTGTTTCCGCTCTTTCGGGACGGCACGGGAATCATCCAGGGCGTCGTGGTGAAGAAGGCGGTGCCGCCGGAGGTTTTCGAAGCGGTGCGCGGCCTGACGCAGGAATCCTCCGTGCGCGTCACGGGCAAGGTACGGGCCGACCAGCGCGCGCCGGGCGGATTTGAACTTGACGTCGTGAACGTGCAGGTTGAGCAGCGTATTCCCCCGGAATCACCCTACCCGATTTCACCCAAAGACCACGGCGTTGAATTCCTGATGGACCATCGCCACCTGTGGCTGCGCTCCACGCGGCAGCGCGCCATTCTGGGCGTTCGGCATGAGATCATCAAGGCAGTGCGCGACTTCTTCGACGGCCGCGGATTTACGCTGGTCGATACTCCCATCTTCACGCCCGCGGCCTGCGAGGGCACGACCACGCTTTTCGAAGTCGGCTACTTTGACGACAAGGCCTACCTGACGCAGTCGGGCCAGCTTTACAACGAAGCTGCCGCCATGGCGGTGGGCAAGACCTACTGCTTCGGCCCCACGTTTCGCGCCGAGAAATCCAAGACGCGCCGCCACCTGACGGAATTCTGGATGGTCGAGCCGGAGGTCGCCTTCGCGCACCTTGAGGACATC
>JASHTY010000186.1 GCA_030040315.1 Terriglobia bacterium | reverse complement strand
CGAACCGCATTCACTCCAAAAGCGTCCGTCAATTTTCGGCGAACGTCAGCGGGCACGCCGGAGAAGCCGAGTGCGTTCAGTCGATGATAAACCAGGGGAATAAGGCCATGTGCTCGAGCGCTCTCAAAAAACGCATCCCAACCTGCGAGGGAGATCAGCGGCTCCACCGCCTGCTTCGCGTTGTTTTCGGAGAATCGCGCGTGAGCGAGCAGCAGGCAAAGTTGGTCCTCCGCCGAGAGGTCTACGGGCATGGTTCCCCGGAATGTATGAGCTGAGGCAAGGAGATCCGCACACGGAGCTACAACCCGCGACAACAGCGCTGGCAAGCTGGCGGGGACGACGGGACTCGAACCCGCGACCTCATGCGTGGCAGGCATGGCCACCCAGTTCGCTCCTTCTACCCTCCCCTCTATTTATCATAGCCTTCCATCAATTCGGGGTTTCTGCTTTCGCTCAAAAAGCAACCCCTTTTAGACCAATTCCACAGACTTTTGGAACACTTTTGGAACACTTCCAGTCCCTACCTGCGCATCCCCGGCATAGGGGCCTTTATGGCAAGCGACAGTGGAGGGCGTAAATCTCCTGGCTGCCCACGTCCCGCATGAGCAGGGGCGAATCATCAGGTGCCAATCCGAGCCACCAAGACGAATTCAATTCTCCCAGGCTCGCTACCTTTTCTATTTGGCGAGTTTTAAGGTGCAAGCAAAATATGCCAGTGCGATGGTGGAGGTCGTCGAAATAGATCGCATCCCCGTGGCGCGACCACACAATGTCGCCGATCGGCTCCGTACGTGCGAGCCGTGACCATCGTTTTTGGGCCACATGGAATAGCATCAAATCACGATTGTCCCCGCTGAGCGCCGAGATATAACGCCCGTCGGGCGACAAGCGCGCGGTCCACAGCCCCTCAGAGCCTGGCACCGTGGAGACTTGCCGCGTGGTCAGGTCAATCCGATGGATCAGTGAGTGCGCCGTGGGAGTTCGCAGCAGGTCCCCGAAGATGAGGTTATGGCCATCGGGAAACCACGTGGCCACGCCCTGCTCTGTCTCCATATTCACCAGGAATGTGGGCGGGCCACCGGAGGACGCTACCAGATACAGCCGCCACAAACCCTGTTCGCCGGATTTCCCCATAAAAACGATCTGCCGGCCATCGGGTGACCAGCGGGGCGCCGTAGCTTGCAAGGACGGGGGGGCGAGCTGCAAAGCATCGGAGCCATCCGGGCGGCTTCGCCAGAGTGTGTACCCGGGGTAGGAGGCATAGGCTAGCCATTGGCCGTCTGGTGAGAGGTCAAGCTGGTCGGCTGAAAGTCCAACAATATAGGGCACGAACTGCGCCTGGCGGGCGTCGAAACGCACGACCTCCGCACGGGGCTGGTCGGCCGCAACGTAAGCCTCTTCTCCTGACGCTCCGAAAACGGGCTGACCCTTGCTTGCGATGGAGAGGCTTAGGATGAAGGGTTTCCCCTGCCTGCTGTGGAGCCATCCCTTTTTTTCGCGAACGCCCCACAAGCCCCCTCGACCGTTGAAGGGCGCTTGGAACAGAAAGTATCGACCGTCCAGAGTCCATTTTCCTGCCAACGGCTGAATCTGCGAGTCGGCATCATCCAGAGCGAAGCGCCGGGTTCGACCCTTGAGATCGACTTCCCAAACCCCAACGTTGGGCGTGTCGAGAGCCACTTGGAAGCGCAGTTTAGTCCCGTCGGGCGACCAGGCCAGATTGGCGACCGTACCAGCGAAATGGGTCAGTTCTCGGACATTTGCTCCCTCAGGATCGCAAATGAGAATCCGTCCAGCGCCACCGAAACCGATCGTCTTTCCGTCGGGTGACCACGCGGCGGTCGCGGCGGAGATTCCTCCCACACGTCGAGACGTGCCCTCCGGCATTTTTAGAGCCCAGACCTGGCCATCCGCAAAACTCACCGAGTCTGGCCCCGGAATATCGATCACCAGAAGCTCGGATCGGTCGGGGCTAAAGTCCTGCACCCAGGGATTGGGCAGCGAGGTATGAAGGGGAATGACCGCGCCACCGGAGGTTGAAACTTCGGCAACAGTGAGATGGCGACCGTCGCGCAGTTCGCTGAAATAGAGCGTTGAGCCATCGATGGCGCCCATGCCATGGGGTTTCGGAAATCCATCGTTGGTCACTTGGTTGATCTCCAGCACGCGTGCTTGCGGCGCTGAGCGCGATGCCTGATAAAGCCCGACGCCCACCAACACCACCATTGCGCCGAGGGCGGAAGCTGCACGTGCGAAACGAAGTGCGCGACTGCGCAGGCCATTGGACTTCCTTGCTCCGGCGCTCCAGCGCATGCGGGAGCGACTTAGCTTGCCGCCGCCCCCGAAGGCAGCGGCGGCTTCGCGAGCACTGGGGAAGCGTGCCGAAGGCTCAATTTCCAGACAGCGGAGGACGCCGTGTTCCCAAGTGCGGTCCAACTCCGGGTTGTATTTGCGCGGCGAGGCCGGCGGCTCCTTGACCCGTAGAAAGGCCCCGGCGAGCGGCGCATCGGGTGGATAAGGGGTCCGCCCGGTCAACATCTCATAGGCCACAAGTCCCAGTGCATAGATGTCCGTGGCGGGCGTAACTGCGCGGCCTTCCAACTGCTCCGGCGCCATGTAGGCCAGCGTTCCAAGTAGCTGGTGGGTCCTTGAAAGGGACTCGGCGAAACTCTCATTGCTTACGCTCGCATCCACCGCTGCGCGCGCCAGCCCAAAATCGGTGACCACGGCACGCTCGCCGGTTTCCTCCGCCTTCGCCCGGACCAGCATCACATTCCCCGGCTTGAAGTCCCGATGAATCACGCCTGCGTCGTGCGCGGCCTCGAGCGCCG
This sequence comes from Terriglobia bacterium, assembly GCA_030040315.1. Classification (GTDB taxonomy): domain Bacteria; phylum Acidobacteriota; class Terriglobia; order UBA7540; family UBA7540; genus Bog-366. Next base: position 2,081 of record JASHTY010000186.1, on the reverse strand, counting down.
CCGCCATTTGTTGAATCAGCGGCAGCGCTTTCGCTGCGTCCATCCGGCCGCTGCGGCGGAGCACCTCCGAGAGTGCCTCGCCCCTCAGAAGTTCCATGGTGATGAATACAAGGTCGCTGCCATCGCCCGACGTACCGTCCTCCATCCGATGGCGCTCAATGTCAAAAATGCGGCAGACATTGGCGTGCGTTACGCGCCGGGCAAGTTGAATTTCCTGTTTGAATCGGTCGAGGGCCCAGGCATTGCCGGCTATCTGCGGCCGCAGGGTTTTCAGCGCCAAATGCGAGCCGAGGTCGAGATCGCGAGCCTCATATACCTCCCCCATCCCTCCGCGCCCGATGAATCGGGTGATCTGAAAGCGGCCCGAGAGAATGTTCCCGGGCGAAAACGTGAGGGAAGAAAGGTCGGCCTGTCCGCTCACTTCTGCATCTCGCGCGTGACTCGACTCCAGGAATCTGCCTGCTCGGCGGTCGTGGTCGAGCAACGCCTCGATCTCCGCGCGTAGTGCGGAGTCCGTCCCGCAGGCCGCCTCCAGGTACTCAGCACGGCCCGGGGGCGCAAGCTCCAACGCGTGCTCGAACAGGTCCTTGATTTTCTCCCAGCGTTCCCTGTCCATATAGGCCTCGGGCGGGGTCGCCCACAATGCGTCACTATTTGCCGACTTCCCGGTGCAGCCAGGCGCGCGCCATCGTCCATTCGCGTTTCACGGTTTTGGATGAAACGCCCAGGATTTCCGCGATCTCTTCAAAGGTCAGTCCGGCGAAAAACTTCATCTCTACAATCTTGCTTTGGCGCTCGTCCTGCTGCTCAAGGCGATTCAAAACCTCGTCAAGCGCCAGCACATCGGCGGATTTGCTCTCCGCGAACGCTGGTTCCTTATCCACGCTGATGATTTCGAACGAAGCTCCACGTTTGTGGGCCTGGCGCCGGCGGGCATAATCCACCAGAACCTGCCGCATCACGCGAGCGGCCACAGCAAAGAAGTGCGCACGATCCTGCCAATCCGGCTGGTCAGATCCTGCCAGGCGCAGATAAGCCTCATGAACCAAAGCCGAGGGTGAAAGAGTGTGATTGGGCCGCTCGCGCTTCAGGCTGTTCTGAGCAAGACGCCGAAGTTCTCCATAGACTGCGGGTAGTAATTCGCCCTCGGCGTCAGGGTCTCCCCGCCGGAATCGAGTCAGGAGTTGCGTGATCTTGCCCTGCTCGCACTTCATATGCAACTGCCCTCTGGAATTATTAAGCCCGTATCCTCTTGTGCGCCTATTGTACCACGCCCTTTCCACCTGAATTCCAGACAAAAGGGCACTTTCACCCCCCCCGTAAACCATTATGGCCGGAATGCTGGCGCCGGTTCAAAAGCCTTGTCCCCAGACGTGTCCCTTTTTGTCCGTTTTTCGCGCATTACGTTTGTAGAGGCACAGTAGGTGGGCTTTCCCGAAAAATTGTCTTGGTCAGACAGTCACCAGAGGTGGCTATGCACGGAGTTTTAAGTTTAATTGCATTTCTCAAATCCTCTGACCCACTGAATTGGAAAAACAATCCGGCCCTCGAGGGTTGGTGGAGAGGCTTGCAGTACACCTTGGCGGCATGCGCGGTGCTTGGGATGTTGCTTTCGACAGGTCGGCCGTTACATGCGCAGGCGTTGACGGTGCTTTACAACTTCTGCTCGCAAAGTGGCTGCACGGACGGGGGTTTTCCTTATGCCAAGCCAGTGCAGGGTACCGACGGCAACTTCTACGGTACAACATACAAAGGCGGCAACAACGTCGGGGTTATATACAAGCTTACGCCAGGTGGGACGTTCACCACACTTTACAGTTTCTGCTCGGAAAGCGATTGCGCGGACGGCGAGTTGCCCGAGGCACCGCTGATTCAGGGCAGCGATGGCAACTTCTACGGGACTACCGAGGACGGCGGAAACAGCTTTTTCGATGCGGGAACGGCCTTCAAAATCACCCCAAGCGGGACGTTCAGCGTGCTTTACACTTTTTGCTCGGTGAGCACTTCCACGACATCCTGCGTGGACGGCGGAGACCCTGTGGATCCGTTGGTTCAAGGCAGCGACGGTAACTTCTATGGGA
>JASHTY010000185.1 GCA_030040315.1 Terriglobia bacterium | reverse complement strand
TGGCGTTCGGTCACCCCAGTCCTGAGCCGCGCCACCGAGACAAAATCCAGGAGCCGGCGATCCGCGAAATGAGTTTCCAAAATTCCCGCCAACACCTGGGTGTGCATGCTGATGGGAATCCAAATCTGGTCGGAGCTGGCGAAGAGAAAAGTCCCTTTGAATTGCGGTGACGCGACGCCGATCACCGTGTAATTGGTTCCGTTCAGGGTTAATTGCCGTCCCAAGACGTCGCGCGAGCCCCCGAATTCGCGCGACCAAATCCCGTAGCTCAGCACGGCCACCGCGTCGCCGCCCGGGTGTTTGTCTTCATCCGGCCCAAACGTTCGCCCCAGGACGGCGCGCACACCCAGCACGTCAAAATAATTTGCGGTCACCAGGGCACCCTGAAAGAGCTTCGGCCTCTCACCACCGCTCATCGTAAAGATCACCGGCTGGAAAGCCATAAGGCCGCTGAAGACGTCCGCTTGCCGGGCGAAGTCCTGGTAGTTGCCGAACGAGACGCCCATGCGCGTGGTGTTCCCCAGGGCCACCTTGGTCTTCAGGTCGGTTGTATCCAATTCGAACAGGCGCGCCGCGTCGGTTACAGGCAGCGGATTGAGCAACACCGCGTTGACAATGGTGAAGATGGCTGTGTTAGCGCCGATTCCGAGTGCCAGCGTCAGCACCGCCACGGCCGTGATGCCGGGATCCTTCGCCAGCATACGCACCCCAAAACGGAGGTCATGAAAGAACGTGTTGATCATCAGGGACCTATTCTTTCCACCTCGTACATATTCAGCTGACCCACGGGATACGCCTCGGGCCCATGTTTAGGACGAACTCGGCTTTCCCACAACCATCCAGTTGACGCCATATCTCCTCGTACTCGTTTCCGCAGTATCCGGAATTCGAAAGCTTGTTCTCTAGCCATGTCTCTGGGATCGAATCTCTCAATACTTTGCCCTTCCCATTGAGGATTGCGAAACTTCGATCCGGATTCTTAATGATCTGCAACCGCTCAGGGCCTGAAGTCGGATTGTCTCGCGAACGTGAACGCCTACGCATAGGTGAGGTTGAGTGTTTCTCGCAGGCGATTATCGCTTAGGTGAGAGCTTGCCGCCAGGGAAGAATTCTCGCGCATAGTTGTTAGCCACGTCAGCGCCTTTCTGACGTGGGTTTTTTCTGACGCATGACGAGCCCACGGTCAAGACGGTGGCTACCCGCTACCGTCTCCGAACTGTGGGCCGAATTTCCGTGGATGGCGCAGACGTGCATTTCAGTGTCTGCATTTCTCTGAATCTCGAAGACCAAATCCCTCTGGGATCGCAGACTCCGCGCGGCAGGAGTCTGCGCCAGCCCGCCAGCCCGCGAAAAGCCGCAGAGTTTCTGGAATGCGAAACTCTGCGCTACCGGCTATCCGTTACCCGCTCAAAATCTGATGCCTTAAGCTACCACAAGTGTTTCCCCTAACAACCAATGGAGGGCGGATGTCTTCACATCATTTTCGGCATGAGGGGGGAAAATGAGCGCTGACCAGGGTCCCGCGTCGTTACGTCCAGACGGAAGCGACTCTACGCCGAACGAGGCTGGGTCGACTTGCTCCGCCATGCATTTGGGTGTATATCACTGGGCACGCAGCAGCGACCAGAACACAGGAGGTAGAGCCATGGGAATTCTGGGCCTTAGCATCACCGATACAACATCGGTCGTGCAGGGAGCGGGCTTCGGCATTCGCGCCTTGGCGCGCGTGCTGGAAATGGTCTACGGATATGTGCTCGGAATAATCTCGGGGATTGCCGGCGCAATATTCCTGGTGATCCTTCAGGAGGCTGCAGTCATCGGCCCTGGCTGGCAGCGGCGCCTTGGCGGCGCGCGCTTGGGTTTGTTCATGGCGAGCCTGGTGGGGAACCTTTTCTACCACACCCTTTGTGAAGGCATCTGCGGCGCCAGTCTGGGCAAGTTGATCTGCGGACTTCGAGTGGTTACGGAAGATCTTGCGCCCTGCAGCATTAAGCAGGCTTTCATTCGTTCCTGCGCATATTTTATTGACAGCCTTTTTTTCGGGATCGTCGGGTACCTGGAAATGAACAAGACTTTGAAAGAGCAACGGCATGGTGACCACTGGGCAAAAACCCTGGTGGTCCGCCGCCGGCTAGTTCCCGACGCTGCAAAGGCCTCGCCTGTGCGAATGCTCTTTGGAATTGCCGCGGGGTCTTTTGCATGGTCCCTTTTTCTCATCGCCACGTTGGTTATTGTCGGCATTCGGAGCTAGCGCGGTGCCCGGGCCGATCGAAAAATGCGAGCTGAGGGTTCAGCCCTCACGATTTACAATATCCCCCTGAGAGGATCGATCAAGAGAAACGATTCCCGTGGACTTTTGAAAATCTCGCCGTTGCTTTTTAATAGACAAATCTTAGTCTTAATCATTTAGTACGATACGTACCGCTGTTTTCAACATCGGGCTTTGCCAGATGCAAGAGCTTGCGCCTCATTCGACGCCTCGGTTCGATCGCAATTCACAAGAAACTACGGAGGGTGCGCGGAACGCGCGTGAAAGAATTATTTTTTCTGCGACCGAAGCCGGAATATTATTGAAAATAAATGGAACACATGCCAAATTGGCATCAAAATGCAGGTTTTCCGGTTGAACTGAGGCCAGTTTTGCAGCCGTTTGCCGGTAGTTGGGGCAGACTTGGATTCCGGGATACTCGAAACGTCTATTGGCGGTATTACCACAGAAGTTGTTGAAAACAAGGAATTGAGGATAACAGCTTGCACGGTTGAGCGTTGGACAGCGCATGAAACTTCGGGCAAGGGCACCGATCCGGAATCCTCGAAGGTTGGGCTACAAACGACCGGGAGCCAAGCTGAAGTAAAGGTCAAATATTAAGGTGCATCCGGGGATGTGTATGAAAACAAAGGAGCGGGTTTTTAGAGCTGCCCACCGCTTACCGTCTTCTACTTTCTGTCTTCCAACCATCAATGCGGGCGGCGAGGAGTTCGGCCACGGCTTCCAGCAGTTCGCGGTCGGTGGGGGTGAAAGCGGCCGGTTGGTCGCTGTCGATGTCGATTTCCCCCCGCACCTGGCCATTATGTTTAATGGGCACAACAATTTCCGACCGGGTCTCAAGGCTGCACGCAAGGTATCGGGGGTCGGCGTTCACGTCATCCACAACCAGCGTCTGGCCGGTGGAAGCCGCGGCGCCGCAGATTCCCTGGTTGATCGCTATCCGGGTATGGACAGTGGGCTTGCCGACGTAGGGGCCGAGCACGAGCTCATTCCCCTCAAGCAGGTAGAAGCCGACCCAGTTGTAGTGCGGTCGCTCGCGGCGCAGGAGGTTGACGATTGCGGTCAGCAGGGACTCGGTATCCGGGTGGTCTGGAATCAGGGTACGAACCATGTCGAGAATTTCGCAGGTCTTCGTCATAAGAGTGTGGCGGATCGTGCCATAAGAAGATTGAACCACAGAGGGCACGGAGGTTCACAGAGAAAAGCGCCTCTGTGGATCTCTGTGCGCTCCGTGGTTCACCGCTTTCCCTTTCAACTGATGGTCGGACGGCATGATAAGGCATCGGGGTGGAACTGGAGGCAGTTACCAACCTATTGTATGTTAATGATGTAAAGCCCCAACATATTGTGGTGCGCTTAATTTCCGACCCCCCGCACAACTCTCCCGCCGCTTATGTGTTCGATATAATGTGGCAAGTATGGCCATAGGGTCTGACCTGGAGTTGATGCTGCGGGTCCGTGCCGGGGACGCGGCGTCTTTTGAAGTGCTCCTGCGCCGCTATCGGCTTCCTATGGTCAATTTCTTCCGCCGCATGCTGCGCGATCGGGCGCTGGCGGAGGATTTGGCCCAGGAAGTTTTTTTGCGGATTTACAAATCGCGGGAGCGGTATCAGCCCGAGGCGCGATTTACCACCTGGCTGTATCGGATTGCCACCAACCTTGCGCTCAACGCCATTCGGGACCGCAAGGATGAGGTTAATGAAGCCTCCGCGAGCGAAGAATCGGGCGCCGGCACGATTTTAGATCGGTTCGTCGACCCCCAGCCGACGGTTGAACAACGCTTGATCCAGGGGGATCGCGAACGCCTAATCCGCCAGGCAGTTGAGGGCCTGCCGGATAATCAGCGATTGGCCGTTATCCTGCACAAATATCAAGACGTGGATTACCGCCAGATCGCCGGAATCTTGGGCGTCTCCGAAAGCGCCGTAAAATCACTGCTCTTCCGAGCCTACGAAACGCTGCGAGTACGCCTGGAGCCACTGCTCCGGGAAGGCCAGATATGAAAAGCTCAGACATAAGAAACGCAAATTGCTTTGACGATGAAACCTTGGGCCGCTATGCTTACCGCCTCACGGATGAGCCTGCGACGTCCCAGGTGCGCGCGCACCTGGGGGAATGCGCCCGTTGCCGCGTGATTGTTGAACAACGCCAGCGGCTGGGTGCCGCTTTGGATGGTTGGCTACCCGTCGACCCGAGTGTGGGCTTTGACGCGCGAGTGCGCCAGGCCGTGGAGGCGGAACAGGCGCGGCGTGAGGGCTGGGGTCTGTGGGGACTGGGCTGGGCCCGCGGCCTTGCGGCTATTTCCGCGGCAGTTTTGATAGTTGCCGGGACGGTCTGGTTTACTCATCGCCACCATCGCGATGCCCATCCCGCAGAGCTTGCCAGGCGGCAATCTGGAATGGCCACCGGGCTGCAGGCCTCTGCGCCATCCGTGAAGGTCAAGAATCCAAACGTGGTTGCGCACGCTGACGCGCAGCGGGCCAAGGTCACCCCGGAAGCCGCAGCGGCGGGTGAAATCGCGAATGATGACCAGGATGGCCTGGCGATGGAAGACTATGATGTGGCCGCAAATTTCGATCTCCTTTCGGATATGCCCAAGTCGGATTCCCACGGTGGCGACTAAGTCTGCGGCGCTCCCTTTAGGGGTGCGAAGACGGATTTCCCGCGCATGCGGCTTGCTTCCATCTCTCCTTCTTGCGCTTCTGCTCGCGCCAGGCTGGATCGTTGCCCAGGGGGGGGCAAAGGGCGGTGAGAAGGAAGCTGCAAAGCCTGGAACGGACCAGGCCGCCCCTCCGGCCGGCGAGAAGCAGGGAAATCGCCAGCCCGGGAATGGGCAGAAGCGTCCTCCCGGTCCCGCCGCCTTCTTCCGCCGCCTGCGCGAGCTGCCTCCCGAACAGCAGCAGCGCATCATGGCCAACAACCCTCAGTTTCAGCGCCTGTCGCCCGAGCAGCAGGGTCAGGTCCGCCAGCGCTTGCGCGAGTGGAACGCCAAGTCCCCGCAGGAAAAGGAGACGATCCGTGAGCGCGAGGAAATTCTTCAATCGCTCTCTCCCAACCAGCGGCAGAACGCGCGCGCGCTGTTTTATCAATACCGCGAATTGCCCCCCGGCCGGCGTCAGGCCGTCACCGTCGCCTTTCGCCACCTGCGCGACTTGCCACCCGACCAACGCCGCGGATTCCTCGACAGCCAGCGTGTGCGCGAACAGTTTTCCCCCCACGAGCGCGAGATTCTGGAAGGGCTGAATAAGCTATTGCCAGGTGGCACAAAGCCTCCCGCGGACGATCCCGGGGAATAACGCCCCGGATTCTCTCGTGGAATCTAAAGGCAGGTAGATGGAATACAAAATCTAATATATGATATTTGGAAAATCTTATCAGGACCGTCAGTCGCGCCTGGGTGGATTCCTGGCTTTTCTCCTAACTGCTTGTAATCAATATCGTTAATTCTTGCCATAACAATTCTGAATCGTAGCCGAGTTGGTCGGACGCTTGCTCCTGCCCTCACAGCGGATAAGTGCTTATCAAGCACGACGATAATCCAGGCAAGGTCATATCTCCTGGGGTTCACAGATGCTGAGGGCCAGGAGAACTGACCCAACGGAGGGAAGGCGCATGGCTCTGAATTCAGGTTCAAACGGCGTCCATTCACGTTTCGTGGGGAAACTCGCAAGTCTTCTGCTGGTTTTGATCATGGTTTGGGCATTTGAAGCAAACCTTTTCGCGCAGACCGCAACGGCCAGTCTGACGGGGCTCCTTCAGGACCAGTCTGGAGCGGTTGTGCCCAATGCCAAACTGACGCTCACGAATACCGGCACCAATATCGCTAAAACCACCAATTCCGGAACTAACGGCTACTACACGTTTTCCTATCTTCTTCCTGGCACTTACGAACTCACCGTTGAGCACACCGGGTTTGAAACCCTGGTGCGAAAGGAAATTCACCTGGAGGTCCAGGAGACCGTGCGCCTGGACTTGGCGCTGCAATTGGGGGCAACGACGCAACAAGTGACGGTTTCCGCCGCAGCTCCGATCCTGCAGCAGGAGACATCCTCCCTCAGCCAGTTGGTGACCCAAAATACGGTGTCTGATCTGCCGCTGTTGGGGCGCAATCCCTATTCTTTGGTCAACATCGTCCCGGGGGTTTTCACTCCCGCATCCTACAACGCCCTTCCCGTCGATGTGATTTCCCAGACCTACGTGGTGATTAACGGCGCGCGGGCCGGCCAGAATGAGTATTTGTTGGATGGAGTGACCAATACGAATCCCGGCAATTCCGGTCCCACGGTATTTCCCTCCGTCGATGCGGTGCAGGAGTATCGCGTGATGACCAACAACTACGCGGCGGAGTACGGGCGCGCCGCCGGCGG
>JASHTY010000184.1 GCA_030040315.1 Terriglobia bacterium | reverse complement strand
ACCCGGCCCGAAGGACTCTCCGGCAAGGATCTCGGGCGCTTGGCTGACGAATTTCAGCTCGACCACCTGATGCTTCAATTGCGCCGGACGCCCCAACAGGAGCAGGCACTGGAGGAATTTATCAAGGATTTGCACGATCCCGCCTCGCCGCAATTTCATCGTTGGCTCTCGGCAGCGGAATTTGGAAAAGCCTTTGGTCCATCGCAGGGACAAGTCGCGCAGGTCTCGGCATGGCTCGCGTCGATGGGACTACAGGTCCATCAGGTTTACCCAAGCCGGATGCTGATCGACTTTTCGGGCTCGGCCGGACAGGTGGGCCAGGTGTTTCATACGGAGATTCACAACGTGCGCGCGAACGGCCGGATGCATTTCGCCAACGTCAGCGACCCGCAGATTCCCGCGGCGCTGGCGTCTACGGTGGCGGGCATCGTTTCACTCAACGACTTCACGCCGCATCGAATGCTGGCGGCGCACTCCGACTACACGGCGGGTGGCGATTCCTACCCCGTGGTTCCGGCGGATTTATGGACCATCTACAATTTAATCCGGAATTTGCGGCGGGTTACTCTGGCCAGGGCCAGACGATTGCGGTGATTGAAGACACGGACTTGTATTCCACCGACGACTGGACAGATTTCCGCAATGTGTTGGGTCTATCGGCGGTTTATCCCGCCGGGTCGCTTGCGCAAATCCACCCGGCCGCAAGCCCGGTAAACAATTGTTCCGACCCGGGCGTGAACGCCGATGATCTTGAGGCCGCGGTGGACGCCGAATGGGCGAGTGCCGCAGCTCCCAGCGCCACAATCGAAGTGGCCTCGTGCTGGAACATCGCGGTCTGGGGCGGATTCGTGGCCCTGCAGAATCTGCTCAATCAGCCCACCGCACCACCCGCCGTCGTAAGCATCAGCTATGGCGAGTCGGAATCGCTGCTCGGGTCTGCCTACAACGCCTACATCAACTCGCTATATCAGCAGGCGGCGGTGGAAGGCGTTTCCGTGTTTGTTTCCTCGGGAGACGAAGGTGCTGCCGCGTCGGATTACGGTGCCGCCTTTGCGCAAGGCGGAATCAACGTCAGCGGGCTCACTTCCACTCCTTACAACGTCTCGGTGGGCGGTACGGATTTTGCGGACACCTACCAGCGCGCGAACTCCAGCTATTGGAACCCCATCAACAACGCGAATTACGGCTCAGCATTGTCGTATATTCCCGAAATTCCCTGGAACGATTCCTGCGCCAGCGTGCTGCGCGCGGATTTCATGGGCGTGCTGCCGACCTATGGCGCAAACTCACTGTGCGACAGGACCGCACCCAACACCATCGCCGCCAGCGGCGGGCCGAGCGGCTGCGCCACCGGAGCGCCCGACATGTACGGAATCGGCGGCGGCACCTGCGCCGGATACGCCAAGCCCTGGTGGCAGTCGCCGCTCACCGGCAATCCCCACGACGGTGTGCGCGATATTCCCGACGTGGCGCTCTTCGCCTCCAACAATTCCTGGGGACACGCCTACGTGGTCTGCTATTCCGACCCGAGTTACGGAGGAGCCGATTGCAGCGGCGCCCCGGCCACCTGGTTCAGCGCCGGGGGAACGTCTTTTGCCGCGCCCATCATGGCGGGAATTCAATCGCTGGTGAATCAGGCTTCCACCACTCGCTGGGGGAATCCTGACACGGCGTACTATTCGCTCGCTGCGACGCAATTCGTCGCAAGCGGCACGACGTGCAATTCCTTACTCGGCAAGAGTGTGGGGTCGAACTGCATCTTTCACGACGTCACACCCATTCCACTGCTCTACACCGGAACGGGCACAGGCGGTGACATCGATGTCCCCTGCCTGGGAGTGAATTGCCGCTTGCCGGCAGGCAGCTACGGCGTGCTCTCGACGGCGCCGCAGTCGCTGAACATGATCCAGGTCACGAGCCAGGGAAGCGGATACACGAGCTCGCCCTCATGCGCGTTGAGCGGGGGCGGTGGCGCGGGCGCGGCATGCCAGGCCCGTCTGACGGGGTTGGTCACCTCGCTCGTCCTTACCAGTTCCGGCTCCGGCTATGTTCCGGCGGGAACCATTTGCACGCTCACGGGGGGCGGCGGTTTGGGCGCCACGTGTGCTCCGAGCATTTACGGAACGGGTGAAATTGCCGGAGTGATTCTGACCAATTCGGGAAGCGGCTACACATCCACTCCCACTTGCTCGATAACCGGTGGTGGCGGCTCGGGCGCGACGTGCGGCGCGACGGTGCAGCCGGGCCTGGTGGCGAGCCTGAACGCCGGCGGCAGCGGCTACACCACCATGCCGCACTGCACGCTGAGCGGCGGCGCGGGCACAAGCGCAACCTGCGCGGGCCTTGCCTACAACTCCAGCAGCGGGTATGAACCGGCGTTCAGCGCCGCGTCTGGGTGGGACTTCGCCACAGGACTCGGCTCCATTAACGTGTCGAATCTTGTGGCTGCATTTCTTTCAAGCGCCGCAACTGTTTCGCCGATGAGCCTGTGCTTCACGCCCCTGACGCCGGGAATGACGAGCGCTTCCCAGACTGTCATCGTTACCAATACCGGCACTAGCGCGTTCACGGTTCTGGCCGTAACCCTGGGCGGCGCAGATCCGGATGACTTTGCCAGGAACTCAGACACCTGCACCGGCACGGCGCTCAGCCCGCAAAGTGCCTGTACGGTCAGCGTGGTGTTCACGCCGACGGCGGTGGGTAATCGCACCGCATCCATGAATTTCTCCGGACTCGCTCCGCAGAGCCAGCAGAGCGTCGCACTGAGCGGTATGGGAACCGGCGCGGGCGCGGTGCTCTCGCCGGGCTCAGTCACCTTCATCAACCAGATCGTTGGGTCGAGCGCAACCGACACCATCAACCTGACGAATCCCGGCAATGCGCCGCTCACCCTGACCAGTATCGCGATCTCAGGAGACAAGGATTTCGGCGAAACGACCGCCTGCGGAGCGGCCCTCGCTGCCGGCACCACCTGTTCGATTACGGTGACCTTTACGCCCTCCACGCCGGGAAGCGCAAATGCGGCCATCACAGTCACGGGCAGCGGCTTGAATGGTGTCCGGACGGTCACACTGGCGGGGACGGGAACGATTCCCATTCCCTTCCTCAATCCCACGCTGACGCCCGTGAGCACTTCGCCGGGCGGCGAGGGTTTTATGCTGATGGTGACGGGCACAGGGTTTGCCGGCGGGGCGAGCGTGGAGTGGAATGGCGCGCCGTTGGCCACTACTTACCTGAGCAGCGAGGAATTGGGCGCAGCGGTTCCGGCATCCGCCATCGCGTCACCGGCAACAGCGCGCGTCAGTGTGGCGAATCCCGGTGCAGAGGTGAACTCCAACGTCGTGCCATTTTCAATCTCACCCCCGGCAGCGACTGCGACGTTTTCGCTCACTGGCGGCGCGCCGATTCCAGCCGGAACCTTTCCGCTCCCCATAGTGGTGGGTGATTTTAACGGCGACGGAAAGGACGACCTCGCCATCCTCAACGAAAACAGCCAGAGCGTCACGATTCTGCTCGGGAAGGGTGACGGCGCCTTCACGACGGTTGCTGATTCCGCCATCACAGGAATGAATCCCTCAGCAATGGCCGTCGGTGATTTCAATGGTGACGGAAAACTTGACCTGGCCATTTCAAACCTGGGTGAGAACAGTGTGAACATTCTGCTCGGCAACGGCAATGGCACGTTCGGTGCGGGTGCCTCGCCGGGCACAGGTGCCCAGCCCGTCGCCATTGCCGCGGGCGATTTCAACGGCGATGGAAAACTGGATTTGGCAGTTGTAAACCAGGGGAGTTACAACGTGACGGTTCTCCTGGGTGATGGGGAGGGCGGGTTTACCCCCGCAGCCGCTTCCCCTGGTGTGGGAGCTGAACCGGAAGGCATTGCGGTGGGCGACTTCAATGGCGATGGCAAGCTGGACCTGGCTGTGACCAGCGCGCTCAACAGCAATGTGACGATTTTGCTGGGGAATGGCGATGGCACGTTCTTATCTGCCGCCGCCGCGCCTGCCACCGGGCCAGGTCCTAATGCCATTGCCACGGGTGATTTCAACGGCGATGGAATAATCGATCTCGCCGTGGCCAATCAGGGAGACTGCGCAGTAACTATCCTGCTGGGAAACGGCGATGGGACATTCGCGCCCGCCGCGCCATCAGCCGTCACTCCGGGAATTTCGAGCTACTCGATCGCGGTGGCGGACTTTAACGGCGACGGCAAGCCGGACCTCGCCGTGGCCAACAACGGCAGCGGGCACGCCACAATCCTGCTGGGCAACGGTGATGGAACCTTCGCGGCCACTGCATCGCCGCCTGCGCCTGGCGCCAATCCCTGGGGCGTGGCTGTGGGCGACTTCAACGGCGACGGATTGATGGATCTGGTAACGGCCAACTCCGAAGCCAACAGCGTCTCAGTGATGCTGCAGTTGCCTCGGACAGGAACCGCACCTATCATCGCCACGCCTTCGCCCGTGGTCGCTCCACCGCCTCCCGCAGCCCCTCTACCCATGCAACCAGGGCATTAAGAAGACAAGGACTCGCTCGCGGCGCTTCAAAGCGAGCAGCGGTCCGCAAAAGTGGAGCGTGACCACCCGCTGCTGTTTCATTTTCTCCCGCCGGGTATGGGCTCTGACAAAAATGACCAATCCCGGTGCGTTACCATGCGCCGCTTTTGCCTCCGAACCACCAGACTATTCCGACACTCGCAGTAGTCTGGTAGTTCTTCAAAACGAAAAGAGTGGGAGTCAGGAAGTAGGGCTGGTTGGACCAGTCGCGACGCCACTCTTGAAATATTTGGAAATTATCGGAAAACTTATATCCGAACGTCAAAGTTCCTTCCTTCACAGCCTGGGTCACGCCAGTAAACAGGCCGCCCCGGTCGGAGAGGTATTCGCTTCTTGCCGCGATGTCAAACTTCGGGGTGAACTGATACTGAGCATAAACAGCGCCTCCGTCAGTGTGCTGGGGGGCGGAGGTGGTGTACAGCCGCTCGTTCACGTAGTCGCCTTCCAACGCCAGCGCCAGCCTGGAAGTGGCGTTCCAGGCGGCATAGTTGTCCAGGATGTTCAACTTGCCCGTGGCGGGGTTAGGAATGGGTTCAAACGGCGAGCCCTGAATCGTGGGCAGGTTAGGGGGGCCGCTGGTCACATACTGGAAGTCGGGGTGCTCCTGCCCGCGGTAGTACTGTGAGGTCCAGCTCAGCTTCCTGGATGGTTGAAGCACGAAACCCACAAGCTGGTCTTTGTAGCCGTTGAAGGGTTCGGTCTGTTCCGTACCATTGACCATCCAATAATTCAAGCCTAGGATCGAGTTCACCTGATAGTGAAGCCGGACGCCCATGTGATAGTAAGGGAGAAAGTCGAACCAGAGCGAGCGGGAATAATTCATCTGGTCCTTGGTGTAGTTGCCTTCGATGCCCAGCGGGCTGGCCCATTTCCCGAAATCGATGCTTAGTCCGCTGCCCAGGGGCGCGACATACGTCCCATAAGCCTGAAATATGTTGCGGTAAATGTCGGGCCGCGGTTCGTTGGCGGCGTTTCCCTGAAGCGTCTCCGTGGCCTGCCCAAATTGCAGATCCAGCCGCGCACCCCAACGTTTATCATTGGCCACATCGGGTGCGTTTTCCATCACTACATCGGCCTGGTTCAGGCTGAACGCATTACTGCTGATGTCATAAGCTCGCAGAAGATTGGCCCGGCCGATCGGTGCATTGAAGTTGTACTCGTAGTATCCGTCAAATAGGAAATTCACCGTTGTCCCGTGCAGCGCGTCGGTTATTTTCTGACTTTCCGCCGACAGAGTTGCGGCAGCCGTGGCGGGCGCATCTACACCAACCGGGCCGGTTGTATTGGGCGGCGGGACAGGCGCGGCGTCAGTCGCAGTCGCAGACGGCGCGGGGATGGTGACAGTTGACGCAGCCGATGCCTGCTTGTCCACGGGTGAGGGCGGCGTGCTGAGGGCCGCCAGCGACATTGGGTCCTCGCTTGTGGCCTCAGGTTTCCGCGGCGCTTGGGCGTTGGCCTGCAGTTGGATCACCTGAGCTTGCAACTGTTGAACCAGACGACGCAAGTCGGCGATCTGACTGGCCAATTCGCCCACGCTCGGGTTGACGGAGCTCGACGGCAAGGAACTTTCTTGGGCGTGGCTTGTCGTCGAAACGCCTGCCAGCAAAATGCAAATTCCCAGGGCCGGGCAAATCAGTCGCCGGGCTTTCCGGCATGCACTGACGATTGTCCGCCGGGTATGAAGATCCGACATTTGCGTCTCCTCCTGAATAGCGATGTACCCGCTTTCAATACGAACGAGAATTTGAGGCGATGATGGAGGTAATTCGTTCCTCGTGCAAGGGGCGGTTCCAACTTCGCCGCTGCAAACAGCCGCGCACCGCATGGCCGGCTGCCGACAATATACTCCGACGTTATGGTATTCTCTCTAAAGAGAGAAAGGAGGGTCCATTGAAAGTGATTTCCAGCCCTGCGATCTCATCTGGCCGCCCTATGTTAGAGCTTCAGTCCCTCGCGAACTGAGTCATGCAACCCGTTTCCAATCACATCGCGACACAAGATCCGCAGAGCCGTCGCCCGCCTGTGTTTATGCGGCTGCGCAGCGCTTCTCCAGTTCAGAAGGTCATGAACTTCTTAAGCGTCTTGAAACTCGCGGCGCGAAATGCGTTCGAACACGATGCGTTCAACATCGCCAAGGCCGTCGCGTACTCCTCGATTCTTACCCTGTTCCCTGCCTTATTGGTGCTGGGTGCGGTGTTAGCCAGCTCTCGCAGACTCGATGTTTACATCGTCGAGGTTTCTGATGCCCTAAGCCGAATTCTACCCACCGATACTGCCACCGCGGTTGAATATCTGCGGAATCCGCACTTTCGCCCTGTCGGGTTTTTGATCACGACGGCGCTTTTAACCGTCTGGACGGCCTCCAGCGCAATCGTTTCGTGCATGGAGGGATTTCGGAGAGCGTACGGGCTTCCGCGGACGTGGGGCACCGTCAAGGAAAGGTTCATGGCCTTCTCCATGGTCATTCTGACTGGAATTCCGATGACCTTCGCGACGTTCTTGATCGCCTTTGGCAGTGATCTTGAAAGTCGTGTTTCTGTCCTGATGGGGCACGCATTGGGCCCTTACGTTTTATTGCTGTGGGTTGCCTTGCGGTGGCTCATAGCCGGCATGACCAGCGTTGCGGTGATAGCGCTCATCTACCACATTGCAGTTCCGCGAACGCAGCCATGGCGCACGGTTCTGCCAGGAGCGATCGTCAGCACGGGGTTGTGGTTCCCCGCGACCTGGCTATTCGGATTGTATTTGCGCAATTCCAACGAGTACAACGTCATCTACGGCTTCCTGGGCGCGGGTATCGCCTTGCTTGTGTGGATGTACGTGGTGTCGCTCATCGTGCTGCTGGGGGCTGAGATCAATGCGATTCTTTTTCCCCGCACTCTTAAGACCTACCAAGCTGCCGCCTGAAAGTCAGTCTCTGCTTTAGCAGGGCCTGAAATCTCACTCCCTCCGGCAACTGCATTCAAGAATAGCCATTCATCGATGTTTCACCGCCGCAAGCCGTCGCCAGAGTGCGACTTGACAAGCGGGCAGGTTTCCTGATACAAGCGCTCCATATTCGTAGTCATCATTCAAGGCATTATTGGGCCCCACGTCGAAGAACAGGATTAGGGGATGTTACTTGGCCGCTCGAGAATGCGGCACAGGATACCTTTGCCCTTGATGTAAATCCCCCGGCGAGCCAAGGCTGTCAGGATCGGGAATCAGCGGACCGACCTGCATAGTCCCGGCTTAAAAGGTTTTAGCCACCCTGGAGGACGTCAATGTCTCATTCCCTGCTGTTTCAACTGCCAAGGAGATCTTTGCGCAGTGCAACGGTTGCTCTGCATATTCTTGCGGCGATTGTAATGAGCATCGCCGGCAGCAGCACGGCCAAGGCCCAAATATTCACAACGATTTATGATTTTTGCTCCCTGGCCAATTGCGCCGACGGGTACGGCCCTTATACGGCGGGACTGGTGCAGGGCACGGACGGGAATTTTTATGGCGTGACGTATTATGGGGGCGCGTCCACGGCCAACAGCGCCGGAACGGTCTTCCAAATCACCTCCACAGGGATGCTGACCACGCTCTATAGTTTCTGCACGGTCTCCGGTTCCAACTGTCCAGATGGGGCCAACCCGGTGGGGCTGGTTAAGGGCACGGGCGGGACGCTTTATGGAGTTACCAGCGCGTTTGGTCCTTCGGGGAGCGGTTTTTCTTCCTCGGGAATGTTATTCAGCGTCTCGTCCGGGTCGGTCGAGATTTTGGCGGGCTTTTGCGACACGGGCACGGCCGCGATATGCGCATACGGAGGCCCCTTTCCGCCCGACGGAGGCACCGAACCTCTCGCTCCACCCATCCTGGGCTCTGACGGCAATCTCTACGGTACCACGGCCACCGGGGGAAACCCCTACGTGCAAGGGGTGATTTACGAGTACGATATCACCGGCGGCAATTTTTCATGGATCGACTTACCCTGCTCCCCAGCCGACTGCGGCCTCTCCGAGGGTGGCGCGTACACGATGCCGGATGGGTCCAACCCCCACGCCCCTTTGGTCCTAGGCTCCGACGGCAATTTCTATGGAACCATGCAGGACGGTACGGAGAGCGGCGCCACCGCGTATGGAACAGTTTTCAAGCTTGCGCCCGGCGGTGGAATCACCAACCTTTACAGCTTCTGCAATTGCGCAACTGCGGATTCCCCCAATGGCGACGGTGCATCCTCCTTGGGCGCGTTGGTGGAGGGCACGGACGGCAACTTCTATGGGGTTACGGCCGGCATCGTTGGACCTCTGGGGCCAGGATACAATGCGGGCACGGTTTTCAAGATTACCCCGAGCGGCACCCTGACCACACTGCACAATTTCTGCTCGGAAGGCGGGTGCGCTGACGGGGCCTACCCCATCGGCGGAATGATCCTGGCCACGGACGGCAATTTCTATGGGACCACGCAAGATGGCGGGGCACATGGCCAAGGGACGGTCTTCCAGATCACCCCTGCCGGTACACTCACCACAGTTTACTCTTTAGGGACGCAATCAACCGATGGCGTCTACCCCCTGGCGCCGTTGGTTCAAGGAACGGACGGCGCTTTTTACAGTACGACGTACGAAGGCGGCCC
Source organism: Terriglobia bacterium (assembly GCA_030040315.1). Classification (GTDB taxonomy): domain Bacteria; phylum Acidobacteriota; class Terriglobia; order UBA7540; family UBA7540; genus Bog-366. Next base: position 2,987 of record JASHTY010000184.1, on the reverse strand, counting down.
CGGAAATCACGGCACGGTCTTCAAGCTGGTCGTGTTCCCGGTGGCGGGGCTTTCTCCACTCAGCGTATCTTTCCCCACCACGGCGATTAATACCACCAGTCCGGCGCAAGCCGTGACTCTCACCAACACCACCACCGGCAGCCTGGAGGTTTCGAGCGTGACGATCACCGGTGGAGAGGGGGGGGATTTTTCCCAGAACAACACCTGCTCCACGCCCCTGACGCAGATGCAAAGCTGCACGATTAACCTCACCTACTCTCCCACTTCGCTCGGCTCGACTTCCGCCACGCTGACCATCACCGACAACAACAACGGAACGGCAGGGAGCATTCAAACCGTTGCTTTGAGTGGAACCGGCTTCAACCCGGTGGTGAATTGGCCGGGGCCCATCATTGCGCCCCGTCCACCCACCGTTCCTGAGCCGTTCCCCGTCGTAAATCCGCCCGCAGTGCCCATGGCGAGCTTAACTTCCAGCACCATTAATTTCCCGCCGCAGGTCATCGGAATGGGCAGCGGCGCCGTAAGCTTGAAACTGAGCAACACGGGAAAGGTTGCGCTCGCCATCTCAAGCATCGCGGTGAGCGGGGATTTCGCGCAGACGAACAACTGCGGGGCAGGCATCGCGGCGGGCGGTGTCTGCATGATGAATGTCACCTTCAAGCCCACGGTGACGGGCGCGCGCCAGGGAAGCTTAACGATTACCGATAACACCAACGGGGTCGCGGGAAGCGCGCAGAGGGTTGCTCTGAGCGGCACGGGCATCCAGTCCCCCGTGATCGTTCCTCTGCCGATTGTATTCCCGCCGCCTGCGCCCCCGGACCCTGACCAGGACCACGTGGGGCCCTAAGCGCGTATTGGCAGATTTGGCCGTCAGAGGGTATCGGAATCTGTGCAGGACTGGCAAGTGCGGAGTTGAATTTTTCTAGGAGAGAGCTCAACATGAAGACCAATCGCGCACTCGGGGCACTTGCATTTCTGGCAGCCTGCTTCGTTTCCGGCGCGTTGACGCGCACAGCCAAGGCGCAGGATTTGACCACGCTTTGGGACTATTGCTCAGTCCGGCCCGCCCCCTTGTTTTATTGCGCGGACGGGGAAGGACCTTATGCGTCGCTGATCCAGGGCAGCGACGGGAATTTTTATGGAACAACCTACTCGGCTGGATCCAATGGCGGTGGCACATTCTTCAGGCTTACCCCCGGGGGTACGCTCACCACGCTCTACAGCTTCTGTGCGATAAACACTCCCTTGTACTGCGAGGACGGGTCGGGACCCTATTCGGGGGTGGTGGAGGACGGGAATGGGGTCTTTTACGGTACCACCATCAGCGGCGGATTTTATGGTCCAAGCAGCTATGGGCTCTACGGGACCATATACGAAATGAACTCCGCGGGCAGTCTCACCACGATTTACAGCTTTTGCCCTCAACACCCCGACTGCACGGATGGATCTGACCCTCAGGCGCCGCTGACTCTTGGCCGCGATGGGTTCTTGTACGGATCAACCCTCTACGGCGGTTCCACCACGCTCAACGGGGGCACCATATTTCGAGTCGGCTCGCAGGGCGGCTTGACCACCATCTACACTTTTTGCCAGCAAGTCTCGAACGCCATCTGCCTGGACGGTTCTACCCCCTGGGGAGGTATGGTGATGGGCACCGACGGGAATCTTTACGGCACAACCGTGAATGGCGGGACCTACGGAATGGGGGTGGTGTTTAAGCTTACCACCGGCGGCACGATGACCACGCTTCACAACTTTTGCTCGCTAGGCAGCAACGCCTGCACCGACGGTGCGAACCCCGAGGGCACGCTGATCCAGGGCAGTGACGGAAACTTCTACGGGACCACCCTGAATGGCGGGACTCCGCAGGGCACCGGGACGGCCTTTATGATTACGCCGGGGGGAACGCTCACCACGATTTACCGTTTTTGCGCGCTGGAGAGCTGTGCGGACGGAGCAAACCCCTTCGGCGGGCTGGTGGAGGGCACGGATGGCAACTTCTACGGCACGACGGGGGCTTACGGCGTCAACTATTACGGCACCGCCTTTCAGCTTACTCCGGGCGGCACACTGACCACCCTTTACAATTTCTGCTCGATCAGCTCAGGGGATTTCCTTTGTGCGGACGGCGCGGACCCCCACGCGGCGCTGATCCAGGGTATCGATGGCAACTTCTATGGGACGGCCTCGAGTGGAGGAACCGGAGGAAGCGAAGGGCAGGGCACGGCGTTTAAGCTTCAGGCGTTCCCGTATGGCATGCTCTCTTCCACAAGCCTCGAATTCCCGCGCCAGACGGTGAATTCCACCAGCCCTGTGCAGACGGTGACCATCACCAACACCAGCGTCGGCAGCCTCTCCGTTTCGGGCCTCGCGACCAGCGGCGCGAATGCGGCAGACTTCACACCCATGAGCAATTGCAATTCGCCCTTGACAACGGGCCAAAGCTGCCAGGTGAGCGTCGCCTTCAGTCCTATGAGCGTTGGCACGCTGTCCGCCGAACTGATCATCACCGACAATAGCAGCGGAGTTTCCGGGAATACGCAAATCGTGAGCCTCAGCGGAACCGGCTATGAACCCACTGTAAATTCGCCCGGCCCAGTCGTTCCGGTTCTACCCCCGCCTCCCGGCACCGTGAGAACTGGAAGTTCAGGGAACCCGCCCGCCGTTCCTGTGGCGAGCTTAACCTCCGTTTCTCTCGACTTCACATCGCAAAGCCTGGGGACAAACAGTAGCGCTGTTTCCGTAAAGCTTGGCAACACGGGGAAAGCTTCGCTCGTCATTTCCAGCATGGTCACGAGCGGCGATTTCTTGCAGACGAACAACTGCGTGGGCAGCGTCGCTGCCGGCGGGTCATGCACCATCAATGTTGTCTTCAAACCCACTGCCGTGGGCACGCGCAGCGGCAGCCTGACCATCTTCGACAACAACAACGGCATCGCCAACAGCGTGCAGACCATCACTTTGACTGGGACCGGCGCAGCGGCTCC
>JASHTY010000017.1 GCA_030040315.1 Terriglobia bacterium | reverse complement strand
CGGCCGCCTTTGACAATGTGCCACAAAATGTGTCACAATCAGTTACATGCCGAGCATCAACATCCGTCAACTTCGCGACACCCCCCGGTTGAAAGCCTGGCTGCGGGCCGGCAAGACCGTCGAACTGCGCGAGCGCAACCGCCTGATTGGAAAAATTGTACCGGAGCGGCCGTCTGCGGCCAAGCGCGCACGGCCGGACTTTGCCGCCATGCGCAAGGAAATCCTCGGGGACCGGGTTCTTCCCGGCGCCGACTTGCTGATTGAGGAGAGACGGAAGGCGCGATTTTGAAAGTCTATCTTGACACCAGCTTCCTGGTTTCGATCTACCTCACTGACCTTCACACTCCCGAGGCCGAGCGTCAATTGGCGGTAAACCCGAGCGTTTGGCTTACCCCTCTCCACGTTGCCGAGTGGACCCATGCCATCGAACAACACGTATTCCGGGGCGCGCTTTCACGACACGAGGCCGATCTCTACTACCAACGCTTCCAGCGGCACCGCGACAGCGCAGTTTGGTCGGATGCGCCGATGCCGGAATCAGCACTCGAGCTTTGCGCTCGCTTGGGACGACAATTCGGCGCTCGCCTGGGCGCCCGGACGCTTGATACGCTTCACGTCGCCTGCGCCCTGGAATTGAAAGCCGGCCGGTTCTGGACATTTGACGAGCGCCAGGCGAAACTGGCGCGGGCTGCCGGCCTGCGAACCTCCTGACCTGCTTTCTTTTCTCATTCCGCCCTTGACTCAGCGCACCACTACGCGCAGAATTCCTTGCGGCCCGGTGCAGAGACGTGAATATGACCCAGAACCTCCGCAATCAAAATCCACTTGAACAAAGCCTCCGCAACCGGCGAAGGGCTCGCCAGAGGGTTTGGCGTTACCTCATCTGCTGGATCCTGATGTTGTTCTGCGCAGGCTTTGGAGCAGCATCTTCGGCCCAGGGGGCTCCTATGGTTAAGAAAGAGGCTTTTGGAAATACCACAGACGGCAAGGCCGTCGAGCTTTACACACTCACTAACTCGCACGGGATGGAAGTCCGCATCATGACTTACGGCGGGGTCATCGTTTCGGTGAAGACTCCCGACAAGGCCGGGCGCCTGGCCGACATCGTGCTGGGGTATGACACGCTCACGCCCTACCTTTCCAAGAACCCCTACTTCGGCGCCATTGTGGGGCGCTATGCCAATCGCATTGGCGGCGCGCGATTCACGCTGGACGGCAAGGTTTACAAGTTGGCGGCAAACGACGGTCCCAACGCCCTGCACGGCGGCTTGAAAGGGTTTGACAAGGTTGTGTGGCAGGCGGAATCGTTTCAGAAGGGCGATGCCGCCGGAATCATTCTGAAATACACCAGCGCCGACGGGGAAGAGGGATATCCCGGCACCGTACACGTCACCGTCACCTACGCCCTGAATGATAAGGACGAGTTCCACATCGACTACCAGGCCACCACGGACAAGGCAACGCCCATCAACCTGACCAACCACACTTATTTCAACCTCGATGGCGAGGGAAGCGGCGACGTTTTGGGAACGGAAATGATGATTAATGCCGGCCACTTCACGCCGGTGGACTCCACGCTGATTCCCACAGGTAAAATTGGCAGCGTGACGGGGACGCCGCTCGACTTTACGAAGCCCACCGCCATCGGCGCGCGCATTGACGACAAGTACGAACAACTGGCGCTCGGGCACGGCTACGACCACAATTTTGTGATCAATCGCACGGGACCGGGACTGGCACTGGCGGCACGCGCTTACGATCCGAAGAGTGGACGGGTTCTGGAAGTCGATACCACCGAACCCGGAGTGCAGTTCTACACCGGCAATTTCCTGAACGCCGTCAACGGCAAGCACGGGCACGTTTACAACAAACGTGACGCGTTTTGCCTCGAGACGCAGCACTACCCCGACTCACCCAACAAGCCGGAATTCCCTTCGGCAATCCTGCGGCCTGGGCAGACTTTCCACTCAACGACGATTTGGAAATTCTCGGCGCGATAGAAGTTGAGAGGGCTCAGCGATCAGTCATCAGCCGGCATTTTTCAGTGAAGGCTTTTACTGATGATTATCGTCTGGTGCCGATTTGGCGTCACTCGAGGGCGGGGCGTCAGCGCCTGAGGTTTTCTGTCCGGATGGATTCAGCGGCACATACTGGACGATCACGGAAATTCGGCGATTGGACGGGTCCTTGGGCGCCTCGGGCTTGCGCAGGCGCTGATCAGCGAAGCCGCGGACCTGCGTCACCTGGTCGGGCCGCAGGCCATGTTCCTGCATCAGGCGGCGGGCGGCGTTGGCGCGATCGACGGAAAGCTCCCAGTTGCCATATTCGCCGCCGTGGCGGGCAAGCGGGATCGAGTCGGTATGCCCCTCGATCGATACCTTGTTGGGAACCTTGCCCAGTTCCTGCGCCAGGGCGATGAGCGTGTCCTTGCCGCTTTCGTTTACGTCCGGGCTGCCGCTGTCGAAGAACGTTCCCTTCTCTGATTCCATCAGCTCGATGCGCAAGCCCTCACCGGTAACCGTCATTTCAATCTGGTTATTCAAATTCCTGAGGGACTGAACTTTCTGGATGGCGTCCTGAAGCTCGTCCTTCAATTTTGACATGTCGTCTTTGGAGACCGTCAGGCTGTCGGCAGCGCCCTGACCGGCGCCCTCCGCCGGACCCTTGCCGTTGCCGCCGGTGCTGCTGGAGGTACCCGCGGGATCGTTGAAGTATCCGGCTACCGCCTCCTTAATAGGTTTGCTGGTGTTCATCAGCCACAACACGATGAAGAGCGCCATCATGGCCGTGACGAAGTCGGCGTAGGCGACCTTCCACGCGCCACCGTGGTGGCCACCGTGACTGATCTTCTTCTTGATCAGGTAGACGGGTTTTGGAGGTGAATCCGATTCGGCCATGTATTCCTATGAAAGGAGATTCCAGAAGCGCCATTTCCTGGCTTGTAGCGCGCTCCGAAGAGATCCCTCACTCCCACGACAAGCAAAGCGTGGGGCCCCCGTCTCGCCCCGGCTGATGAGAACGCCGGTTGCGAGCCATCCTCTCGCCGCGTGAGAGGGGAAATATTGTTTTCCTTCTCCCCAGGGGAGAAGGTGGCTGAGGGACGAAGCCGGATGAGGGGTTTCTCCAGTCCGCGATCGTGATCTTCTATACTGACTCCTGTTTCGTGACTCCTTCATCATGCTGCCGCCTCCGCCTTGGGCGCTTCTGCTTCTGCCTTGCCGCGGCAGTAGCTTTCCAGTTCGTGGAACGTCGGGCGCACGTGGCCGGGAATGGCGCGGCGCGCCACTTCCACGGCCATAATGGGCGCGGTCTCCTTAACGAACGCAGCCATGGCCACACGCAGCACGTGCAGGTAGGCGTGCTCATCGTCGGCAGCCTTGGCGAGCTTGGCGGAAAGCGGCCCGATCAGGCCGTAGCACAGCAGTATCCCCAGGAACGTACCGACCAGCGCGGCGGCGACCTTGTGACCAATCAATTCCGGCGGGCCGCCCAGCGCGCCCATGGTGATCACCACGCCCAGCACTGCGGCCACGATGCCGAGGCCGGGCAGTGAATCCGCCACGGAGCTGAGCGCCGCCACCGGCTGAGTCGCGTCGTGATGGTGAACGTCCATATCCAGCTCGACCATCTGATCCAGTTCAAAGGCCTCGACGGCATTGCTGGCCACCAGGCGCATCGTGTCGCACACAAAGTGCAAAAGCTGATGCTCGTTCAAGAAGGCCGGATACTTGCTAAAGACCGTGCTTTTCGTGGGGTCGTCCGTATCGGCTTCCAGCGCCACCAATCCGTCGCGGCGGGCGCGGCCGAAAAGCTCGAACAGCATCTTGAGCGAATCCAGGTACATCGCTTTGTTGAATTTCGACTCCTTGATGATGCCCGGCAGCCCCGTGGCAATGCGCTTCAGGATGTGCGGCGGATTGGCGATCAGCAGCGTCCCGATCCCCGCCCCGCCGATGATAATCAGTTCGGCGGGCTGGAGCAGGACTAGCATGTTCCCGTGCTCCATCAGATAGCCGCCCAACACGGCCCCGAACACCACGAAGATTCCAATGATTGCGAACACCGGGTTATCTCTCCTTACGTTGAAGATCCAACTTCAGCGAATCCTCTGATCCTTCATATCGGCTAAATTGAATTTGCCTTGAGGAGGTCGGGAACTTACTCGGGTTGGCGGCCCACCTGGCTCTGGTCGATGGGCTGGAAGTTGATCTTCCTGGCCGGAGAACGGCGCTTCAGCGTGAAGTTGCCGTGCGCGGGATCGGCAAACAAGGGGTCAGCGACAATGGAATGAACATCCTGGCCGCGCCTTTGCCATTCTTCCAGCGTGTCATTGCCGAACAGAATGGGCGGCCCGGTGGGAGTCGCGAACCAGTAGAGATTGTCGTCCATGCGGAACTGATCGTCGTCCCACAGACCTTGAAGGAGTTTGCCCTCCGTCCAATATACGATGTTGTGCTCGAAGGTGAAGCTCAGGTGGGACTCCTTGCGGGTACGCTGGATCTGGCCGGTCTGGCCGAGGGCGAAGATATTGTTGCGCACGACGTTTTCCTGCCCGTAGTGCTGGTGGAAGCCGCCGTCCTCAGTTCGATACACGACGTTGTTCTCAACCGTGATGTGGCTGCTGCCCTCATCAAGGTAAATTCCCCAGCCACCGTAGGCGTAGCGGGTAACATCGTGGCAAAGATTGTTGCGCTCGACGGTGCCGGGCTGGACTCCCAGTGAATAGATGCAGCCCATGTCACTCAGCAGGCCGCGACCGATGTTGTAAAGGTTGTTGAACTCAATGCGATTGTCGTGCGCGGCAGTGGGTCCGTAGCCCCACGTCCAGCCGAGTGAGATGGCGGTGTAGAACGTGTCGGCAATTTCGTTGTGCGCCACGGTGTTGCCGTCGCTCTGGCCGATCCAGACTCCCACGGCGGCGGGGAAGACGACTCCGATATCGTGAATGTAATTGTTCTCTATCAGTGTGGCACTTGTGGCGAGTTCGGGTTTTTCCGGCATCGACCATCCGCCCACCTTCACGCCTCCGGCGCCAAGGTCGGTCATTTCGTTTCCTGTCACCTGGTTTGAATGCGAGCCCTTCCAGATTTGCACGGCGTATTGGCCGAGGTGAGTGAAGGTGTTTTGCTCAATACGGCAATCGCGCGTGCGGCGCAGGTCGATTGCGGCGTCAAGATCGTAATCGGCTTGCGAATCAACGTACCCATTTGCGGGTAGCGACCAATCGGTGTAGGCAAACGTCAGGCCACGCAGCACAATGTCGTGAACGTAATCGTCAGTGCGCTCGGAGCCGTCCATGCGGATGAGCTGCGTGAGCGCGGGTGCGACAAACTGCTCCTTGGTTACGTCCTCACCGGGCAGCGGAACGTAGGAGAGCACGCCGGGGCGCCGGTCGAGGTACCACTGGCCCGCGGAGTCCAGCGCGTCCGGCGCGTTCTCAACCCAGTAGCGCGCGTCCTTATCGTCGCCCCAGGGCGTCTGCCGCGCCGCGGAAAGCGTGGCGCTGTTCGTTGTCGCGTCAACGGCGCGAATAAACAGGCGAAATTCCGCCCACTTTTCGAGTCCAATTACTTCCACGTCGCCCAGTCCCGCCCAGACGGGACGAATATCACCCGCGTGAAACTTGAAGTGGGTGGGATTGCCCGCCTCAAAGATACCGTCGGCGTGGTAAAACCCCTCGTGCGGTAATCGCGCCCGCTGGCGGCGATGGCCGTCGACAAAAAGCTGGTGGAAGTACCACTGGCCTTCTTTCACCGCAGATATCTGCGCCCTGCAGGTCCGAGCGGCATTAGGCCCCATTGTCCATCCGGTGATTGCTCGTCCACCGCTCACAATCGGCTTTTCGCCCGGATAAGCCGTGTAGGTGACCGGGCAATTCGGCTCGCCGGAATCTTGAGGTAGAAAGACCAAAGTCTCAGTGAGCGCGTACGTCCCGTCGCGCAAGTAAACCGTGACCGCCTCGCGCAGCGGCTCACCGCCTTTCAAAGCGCGAATGGCATCGCGCGCGCGACTGATCGTGGCAAATGGCCCGTCGGTCCCGGCGGAATTCGGGTTTGCAAGCCGTCCTGACCACGCATCGTTGCCGCTAGGCGAGACGTAGAAAACCGTTCCCTTCGTGCGCGGGTCTTTGGAATCTGGCGCAGCTTCCGGGGCGGGCGGCTCAGCAAGTCGCGGAAGTTGCGCGGCAGCGAAAAATGAGATTACGGTGGAGAGGACTGCAACGGTCGCAAGGTTTTGTTTCGACTTGGGTTCTTCCTTCATGGTACCGAGAATTTTCATTATACAGTCCGCGATCAGACCTCGCGGTGCCAAGTTATTCCGCAGTCTGGTGGAATGCCTCCTGGGCGGAGCCTAACGACGTGGCACGGCCATCCTGCCCATGTTTGTATCACGGGCTGGAAGCCGTGCCACGACCCTCACGGCCACAGTGCGACCTTGAGCCGCTCCGCTCCACTGCGGTAACATTTCCCCAGCGGAGGATGGATTCCATGAAGCATTGGCTATGGGTCATTGCGCTGATTTTTCCGGCGACGGCCATTGCCCAGAGCCGAAAGCTTCAGGGATACATCATGAACGCCAGCGCGTTCGGGAAAATCCGCACCTATTGCGTGGACACTCACAACTTGCCGCCCGAAGAAGTGAGGGTGGTCGATTACTTTGTTTCTGAGGAGAGCAAACCGAAGGGGCTTTTGACCCGGCTGCACTGGCTCCGGCGCGAGACCTGCCAGGATGCGAACATCGACGCCTGGGTGCGGCTGGAATTCCCGCATGACTCTCCCTTGGACCCCAACCCGCGAAACGAAGTGAAGGGGGTGCTGCTGGTTTTCCAGCCCGGGTCGCCGAGCCCCATCTACGAAACCCCCGCTGTAACCATCTCCGGCCATCCCCGTCGCGACGATGAGGATCCCATGGATGTGAAACTGGTGGCCGGCCTGCTGGAATATTCCGCCGCCGGCTCGGTGGTCCGCATGCTCATTCACGATTGGCAGCGGCAGTGACCGGCGTGCCCGCCACACGGCTTATGGAGTGCGGCCGCGAAGCTGCCGCTTTCGGCGCGCCCGTTTCCTGACGCGCGACAGGCTGGCAGCGAGCCGCCAGCCTTAAAGCGGCAGCATGCTCCCGCACTCCAAATCGACGCCGCTTGAATCCTCACTCTCAATCGCGTATGTTTCGAAGGCTGTAGATTCCTGAGCAAGAATTCATCGCCTGAGGCGCGGCTGAAGGCGACCAGCTTCTCACCGCCCCCGCGGACCATTACCGGCACAGAGGACTTTATGGAGCTGAAAAACATTCGAATCCGAACACGCGCGCGACCGCAAAACTTCGCCATTCTCCTGACGCTTTGCCTGCTGTCAGCTTGCGCGGCCGGCGCGGCGCCGGCGCAGACGAACTCAAACGAAGGAACAATCGATGAATACGGAAACGTCTATGTTCCCTCCGAAGACGGCCAGCTCATCAAAGTGACGGAAACCTTCAATTGCTCGGGTGTTGCGTTCACGCCTGACCGGCAGATCTTCGGGTGCCGCGTGAAGGAACTTCTGCGCCTGAATGGGCGATGGGAATCTATGATTCTGGAGATTTACCGCCGGGGGGGCAAGCGGACTACCATCGAGCTGGAGTCGAATATCAGTGAATGGCGATTCTGGAAAAGTGGCGAGCAGGTTGCGGTCATCATCAGCTCGCCCGATCGCCCGCCTGCGCACCTGCTCTACGACGTGGCGACGGGAAATCTGGTGGAAAAAATCGTCGAGCCGGAGGATGACAGGACACTTCCCGAGTGGGCCAAGAGCCGGTTGCAGATCGAGTCGGAAGCCGTGCCCGTTGGGCCATCCGTAAATCAGCAACGGAAACACTGGATCGAAAAAATACTTTATCAGACCGGGAAGATCCGGGAGGGCATGCAGCGGAAGGACATTCTGAAACTCTTCGGTACGGAGGCCGGCCCGCACGCACCGGGTGAGACCACATTTTTCCTGATTGAATGCCCTTATGTATTGATCGACGTTCGCTTCGAATCCGGCAGCACGGAATCGGGCGATGACGTCATTGCGTCCGTCTCAAAGCCTTACCTCGCGTGGGGAGGAGAAGATTGAGAAGCGGACCATATTTGAATTTCCCGTTCGCGCGCTGCCTGAGTGCGGTGATGATTCTCTTCGCCGCGGTCTCCGCAATCCCGGCGCAGACGCCGGACGAATTGGCGGCGGCCCATCGCTGGGTAAGCGCGAAATTCCTGGGCGAAGCGGCGCCGACTCCTGCGCAGAGCTGTCTGCTTGTCTACACCCAATCCGGCGGAGTGACCAAGAACGGCGTGCAAGGCCGTCATTTTCGTATTTTCGACCACGAGTATGAGCGCGGCCTGCACTTTTCTTCCGACGGAAAGGTGCACGTGGAGCTGGCTTCACCAGCCAAAACCTTTGAGGCCGTCGTGGGAGTAGACAGCAACGACATCGGATACTACTCGAATGTGGGGCGTGGCGCGGTGGTGGCCACCGTTGATGTTGCGGGTCAAACTCCCTTTCGCAGTGAGGGGCTGCACGAAGGCATGGCGGGCATTCCTGTGAAGGTGGACCTTGCCAACGCCACGGAATTTGATTTGAAAATTGAAGACGGTGGCGGAGGCGTGGTTTTTGGCAATCACTTTGACCAGGCCGACTGGGCGGACGCGCGCGTGACATTGGCGGATGGCAAAACCGTCTGGCTGGGCGACCTTCCCACCGGCCCGCTGCGGCCTCCCCTGACCACCGAAATTCCCTTTTCGTTTCGATTCGGCGACCGGCCATCCGGCGAGCTGCTCAAATTGTGGGAACTCAACCGCCAGTCGCGCCGGTTGGATGAAAGCCGCACGGAACATACTCTTACTTACACGGACCCCCGCACAGGACTCGTGGTGCGCGCTGTGGCGGTCGAGTATTTCGACTTCCCCGTGGTCGAATGGACGCTCTATTTCAGGAACACGGGTAGCAGCTCCACACCGATACTCGAAAACATTCAGGCCCTCGACACGCGCTTCGAGCGCGATGAGGATGGCGAATTCATTCTGCATCACAGCAAGGGCTCCCAGTTCAGCCCCACGGACTTCGAGCCTTATGCCGACCCCCTGGAGCGCAAGTCCGAAAAGCGCATCAGCGCGGCGGGAGGCCGGCCCACCAACACCGACATGTGCTATTTCAGTGTCGCCCTGCCAGGCGAAGGCACAATTATCGCGCTCGGATGGCCGGGGCAGTGGGCGGCGCAATTCACGCGCGATGAAGGCACGGGCCTTCGAGTGCAGGCGGGGCAGGAGCTGACCCACTTCAAACTTTTACCCGGCGAAGAGGTCCGCAGCCCGCTGGTGGCGCTGGTCTTCTGGCGCGGCGATTGGATTGACGGGCAGAACGTCTGGCGGCGCTGGATGATTGCGCACAATCTGCCCCGGCCGGGCGGCCACTTGCCCGCTCCGCTGCTGTCCTCAGGAACCAATGGCTACACCATTGAGATGCAGGGCGCGAATGAGCAGAATGAGCTCGATTTCATGCGTCAATATTTCGCTTTCGGATGGAAATTTGACTACTGGTGGATGGATGCTGGTTGGTATCCCTTCAAGGGCGGTTGGTGGAACGTTGGGACGTGGGAGCCCGATCCCGCGCGCTTCCCTCACGGCTTCCGGCCCATCTCCGATCTGGCACACGCGCACGGAGCCAAGACAATCGTTTGGTTTGAGCCGGAGCGAGTGAATCAAGGCTCGTGGCTTTGGGAAAATCATCCCGAGTGGCTGCTGGGCAAGGGTGATGACAATCGGCTCCTCTACCTCGGCAACCCGGAGGCGCGCGAGTGGCTGACCGACCATATCGACCACTTGCTGACGGAGCAGGGAATCGACCTCTATCGCCAGGATTTTAACTTCGACCCGCTCGATATCTGGCGCGCCAATGACGCCCCGGACCGGCAGGGGATAACGGAGATCCGCCACGTCACCGGGTATTTGGAATATTGGGATGAATTGCGGCGGCGGCATCCCAATATGCTGATTGACACCTGCGCAAGCGGCGGCCGCCGCGACGATTTGGAAACGTTGCGGCGCGCTGTGCCGCTGTGGCGAAGCGATTATGGTTTCGATGACCCTCCCGCCATGCAGGACGAGACCTATGGGCTGGCGCTTTGGGTGCCGTTTTTCGGAACCGGGATCCGAACCTCAAACGTATATTCGTTTCGCAGCACGCAGGCATTGGCGGTGGCCATAGGAGCCGATCCGCGCAGCAAGAACGTGGATTTTCCCGCTCTCGAGCGGCTGACGACGCAGTGGCGTCAAATCGCACCTTATTATTACGGCGATTTCTACCCGCTTACTCCTTACACGACCGACGACAGCGCCTGGGCGGCGTGGCAGTTCAATCGCTCTGACAAGTCCGATGGCGTCGTGCAGGCTTTCCGCCGGTCGCAGAGCCCGATTGAGCAGGTTCGATTCAAGCTGCGCGGTCTCGATGCGGCAGCCGAGTACGCGGTCACCCATCTCGATGTTCCCGGAGAGACGCGCGTCAGCGGCCGCGAATTAGAAGAACAAGGCTTGCCCATCGTGATTCACGATGAGCCTGGGGCGGTGATCATCTTTTACAAGAAGTTGAGCCGGTAAGCGTGGCGAACGTGGCATCCGAGCGTGCCCCGAAGTATAATTCGGCCCAACGGGTAGTCCCTCTTGGCGAGGAATGGAGGCTGACGTGAGGCGCCGAATTGTCATTGAGGTGTTTCTTTCAGTCATAATGGTTGCGCTGTGCGCAGCAGCACAGACTCCCGCTGCAGCGCCAGCGGAGCCGCTTACGCGCGCGCAGATTCTCGCGCTGCTGGCCGGTGACGTGCCGAGTTCGCGCGTGGCCATTCTTGTCCAACAGCGCGGGGTCGATTTCACCCCCGACGCCACCTTTGCCGATCAGGTTCGCAAGGGCGGCGGCGAGGACGATCTGGTAACAGCACTGCAATCGGTCAAGGTGACAGCATCGGCAAGCTCGCCGCCGGCTACGCCAGCTCCGACGTCCACGACGACTTCGACACCAGCCCACGAGCCACCGCAGCCTTCTCCACCGCACGCGCCTGATCCCAAAATCGAGGAAGCAAGGCAGGAAGAGTTGGCAAAGCACGCGGCGCGCGGTGCCGAGCTCTATCATGAGCACCACTACGGTGAGGCGGAGGCAGAATACCGCGCAGCCATCAAGCTCGATCCGCAGGAATCCAACTTCCACATGGCGCTTTCACGGGCCCTGCTTTCTCAAAAGAAGGTGGATGAAGCGATGCAGGAAGCGCACCTGGCCATCCGCCTGAATCCGGACAGCGACATGGCACATTTCAGCCTGGCGAATTCGCTTCGCGCACAGAATGACCTGGCAGGCGCGGCGGCAGAGTATCGCGAGGCGATCCGCCTGAACCCCGATTTTGCATTGACCCATAACAACCTGGGCGTCACGCTGCGCGACCAGGGCAATCTGGACGGAGCGATCGAGGAATTTCAGCAGGCGCTGCGCCTGAATCCGCGCGAGGAATTATCGCTCGGGAACCTCGGCAATGCGCTCGAACACAAGGGCGATCTGGATGGCGCCATCGCCCAGTTTCAGGAACTCGTGCGCCTGCACCCGCGACTGCCTGGGCCGCACTTCCGTCTTGGCCAGCT
>JASHTY010000183.1 GCA_030040315.1 Terriglobia bacterium | reverse complement strand
TTCCCGGGGAATTTCATTCCGCCGGGCATAAGGGCACGCTGGGTTGTGCCCCTACAAAGGGTGTGAGCCGTGAGTTCTGCATCGAGCGTTCAGCCTATGCGCACAAATACGTCGGATGATGCCCGCCCTGCCGCCGCGGCGGGAACCGCTACACCCTGGCCCGCCGACATCAAGATGCGCGCCACCAACGTGGATTTTTATTACGGAGGAAAGCAGGCGCTGCACTCGATCAGCTTGCAAGTCCCGACGGGGCGAATCACCGCGCTGATCGGCCCTTCCGGCTGCGGCAAGACCACCTTCCTGCGAATTCTGAATCGCATGTACGAGACCGTCCCTCAGACGCGTCCGGAAGGTGAGGTGCTTCTCGACGGCGAAGACATTTTCTCACTCGACGTGGTGAACTTGCGCCGTAGGGTGGGCATGGTCTTTCAGAAGCCCAATCCCTTCCCCAAGTCCATATTCGACAACATCGCCTATGGGCTGCGCATCAACGGAATGGGCGCCAAGGCCACGCTGGCCGAAACGGTGGAGAAGAGCCTGCGTCGCGCCGCCCTATGGGACGAAGTCAAGGACCAGCTCCACAAATCTGCTTACGCCCTCTCCGGAGGCCAGCAGCAACGCTTGTGCATTGCCCGCGCGCTGGCGGTGGGTCCGGAGGTCCTGCTGCTCGATGAGCCCTGTTCGGCGCTCGACCCCATCGCCACGGCAAAGATTGAAGAGTTGCTCTTCAACCTGAAAGATTTTTGCACGATGGTGATTGTGACGCATAATATGCAGCAAGCGGCTCGCGCCTCCGATTACACGGGCTTCTTCCTGATGGGGCGGCTGATTGAGGTCAATAAAACCGAAACCATTTTCAAAAAGCCCTCGCGTAAGGAGACTGAAGATTACATTACAGGCAGGTTTGGTTAAGAAGAGTGGTTAGTGGTTGATCGCACTAACTGGCGGTGGGACAAATGAATCAGCAGGATTAGAGACTGCGGCCAGGCAGATTCCCTTCGAGCCATTGCCCACGAACCACATTTTTCAGGAGAAACCTTTGCGCCACTTTGTTGAGGAACTCGACTACTTGCGGAGCCGCTTGCTGGAGATGAGCGCGCTGGTCGAGGACTCTGT
This sequence comes from Terriglobia bacterium, assembly GCA_030040315.1. Taxonomy (GTDB): domain Bacteria; phylum Acidobacteriota; class Terriglobia; order UBA7540; family UBA7540; genus Bog-366. The sequence continues at coordinate 2,397 of JASHTY010000183.1, read as the reverse complement.
CTATCGCAGCGTCCTGGCGCTGACTGAAAAGGATTCCCAGCAGGCGCAAAAGGTTTTGCAGAACGAGTCGGAGATCAACCACCTGGAAATCGAAATTGACGATCTCGCCACGCGGTTGCTGGCGCTGCAGCAGCCGATGGCCACGGATTTGCGCTTTCTTACCTCCGCGATAAAAATCAATAACGACCTTGAGCGCATGGGTGATTTGGCGGTCAACATTGTCGAGCGGGCGCTTGCTCTCTCCAATGAACCGCTCATGAAACCGCTCATCGACATTCCGGCCATGGCCAGCCGCGTACAGTCCATGATCCGCAAGAGCCTGGATGCCTTCGTCAAGAAGGACCCCGAGCTCGCCCGCACCGTGCTGGTTTCTGATGATGCCGTTGACTCTCTGCGCGATTCCATTTACGAGGAATTGATCGGGTACATGGAGCGCGACCCCAAAACTGTCCGCCAGGGAATCAATCTGATGTTTGTCGCGCGCAATCTTGAGCGCCTTGCCGACCATGCCACCAACATCGCCGAAGATGTTCTCTTCCTGGTGGAAGGCGTTGACGTTCGCCATCACGCTGAAGCGCGGGAATAATCATCCCATCCAATAATGCCCGTTGATTCGTTGCACGAGTCATCCAACCCTCTGACGGATTCCGCATCGAACCAAAGGCACACCTGATTTTGTCTTTGACTGCGGCGGCCATTTGGTGATGAAATGAATCATTCTGCTTTGGCACTCCTTTCCGCCGGACCGGTTAGAGTTTGGGAGACTTGGGAATGAAGGCAAAAATCTTGGCACTACTCACCGCGTGCTCGATCGTGGTGAGCACGGTGGCGCCCCTCATCGCTCAGCAACAGGATAATCCCAACGTTGACGAAATCACCGTTCCCGAAGGCACGGAATTCAAACTTCAGTTGCACACCACGCTCAATTCCAGCACTTCCAAAACCGGTGACCGTATCATGTGCACGCTGATTGACCCGGTGGCCGTGGAGGATCGCGACGTGCTGCCCAAGGGCGTGCGCATTGACGGCCACGTAAGTGAAGTTCGGCCCGCGGAGCGTCGCGGGAAAGGCGGCCTGCTGACCATTGTCTTTGACACCGTCGAACTTCCCAACGGCCAGAAGGAATCCATCGCCGGATCTCTCACCGAGGTGTTCTCCAGCGAAAGCGGCAGCGACCCGAATGTGGGACCCGAAGGCGAATTAAAAGGCAAAGGGGCCAACAAGAAAGTGCAGGCCCTGATGATCATTGCACCCGCAGCCGTGGGGGCCGCGGGTGGAATTGGCGCAGCCATCGGCCTGGGAGCCGCCGGCGTCATGACCGCGCTCTTCCTGCCCAAAGGCAAGCAAGCTGCACTCGCCGCCGGCTCGCTCGTCGGCATGCGCCTTGATCACGATGTGACCTTGATCATTCCGTCGGCAGGCCACTGATTTCAAATCTCAAATCTGAAATTTCAAATTAATATCGAGCGGGAATTTTCAAAACCCACAGGCATTCTCGTAAGGGCAAAGCGGGAGCGACAGCGTATGGCCTCCGCGAACCAGCAGGAAAATCCACCAAAATTGAATCGAATTCCGGCACCCCAGCCTGTGCTGGCCGTGGCTGCTGCAACTCTGACACAGTTCCTCCTTCCTGACGCTGGATGCGACGCGAGATGAACAATTTCGTCTAAAATACGGTGGGAAGCGATACGATCATCCCCATGACCGGGAAGGAAGTGAGACCGATGACTGCGAAGAGCCTTCTTTTAACCCTGAACAACGGCGACAAGATGCCTGCCCTTGGCCTCGGCGTTTTTCAGAGCACCTCAGAGCAGACGGCGCAGGCGGTCGAAATCGCCATCGCGGACGGATATCGGCTGATCGATACGGCGGCGGCCTACCAGAATGAGCGGCAGGTGGGCGAGGGCATCCGGCGAAGTGGCATCAATCGCTCGGAAATTTTCGTCCAGACCAAGTTGTGGATGACCGACTACGGTTACGAGCGTGCGCTGCGGGGATTTGATGTAAGCCTGCGCAAGCTCGGGTTGGACTATCTGGACCTGTATCTGCTCCACTGGCCGCTTCCATCAGACTTTGAGGCAACGATAGAGTCGTATCGGGCGGCAGAGAAGTTGCTTTCCGAGGGACGAACCCGCGCCATTGGTGTCTCCAATTTCAATGAGAAGCATCTGAAGAACCTGATGGAACGCAGAAGGGTAACGCCTGCCGTGAATCAGGTTGAACTCCACCCGTTTTTCATCCAGCGGGAATTGCGCGCCGCGCACGAGCGCCTGGGCATCGTTACCCAATCGTGGTCGCCCATCGGCGGTGTCCACAATCGGAAGCGCCGTGCTGATCCGAATGCGCCGGCGAGTCCGCTTGAGCACGCCACGATCGCCAAACTGGCCGCGAAGTATG
>JASHTY010000182.1 GCA_030040315.1 Terriglobia bacterium | reverse complement strand
GCCCGTGCAGCCGCCGGCAATCAGCACCTGGCCGTTGGGCATCAGCGTGGCGGTGTGGAAAGCGCGCGCCGTGTTCAGAGAACCGGTGGGGGTGAAAACTCCGGTGGTGGGATCGTAGATCTCCGCCGTGGAACTGGCGTCGCCGGAATTGTCATCCTGCCCGCCGGCGACAAGCACCAGGCCGTTCATCAGCAGCGTGGCCGTCTGGCCGGCGCGCGGAGAGTTCATGCTGCCCGTGGAACTAAACGCAGCGGTCGGCGCCGTGACCGTCAGCGCGGTTGAGCCGCTGAGCCCGCCCGGTGAGCTGATTCCGATGGGCCCCGCGCCCACCGTGACCGCGTCTGCCTTCGCCACCGGCGGACTGCTGACGGAAGCATAGCTTGCCGTGATGACCGTGCTGCCTGCGGTTACTCCTGTAGCCAAACCTGCGCCGTTGATCGCCGCCACGCCGGGGGAGGACGAATCCCAACCCACCGCGGAGGTCAAATTCACCGTCGTGCCATCGTTGTAGACGCCTGTTGCCGTGAATTGCACCGTGCCGCCCGCACCGATGGAAGGATTTAGCGGCGTCACCGCAATGGACGCAAGGCTAACGGTGCTCCCCGTGCTGGTCAGCGGCGCCAGGCTGATCGGCAGAAGCCCTGCGCCGGTGCTTACACCCGGTCTGATGGGCCGACGCAGCAATTCTTGGCCGGAGATTGCCGCGGAGGCGTCCGGAGCGTTTTGCTGACCGGCAATTGCGCCGGCGGCATTCCCTGCGGAATTGATGGTTGCCGCCGTAAGGCCGGCAAGCGTGACGCCGTTACCGGTCAATGCGAGGCTTCGCGACAATGCGTGTGCTGTATCAGCAATCGTCAGCGTGGCGTTGCGCAGACCCGCCGCCGATGGTGTGAACGTGACCGTGATCGTGCAACTAATCCCCGCGCCCAGCGTGGCAGGGCTAAGTGGGCAGTCTCCGCCTGTTTTGTAATCGGCCGCTGCATCGCCCGTGATGGCGATACTCTTGAGCGTCAATGGCCCCCGTTGCGTGTTCTTCAGCGTCACGCTCATCGGCTCGCCGGATTGATTCAGTGCCCGATCGCCAAACGACAGTGAGGTTGGAAGCGATGGCGACTCCGCGAGCGCCGCGGACGCGAGAAGAACCACGGAGAGGAGGAACGCAGTCCTGCTCAGTGACGGTGAGCATGTTCTTTTAGTTGACCGGGAAGGACGATCGTTCAGGCGCACTACGTACAGGCTGGACGCAGGGGTGTGCAGCATTGTGGTCTCCTCGCAATACTATGCGGCCCGAATCGATGATTCGGCCGATGGCATTTATGATCGAGTGACCACCCACTAAGCCGAAGGCCCCTGCGGATCGGCAGATGGAAACGGGCCGATTATGCCTTGGCATCTGGAAAAAAGCAAATGCCAAATTTGAGCGCGAGATTTTCCTGGCCAGCGGAGCGCCCTTTCTGGCGGCAGCGCGCGTGTCCCCACCCGCGGTTCGTTCTCAAATTGCAAACTCGAGTGGCGACGCGCTACAGATTCAAACTAGACACCTACACAGCCATCTTAGGCGGAGACGCGAAAAGCCAATCCCAGTTATAATGACCCGCTGACTTCCGGCATTCACTTTCCTTGGTGAATGCAGTTCACGGATACCGCGCCGTGGCGTCATCGATCTGCTCCACTGCTTCGGCGTTGAGGCGAGATGGCAATCCAGACCATTTACACCCTTTCACAAGATGATCCCGAAGCACGCAACTGGCTGGGCTTTTTTCAGCGCCGCGGGTATTCGCGCCTGACGAGCGTGCGAATGGAGCGCGTCGTCTGGCTTGAGGGCTCGTTCAATATTGAGCGACTGCTGCCGCTGCTGGTCAATCCGCTTTATCAGGTTGCGGCGGAAAAACCACAGCTCGATCCCAAGCAGGGACCGATTGTCGAGATCGCTTATCGCCCCGCGGTGACCGATCCGGAAACGCCGTCCATCCTTGCCGGCGCCCATGCGCTGGGCGAAAGCGGCCTGCAATTTGCGCGGCTCAGCCGCCGATACCAGTTCTGCGGGCTGGACAATGCGGCGGCCAAAAGCCTGGCGGCAAGATTTCTCTACAACAAAGTCGTCGAACGGATTCGCGAGCCAAACGAAATCGTAACCACGCTGCAACCGAGCGGCGCTCCTGATCCCGTGGGCTCGATCTCGCTGCGCGGATTGAGCGATGACCAGCTTGCGGCGCTTTCACGCCAGCGCTCCTGGTACGCGCCGCTTTCGCAGATGAAGGTCATTCAGTCGCACGAACCCGAGCGCGGCCGGCCTTACACCGATGCGGAAATGGAAATCCTGGTGCAGAGCTGGAGCGACCACTGCTACCACACCACATGGAAGAGCCTGGGCCTGCTGAAAAAGCTGATGGCCGCGACGCGGCAGATTAATCATCCGCTCGTGGTCTCGGCATTCACCGACAACGCCGGGGGAATGGAGTTCGCTGACGGTTGGGTCGTTACGATCAAGGGTGAGACGCACAATTTCCCTAGTTCAATTGCTCCCTTTGGTGGAATCGCCACCAAACATGGCGGCGTGATTCGCGACACACTGGGCTTCGGCAAAGGCGCGTACCCCATCGGCGGAACCACGGTGATGGGCACGATGGACCCGCGCTTGCCGGATGATCAGGTGCCCGCGGGAGCGCTTCATCCCGGACTGATCGTATCGGAATCGATTCGCGCCACGGCGTATTACACCAATCCCATGGGAATTCCCATGATGCATCCCGTCTATCGCTGCCACCCGGGTTATGCGAAGTGTTTCGCGCTGGGGCATTCGCTCGGCCTGATCCCCAAAAAGTACGCGCTCAAGGAGAGCCCGCAACCCGGTGATGTTGCCGTGCTGTTTGGCGGGGCGACCGGCCGCGATGGAATCCACGGGGCTACTGCAAGCTCCGCAGCCATGACCGGTGACACTCTGGAAAAGGAATCGGCCGCCGTGCAGATCGGCCACCCCATCACGGAGCGCCGCTTCACCACCGCCATTCCCATTCTACGCGACCGCGATTGTATTCATTCCATCACTGACCTTGGCGCGGGCGGCATTTCATGCGCCGCCGGCGAAATGGGCGCCGGAACTGGAGTGGCCATCGATCTGGACACGGTCCCATTGAAGGATCGAAGCCTGACGGCGTGGGAAATTCTTCTCTCCGAATCGCAGGAGCGGATGCTCATGGCTGTGCCGGCCGAGAAATTGGACGAGGCGCTCGCCATCTTGGACCGATTCGAAGTTGCCTCCTGCATTCTCGGCCATTTCACCAAAACGCGCCGGCTGGAGGCCACATGGCGAAATCAAAAAGTCGTGGATCTGGAAATGTCGTTTCTGTGGAACGCCTGCCCGATCGATTCCACTCCCACGGCCCGGCCGGTGCGTGTTGAAGTGCGTCCACAACTCTCTGAAGTTTCCGGGCGCGACGAGTGGGGCAAAGCCGTTTCGAATGTGTTGTCCCATTACCACTGTTGCGATCAGAGCCCCGCGGGCTCGCGATTTGATTCAACCGTGCAGGGGCGCACCGCCTTGGGGCCATATGGGACCTCCGGCCGCATGCCGACCGGCATTTACGTTTCCGCGCCGCTGCGGGGCAGGGCAGAGGGCATTATCACCACGCTGGCGTTCAATCCCTTTTATGGTGAACTCGATCCCGCCGGCATGGCGCGACTGATGATGATTGAAGCCATCACCAAGGCCGTGGCGGCGGGCGCAAATTATCGCGAAATGGTTCTGTGCGACAATTTTTACACGCCGCGCGTGCGCCCGGAGACGGCATTTGACCTGGTGGAGATGGTGGACGCCATCGCCACCCTTTCCGTCGAGCTCGGCACGCCGTTCATTTCCGGCAAGGATTCAAGTTCAGGAACGTTTGAGGCCGCAGGGAAGCGAATCGACGTGCCGCCGACGCTTGCCGTTGCGGCGATGGGCCGCGTCCACGACGTGAATGCGATCGTGACCAAAGAATTCAAGCGCGCGGGGAATCGCCTGGTGCTGCTCGGCCTTACTGATCCCGACTCCCTGGGCGGCACGGTTTACGCGGATACCCGCAGCCACCGCGTCGGCCGCTTATTCAAACCTGCTGACGCGCAATCAGTCAAAGCCCAATGGGATTACATCTTGAATCTCCACGCGCGCCGCGCTTGCGTTTCCGCCTCAGCGATTGCGGAGGGCGGGCTGCTGCTGCGTCTGTTCGAAGCCGCGCTCGGGTCAGGCCTGGGAGCGGAAGTAAATTTCGAAAGCTTTCCTCGGGGCCGCCGCGACGGCCACCTTTTTGGCGAGTTCATCGGAGCCTGCCTGCTGGAAGCCGCGCCGGGTTTCGAAATTCCGGAAAAGGTCCCCCATTTTTTCGTGGGTAGCGTCACGGCTGAACCGAATCTAAAGCTGCGAGAGGGTAATGCCGTGATCTGGCAGGAATCGATCGCCAACCTGACGGAAACGTGGAGCCGAACGTTTCGCGAGGTGGTGAAATGATCCAAGCCACGACCGCCATTCTTTATGCGCCCGGAACGAATTGCCATGAAGAAACGGCCGCGGCCATTGAGCTCGCGGGCGGCCGGTCGGACCTGGTGCTGCTGAAAGATTTGATGGATGGCGCGGCAAAGCTGGATGACTACCAGGCCGCGATCGTTCCCGGCGGATTCTCCTACGGCGACCATCTGGGTGCGGGAAGAATCTTCGGAACCATGCTGGTGGCCCGCCTGCGCGATCAGCTTACGCACTTTCTCGAGGCCAAGAAGCCCCTGCTCGGAATCTGCAATGGCTATCAGGTGCTGACGGAAGCGGGGATTCTGCCCGGCCGCACGCCCGGTCAGCGCGGCATGGCGCTGATTGAGAATCAGTCCGCGCGTTTTGAAGATCGCAAAATCCGCCTGATCGTTTCCGCGCAGAAATGTGTCTGGACGGAGGGCCTGGACGGCCAGATTCTCCGCATGCCGACCGCGCACGGAGAAGGTCGCCCGCTGCTCTGCGCCGCGGCTGCGCACGCGGAAACGCGAGCCGTCTTCTACTACGGAGATGACCAGGGCCGTCCTACCATGGATTATCCCGCCAACCCCAACGGCTCACCCGGAGCCGTCGCAGGAATCTGCGACGAAACCGGCCTGGTCCTCGGCCTGATGCCCCACCCCGAACGAGCTTCGCTGCCCGCGCATTATTCGCAGGATGGTTTAAGGATCTTCCAAAACCTGGTGAAGTGGTTGAGGCAGTAATTCGAAGGCAAACCTTTCCGTTTGACTGTGGCGACCGCTGCTACTCCCTTTCAATGGCCCGATTCTCGCAAGTTGGGGGATATCGTTTTCTTACCCGCGTTCCGTCCTTTTATCACGCTACTTGCTGCTGTGATCGCGCTCGAAGCTGTTGTCGAAGCTGAAAGCCTTAGGGACAGACTCAGGCTTAATCGCGAGACTGATCATGTCGGGTGATTCAACGATAACCGTCCAGATTAGCGGATACATGATCATCGGCGCATCCTCGCAAGCCATAGTGTCGCGTGCTTGCTTTTGATGAATTTCCGAATCGGGATTGGCGTGGAGAGCGGTAACCGTCAAGAAGGAATTTTCGGCTGCCGATTTCGTCGGATGAGACACTTCGGAAAGTCCGCCATAGTCGGTGCCATCCTTTGGAGTCGGAATGTTGTGTGAGACCTCGAATGCCTTAATCATCTTGACGTCAGGCTCTGAGTGCTTGTGTTTTTCAAGATGCCATCGCACGACGTGAGTACTCAAACCTTTGAGGCGGAATTCGTAACCTAGCATCCATGCCTCCCAATACGCCCGTCGAACCACATCGCAAGCATCCAAAAGGCCGGATTCGAGCAGCGAAAGCGCGGCGCGGAACAACGAAGTTGCTCTCAGAAATGCGTAGATCGCCGCGGTAAGCTGCGCATGCGCGTGGAGGCCCTCACACTCACTTAGTGCGGTGCCACAAAGCGCCAATTCAATCTCAAACAGGTATGTTTGGAACCTGGCGTAATCGTATAGGTTAGGCATTCGATGATAGGTTCTCAGCACTAAAATGGGTCGCCGCTGGCTTGCGAAATAAGCCCACCGTTGACTGAATTCGACTGTACCGGTTTTGCGTTCCCATTTCACGCCGTACTCAGGGACGTGACATGGCGAGATCCGCGCTGGCGCAGACTCATGGGGTTGGGAGTCTGCGTTGCTAAGCGGTTTGCAATGCCGCATGCAGAGACTGAATTGCACCTCTGCGCCAGCCAGCACACCACGCTAACGCGCCATTCCGGAAAACCGCAAATACCAGTCGAGCAGCCGCTCGCCGTCCAGACCCGCGTAGATCGCAGCGATGCCCAGGAAAGTCCCGTACGGCCAGGCATAATCGCGGAGGCGCCGGCTGAATGCCGTCGCGGCGAGGGCAATGATCGAGCCTCCCAACGATCCGAGCAGAACAGTCAGCAGCGTGAGCGGCACTCCCAGAAACGTTCCCACCATCAGCATCAGCATCACGTCGCCGAAGCCCAGGTATTCTTTCTGCTTTCCTCCGGCATGATAGAAGATTTCGCCCACGGCATAGAAAAGTCCGCCGCCCACCAGTGCGCCCGCCACGGCTCCGCTGACGGAAGCGATCGGTACATCCAAATAGATATGCCAATGGCGGAGGATCCACTCCAGGGGCTGATTGTCTACGGGAATGAAAAAGCTCAATAAGAAACCCATGCTGATTCCGAAAATCGTCACCTGATGCGGGATGCGGCGACCGAGCAAATCGGTGAAGATAAGAACAATCAACAGCATTCCGAACAGCGCGAGTTTCACGAATTCCGGGCCCAGGCCGTATACGTAAAACGTCAAGCAGAGCGTAACAGCCGTCAGTGCCTCAATGAAGGGATAAATCGGCGAAATCGGCGCGTGGCAATCGCGGCACTTCGCGCCCAATATCAGATAGCTGATCAGCGGGATGTTGTCGTACCAGTGGATGGCGTGATTGCAGCGCGGACAGTGCGAGCGGGGAAGCACGATAGATTCCCCCCGCGGAAGGCGCGCGATGCAGACGTTCAAGAAACTGCCAAAGACCAGGCCGAAAAGACCAATCACAATGAAGACGATGATCACGCGATGGAGAGCCTTTCTCCTGCCAATCCCCTCTGCCACTTCCTCGTCTGGCTTAGTGGCTCGCCCTGGGCGCAAAGACCAGCTTGACGTCCACGGTTTTCGTGTCTTCGTTGATCGAGCTCAGGGGATTAAATTTCCACCCCGAGTCATTTACCGGAAGCCGGCTTTGATTTTCACCGACAAAGCGGCTCCAGTACGTGTAATCGTACGGGTCGCCGGCGTGGAGGCGGGACCGCTGTACGAGCGAGGCCGCCAGCGCATCGTCCAATCCCGCGATTTCCAGTTTGCCCATGCGGTAGAGGGCGCCCTGGCGAACCTGGATCTGCACCGCGGCCGTGTGCGCGTCATCGTCGAGCACGGGCCTGAACATCGCGTCGGCCTTCAGATAGCCCTTAGGATGGAGGAGCAGGCTGAACCCCAACACGTCCTGCTCAAGCTGCACAGCGTCCAATGGATTGCCCACGGTCGCATGCAGCGTCTTCCCTAGTTCTTCGTAGGGAATTGCACTTTCGCCCGACCAGGTGATTTCCTTCACGCGGTACTGTTCGCCCTCGGTAACCGGAATCGTAATTTCAACGGCGTTGGGCATGGGGTCCTCGGTCATCAGTCGCGGCACGGGTTGGCCGAAAGCCGCTCGCAGGAAACCGCGCTGCCGGTAGACCTGCAGGATGCCACCATGAGCGAGGTCGACGGCGAAAGAAGGATCGTAATCCTTATCTAGAAGAGGCTTCGCCGCCTCCTGCAACAGCGCCACGTCGACCTTCGCCACGCCGGGGAATTCCAGTCTGCGCACGGGAAGCGGAACACCTGCCTCGTGGAATCCCATGCTTGTGACCGGTCCACCCAGCGCGCCGTGGGGCGCGTACAGCACCTGCGCGCGGATGCCGCGCGCCTCCAACATGGTCTGGAGTTGCGCGGCAATCAGATCAAGCATCTTTCCGCCTGCGGGCACGGAGCCATCAAAGAGCGGAACACGCGCCCGAACTCCCTCCTGTAAATCTCTTGGAGAAAACCACAGAAAATTCTCAAATGTACAGGGCATCATCCCGGGCGCATCCTGAACGGTGAAGCTGGCGGTCAGCGTGTTTCCGCGCGTCGAATAGCGATAGCTGACTTGTGCGAAAATCCCCAGCGTACCCAGTTCTTCCGCCGCTTTTTTCAAATCCGCGAGAGTAACTGTTGCGCCCACATTCATGCCGGTCGCCTGAGCTATTGCGGAGCGTTCGTAGCGGGCTGATCCCTCTACCGTTACTTTGGTTAAAAGGTACGGAGTGCTTTCCTGCCCGGTTTCAGCCTGGCCAGGGGGAAGCAGGAGGATGCCTGGAATCAGCAGCGCCGCGCGGAATCCGTGCGCGCGAACCACAGCTGCAACACACCTCTGCAAACGGCTCGCGGTGTCGATTAAGAATACTGGCGTCTCGCTCATCGCCTTATTTTCCTTAGCGTGCTCGCTGAGTGTATTTTGCAGCACGGAGGTCTGGCGTCATTTTGCCGGCAAGAAGTTGTTCTGCTCTGCAACGCTTGCAGGCTTCACTTCCGGCCCCAGGACGAATGGAATTCGCGCCTGATGAAAATCATTTCCATAAAGATGAACGTCATGAGTCTCAGCGCCTTTAATCTTCAAGAACTGATTCGTACCAGCCGGCGCCACCGAATCACTCACGTTGGCGTTGCTCACGCGATTCAATTCAACCGCTGCAACATTTTTTTCAGGCCAGGCGGAATTCCCCTGGAAGCCGGAAAGCTCCAGACCGTCGACGTCCTCCACCTGAAGCGCGCTCTGCCACTTGTCGTACATGGGCTTTTCCCAGTGCACCTCAACGTTTCGGAGCTTCAGATTTCTCGCACGTTTGAAAACCATGGCGGAGTCCGCAATGTCGTAAAGCGATTTCGGATCGTGAGCGATGAAGAACTTGATGTTCGCAAATGTCACTCCCTCCAGCCAGCTTTCCGAGTGGCCCTCGATGTGGGAGGATCCCTCGCAGTGCACGATCATGTCATGGAAGATCACATCGTGTATGTGTCCGGGGCCGGGCTCGCCGGGCTTGGGCGGTTCGTTGTTCCACTCGCTCTCACGGTGGATTTCAACGTTGAAGGCATTGGCGTCGCCGGCCCAGAACCAGTCGAAGCGATGAAGGTCCATGGTGATGTTGGAAAACACTACGTCGCGAATCATGCCGCTGGTGGCGAGCTGCATGGTGATTCCGCGATTAGTGTTAAAGATCGCGCAATTGTTCACGAGCACGTGCTGAACCAGGCGCGTGTCTGCCTCCGTGAATTTTACGGCGGCAGAAGCGGAGGAAAACCGGCAATTGGTGATGGTGATGTTTTCGGTGGGATAATCGGGACCCCACTCGGCGATGCCGCAAACGATGGCGATGCAGTCATCGCCGGTTTCAATGGTGCTGTTGGCTACTGTGATGTCATGGCTGCTCACGATATCGATGCCGTCGGCCCAAACGGCTTCTTTCAAGCTGGTGTAAATGTAAACGCCATCCACCACGACGCGCCAGCAGGCATAGAGAGCAAACGTCCAACTTGGCGAGTGCAGAAATGAGAGTCCGGCAATACGAACGTTTTGGCAGTTGCCCAGCCAAACGAGGTGGGGATAATCCTCCTGCTTGCCGAACCCGGTGGGGAAGCTGCGCGGCGCAGACAGACCGAATTGCTTCATCTCCAGCGCGTGGGCATGAATGTCCCCGAAATGATCCGGAGCCCAATAGTAGGTTTGCTGGCCATCCACGGTTCCCCGGCCTTCAATGGTGATGTCTTCAAGCTTTTCGCCGAAGAGCAGAGCGTCCTTGGACTTTACTTTTTGCACGGCGAAGTCTTTGGGGTTTTCCGAGGCGTAGAGCGTGGCGCCGCTCTCAATGTAAATGCTCACATGGCTGCGCAGAAAGAGTGTGCCGGAAGTGTAATCGCCCGGAGGAAGATAAACGGTTCCTCCCTTCGCGGCCGCGGCTTCAATGGCTTTCTGAATCGCCGGGCGCGCATCGTCGGATTTGTTTCCAGTCGCGCCAAAGTCCCTGACATTGAAAATGAGCTTTTCGAGAGCCGGCTGCTGGCCGCTCGCCTGGAGGCCGCCGAGAAAACAGCCCAGAACGATTGCGGCTGCTGTGAACCGCTTCATATTGCGAACTCCCATGGTCTTTGCGTGTTGCCAGAATGGTGTTGCGTGCGCATTCCTTTTCCAATCGGGTTGGGGCAGGGATGGCCCTGTAATACATGTGTTGGCACTCTGCGGCGCTGCCTCAATATGAATCCTCAATGTTTGCCTCCGGTGATTTGGCGATAAAGCTCTTCTGTGCGGCTCACCATTATATCAGCCGAAAACCGTTCCACACGTGCGCGCGCCCGGCGGCCGAATTCTGCCAGACGGTCGCGGTCGCCGCAAGCCTGCAAAATGGCTTCTGCAAGCGCCTGCGGTGAATTTGGTGGGACCAGCCAACCGGTTTCGTTCTCGACTATGATTTCAGGCAAGCCGCCAACGCGCGTGGCGACGACCGGAAGTCCATACGACATCGCCCACAATGCCGAGGACCCCAGACCTTCGGCGAGCGAAGGCATAATAAACAAGTCGAGGCCGGGCATGAGTTGCCCGAGGTCTTCGATTGGACCCAGACGCAGCACCCGCGCACGCACCGAGTGAGTGTCCGCTGCTCCACCTCCGGCGAGAATCAGGCGGGCATTCGGCATTTGTTCTGCGAGCAAATTCATGGCTTCGATGGCGACGTCCTGGCCTTTCTCGAGCGTCGATGCGCCCAGAAAACCGATTAGGAACTCGTCTTCGTCGCATCGCCACGATTTGCGCAGATTCAGCTTTTCAGAGGGGCTCGGCAGGTCCCGTAGCATTTCGATTCCGTCCGGAATGACCATGATCCGCTCGCGAGGCACACCGGCCTGGACGGAGAGTCCGCGGATGTTTTCTGAAACCGCAATCACCGCGTGGCAGGTGCGGCCGTACTTCAGCCGATAGGTCCAGCCATCTGATGGAAGGAAAGTGACGCGGCGGCTCGCGACGCGCTTGATGGGCAGGCCCACGGAAGCAAGCCATCCAATCGTCTGTCCGCGCCCATCGTGCGCATGCACAATCTTCGGCCGCCACATCCTTAGCTGCTGGCGTAACAGCAGAATTCCAAAGGCGTGGCCGGGATCGGATGGGGGAAGGGAAAACACTTGAAAGCCTTCCTGCCGGGCGCGGCTTTCCACGCTGCTGCCCTCAACGCAAACGATCATCTGCTCATGATCGTGGTCTCGCAATCCGCGTGCCAGCATCAGCATCTGTCTCTGGCCGCCGCGCAGGCTTCGGCCGGTATCAATGTGCACAATTCTCAGGGGAAGAGTTGAGGTCATGAACGTGTGCGAAACGGTTCACGCATTTCTTCCAGTTTCGCGTATTTTCTCTGCACGTAGCGCGCGGCCATCTTGGCGATCAGGTACCCCGGCACGCCGTCGAGCATTCCCAGGCGAAGGATGTATGTATTCAGGAAAATCCAGGCTGGCGACAGCGTGCGCCGTATCCGGCCCACTCTCGTACCGCGAATGAACATCTCCCGCGCGGCCAGGTCCGTGTAGAATTCGATTCGCCGGCGATGCTCTTCGATTGACTGGCATGTGTAGTGCAGAATCTCGCCGCGCAGCGTCGCGATCACACCGTCTGTTTCCACTGACTCGTGGACGTAAGACCCCTGCCAGCGGCTTCGGCGGCGCTCAAAGAGCCGAAGCTTGTAGTCGGGATACCATCCGGAATGCAGAATCCATCGGCCGAGATATTGGGCACGGCGGGCAAACTGGAAGCCCGTAGCGAAAGGCTCCGAGCGTTTCCATTCCTGAACGGCGGCCTGAGCTGGGCCGTCCAGCTCCTCATCGGCGTCCAGGCTGATGATCCAGTCGTTCTTCGCCTGCGCGCTGGCAAAATTCTTTTGCGCGGCGAATCCTTCCCAGGTGTGAGTGATGACGCGTGCTCCCAGCCCCGCGGCAATTTCCGGTGTTCCATCCGTAGATTGTGAATCAATGACCACAATTTCGTCCGCGCACGTGAGTGATTTGATGGCGCGTGCGATGTTAGCTCGCTCGTTGTGGGTAATGATGGTCGCGGAAAGTGCGGGCATAAAATGTGTTCGCCGTGGAACCACAGGATAGCGTCCCACGAAAGACTTTTACCACGGAGCCCACAGAGCGCCACAGAGTTAAGCTTTAATATTGCCCCTGTGCTTCTCTGGGTGCTCTGTGGTAAGGGGCTTCGTCATCCCAGCCTCTCGGAAACCTCGGCCATGGCACCTTCGGAAATCAGCGATGCTACGTGCTCGATGTCCGCGTGCAGCGGCCGGTCGCGCGCGACGCGCGGCGAGACGGCGCGAATCCGCTTCCTCGCTTCTTCCGCAAGCCGGCCGGAGCGAAGGGGCGCCAGCAAATCCAGCGCCTGGCACGCGCAAATGAGCTCGATGGCCAGTATGCGCCGGACGTTGTCGATGACGGGCCGCAACTTCAACGCGGCGGTCATTCCCATGCTCACAAAATCTTCCTTATTGCCGGAAGTCGGGATGGAATCTGCCGACGCCGGATGAGCCAGGACTTTGTTTTCGGACGCCAGCGCCGCGGCCGCCACCTGAGCGAGCATGAGTCCCGATTCGAGTCCAGGAGAGCGTGTGAGAAACGGCGGAAGCTCCGAGGTGAGTGGATTCACGAGACGGTCCACCCGCCTCTCTGCGATTCCGCCAAGGTGCGTGAGCGCCAGCGCCATCATGTCGAGCGCTAGTGCCAGAGGTTGGCCGTGAAAATTGCCGCCGGAAATTACTTCAGCTTCGCGTGAAAAAACCAAGGGATTGTCGGTAGCGCTGTTCATTTCGATTTCAAACACGCGCGCGGCGTAACCCAGGGCGTCGCGCACGGCTCCATGAACCTGCGGCATGCAGCGCAAACTGTAGGCGTCCTGCACGCGTGAGCAGCCTTGATGCGATTTGTTGATCGTGCTGCCGCGAATCAGGCGGGCCAGATTTCGCGCGGAGACCATCTGACCGGGATGCGCCCGCGCCGCGTGCAACCGCTCATCGAAGGCCCGCGTGGAGCCGCGCAGTGCGTCAAGAGAAAGCGCTCCGGCAACGTCCGCTGTGGCGGCCAGGACTTCCGCATCATGCAGGGCCAATAGCCCTAAGGAAAGCATAGCCTGCGTGCCATTTACTAGAGAAAGGCCCTCCTTGGCTTCCAGAGTCAGGGGTTTAATGCGCAGCGATTGCAGTACTGCGGCGGCGCGCTGACGCTTTTCGCGAAACATCACTTCACCCTCGCCGATCAACGCCAGGGCGACATGCGCAAGTGGTGCTAGATCCCCACTCGCACCTACTGAGCCCTGCCGGGGAACAACCGGATGAATGTGGTGGTTCAGGAATGTGCAGAGCATTTCAGCGATCCGCGGGCGCACTCCCGAAAGTCCGCGTGCCAGTGTGTTGGCGCGCAGCAGCAGCAGACCCCGCGTTTCCCTGGGATCGAGGGGCTCACCGACTCCGCAGCAGTGGCTGCGCACCACGTTCAATTGCAGCTCGCGGGCAGCAGCCGGATCAATGCGTTCGGTCGAAAGGCTTCCCACGCCCGTAGTGACGCCGTAAACCAATTGCTTTTCAGCAATGATCTTTTCGATTAGGGCACGAGATTCCCGCATCGCCGCCATTGCGTGAAGAGCCAATCTTACGCCCAGCTCCCCAGTTGCCACGGCGTAGAAATCTGGCCGGGTCAGTCGCAATCCGTCGAGAAGAATGGTTCGCGGCATGTGTCAATCATAAGGGACAAGGTAAGCGTCGAGTGTCCATTGCCGATGGGTCTACAGAATCCCTTATCCCTTACCCCTCGTTGTTCGGTCCGGAAGCGAAAAGTTCCTGATATTTTTCCGGCATGGAGCGTGGATGCCCGTCACGGTCGGTGATCACGTGCACGGTTTCCCCTTCCGCCAGAAGTTCATTGGTGGCCTGGCGATAAATCTCATAGCTGAAGACCAAAACCCGCCGGCGCATGTCCTTCAAGCGCGTCCGGACCAGTATGCAATCGTCGTAACGCGCGGGGGCCTTGTAGCGGCAGCGCACCTCTGCCACCATGATGAACAGGCCGTCGTGCTTCTCCATGTCATGATAGGCAAAGCCGTGCTTGCGGCAGAAGTCCGTGCGCCCAAGCTCAAACCAGACTAGGAAATTGGCGTAATACACTACGCCCATCTGGTCGGTTTCGGCGTAACGCACTTGCAGAGTAGTGGAGGTCCAGCGGACGGGGAGTTCCATAGCGTAAGGTTGGACTGCTTTCGGAATTTTCGCGAACTGTCGCAGTTTATACCAATTTCCATGCTTCGCAAATTGTGCGGTGTCCGGGATTAAATCAAACTCTCGCCCACGTCATCCACCGGGTTTTCGAGCACATGGCGAAGGTACGTAAAGAATCCGCGCAACAGAGTTTCGAAGAAGCGGCGGCGATCCTGCAGCGGGGCGATTTGGACCACTGTATCGACGCCGCTGGGCCGATTCGCCTGCTGAAAGAATTCCTCGGCAGTGTTCCAGGTGAGTGTGACGTCCGGGTGCTTGGCCGGACGGCGCTCGACCTCAAATTTTCCACGATGGAGGAATACAGTCCATTCCAATTCCCAATCCTCCACAATCCAAAGCGTGATGATCTCAGATTCGCGAATTTGCCGCCGTAATGCTTTATCCCGGCCCATCATTACGAAGGCGCGCTGAATGATACGCCGCGCCGCGCGCTTGGTGAGGGTGGTTGCCGGATTACGGACTTCGGTCGGTTCTTCGGGGAATGGTGTTTCGGGAAAGATCAAAGGCCTGCCCTTTGTCAGCCACGTGGTACAGACTTCCTCACGTTTGCGCGAATAAAATCCACAATCGCCTGGGTTGAGACGCCCGGTTGGAAAATCTCCGCCACGCCTGCCTGCTTCAATCCCGGAATGTCCTCATCGGGGATGATGCCGCCCACCACCAGGAGGACATCATTCATCCCCTCGGCCCGCAACAGCTCACAGATTCGCGGCACGATGGTGTTGTGCGCCCCGGAAAGAATCGAGATGCCGATGGCGTCAACGTCCTCCTGGACCGCGGCGCTCGAGATCTGCTCGGGCGTTTGCCGCAGCCCGGTGTAAATCACCTCCATGCCCGCATCGCGAAGCGCGCGCGCCACGATTTTGGCGCCGCGATCGTGGCCGTCAAGGCCCGGTTTGGCAACGAGGACGCGGATGGGTGGCTGCTTCATACCAATCTTGAATTCTAAATGATGAACGCGGAATTATGAAGGATAATGGCAACTTGCGGTTTCAATTGCGCTGCTTAGTGAAATGCCGGTTCTTCGTAAGTCCCGAAGACCTTGCGCAGCACGTCGCACATCTCGCCCATGGTTGCGTACGCGCGCACGCTTTCCAGAATGTAAGGCATCAAGTTGCGGTCGGTTGTCGCGGCACCGCCCAGAGCCTCGAGTGCGCAGGCGGCGCGCGCGTTGTCGCGTGACTTTCGCAATTCCGTGAGCCCCGCCACCTGGTGGCGCGCCACATTGTCGTCTATTACCAGCAGTCTTATGGGCCGGTCTTCTTCGCTCACGAAATCATTCACGCCGACGATAATCTTTTCCTTGCGTTCCACAGCCTGCTGGTAGGCGTAGGCGGCGTCGTGGATTTCCTTCTGCGGATATCCGTGCTCGATGGCCGGCACCATTCCTCCCATGGAATCGATCTTCTGGAAGTAGTCGTAGCAGGCGCGCTCGGTTTCAAGCGTCAGCTTTTCGATGAAGTAGGAGCCGGCGAGTGGATCAACGGTCTGCGTGACGCCGCTCTCGTGGGCAAGCACCTGCTGCGTGCGCAGGGCAATGGTGACGGCTTCTTCCGTAGGCAGGGCCCAGGCTTCATCCAGCGAGTTGGTGTGCAGCGACTGCGTTCCGCCCAGCACGGCGGCGAGCGCCTGCAGCGTGGTGCGGAC
>JASHTY010000181.1 GCA_030040315.1 Terriglobia bacterium | reverse complement strand
ACTGGTGGCGTGGTTCTGGCGGCAGCCTTACGAGGAGCCGCCCGTTCATTGGGGCACGCGCCTGCACGATCGCTTTCTGCTTCCCTACTTCGTGCAGAAGGACTTCAACCACGTCGTCACCGACTTGCGCACCGCCGGTTATCCGCTGGACTTCACGTGGTTTGCGCCGCACTGGGAATTTCGCTTTCCTGCTTACGGCGAGGTATGCTACGAAGGAGTGGACATTGAGCTTCGCCAGGCAATCGAGCCCTGGTACGTGCTGGGCGAGGAACCCGGAAGCGCAGGCACTACCCGTTATGTCGATTCCTCGGTCGAGCGATTGCAGGTGCGCACCAAAGGTCTGGTGAGCGAACAATTCGGCGTGATCTGCAATGGCCGCCGGCTGCCTCTGCAACCAACGGGCACGCACGGCGACATGGTATGCGGAGTGCGCTATCGCGCCTGGCAGCCGCCGCGATGCCTGCACCCCACGATTCCGGTTCACACTCCGCTGGTAATCGAATTAATCGATCTCGCGCGCGCACGCTCCGCGGGAGGATGCACCTACCACGTGGGTCATCCGGGCGGTCGCAACTACGAAACCTTTCCTGTCAACTCCAATGAAGCTGAGGCCCGCCGCCGCGCGCGCTTCTATCCATTCGGGCATACCCCGGACTTCCAGTGTGTGCCGCCGTGTGAAGAGAATCCAGAATTCCCCGGCACGCTCGATTTGCGCCGCAAGCATCCTTCCACGAATCGGATGTGCTAACATCTGCAGCCAGGGCTGGCGCAGACCTCATTGGTTGCAAGACTGTGAAATATTGCAGTACCTAATTTCGATCTGCGCGGAGGCGCACCTTCTTGATCAATTGTGGTTATTCCAAGACTGGACCTTCGCTGGCCACGAATCGTGGCCAGGGGGGAAAGGTCCGCGCTGAATTCACGCGATGAGTGACATCTCACTAGCCCAATCCCAATCGCAGGCGGAGGACTGGCGTTACTCTCCCGTTCGCGGCTTCTGGGATGAAGCGCTGCTGCCCTCCGGCTTTCCCCGCCGTCACTGGCGCCGTCTTGTCGTGGCCATTCGCCGGATGGGCTTCAAGCAATTCAATCGATATTGGCAGGCGGGAGCGCAGCTTGTGCGCGAGACGGGAATTTCCAAGAACGCCTCCAACGATCCGTGGGGACACGAGCGCCCATTACCTCTCGATCCCATTCCTCTGGTCATGGCGAAGAACGAATGGGCACAGATTGAAAAGGCCATCCTCCAGCGCGCCACGCTGCTCAACACCATGCTGGCGGACCTCTACGGGAAGCAGCGGCTGCTTTATGAGCAGCACCTTCCGCCGGCACTGGTGTTCGGCAACCCGCAATTTCTGCGGCCGTGCTTCGGCATCACGCCTCCCGAAGGCGTTTATCTACACACCTACGCAGCGGATTTGGCCCGCTCGCCCGATGGCCGCTGGTGGGTCATTGCCGATCGCACGCAAGCGCCCGCGGGAATCGGCTACACGCTGGAAAACCGCCTGGTGAGCGCGCGCACGCTGCCCACGGTGTTCAGCCAATATCGTATTCGCCAGCTCGGCCGCTTTTTCGATATGCGCCGCGACGCGCTGCTTGCCCTGGCCGCGCGCAAGAGCAAGAGCCCGCGTGTGGTGGTGCTCACTCCCGGTCCCCACAACGACACCTATTTCGAGCACTCGTTCCTTGCCGGATATTGGGGATTCCCCCTGGTCGAGGGTGACGACCTGACCGTGCGCGACAATCGCGTTTATCTGAAGACCCTCGCAGGCCTCGAACACGTTGACCTGATCATGCGCCGATTCGATGACAGTTATTGCGATCCTCTCGAATTGCGTGGCGATTCCCTGCTGGGCGTGCCCGGCCTGGTGCAGGCGGTTCGTTATGGGGCCGTAGTGGTTGACAATGCGCTGGGCAGCGGGCTGGTGGAAGCGGCCGGACACCTGGCGTTTCTTCCCGGCCTCTGCCGCCAGCTTATGGGCGAAGAGCTCCACATGCCGTCAGTAGCCACTTGGTGGTGTGGGCAGGAACTGCCCCGCCAATACGTGTTGGAGCATCTCGACGAACTGGTCATCAAGCCCGCGTCTCCAAGTTTCGGCAACTGGCTGGAATTTCCCGCGATGCTGGATGCGGCGGCCCGCGAAAAAATGATCGGCCGAATCAAGAACCATCCTGAGCGCTATGTAGCCCAGGAGGGCATTGCGCTTTCCACCGCGCCGGTGCGCACGGACGCGGGATTGGCGTCGCGCCATGTCGTCTTAAGGGTCTTTGCAGCCTGGGACGGCCAGACCTACAACGTCCTTCCCGGCGGCCTGACGCGAGTTACGACGGAAACCACTTCGCAGCGGCTTCCCATTCCGCTGGGCGGTGCGAGCAAGGATACCTGGGTGCTGGGTGGTGCTGAAGAGTCACCAACGTCCACTCCCGGTTTACCGGCCGTCACCCTCGAACCGTATTCCGGCCGCGGCACGCTGCCCAGCCGCGTTGCAGACAATCTCTTCTGGCTGGGCCGCTACACGGAGCGCGTGGAAGCGAACGTCCGCCTGCTGCGCGCCATGCTGCCCGCGCTTTCCGCAGAGGAGGATTTTGGCCGCGCCGTCTCGCTCGACACGGCGGTTTACCTGCTGGTCGGACTTCACTTTCTGCCGCCCGAAGACGCCACCGCATCACTCTCCGATCAGCGCTGGCACGTGCAGCGATTCCTTACCGACATGGTCTATGATCCCTCGCGGATTTCGAGCCTGGGATGGAACCTGAAGGAAATGCGGCGCGTGGCATGGCAACTGAAGGAGCGCCTTTCGAGCGATACGTGGCGAGTGCTTCAGCAACTGGAAGCGGATTTCTCGCGGCCCGTCCCCGTCAATCCCGAGCACCGCTTTATCGCTCACATCAGTGTGCTGGACCGCGCCGTAATGACGCTCTCCGCCTTCTCCGGCCTGTTGATGGAGAACACCACCCGCGGTGCGGGGTGGCGATTCCTGGAAATGGGGCGCCGGCTCGAAAGGGCTTTGCAGATGACGGAGTTGCTGCGCGCCGGAATTGCGGAAGTTCCCGCCGAGACAGAACCCTATTTGAATATCTTGCTTCAGGTTGCGGACAGCTCCATTACCTATCGCACGCGCTACCTGAGCGTGCTGCGCACCGATCTGGTGCTGCAACTGCTCCTGGCTGATGAATCGAACCCGCGCTCGGTGGCGTATCAGTTGGACGCGCTGGTCCATCAGGTGGATTCGCTGGTGGAGCGCGACGATCCCGAGCATCGGCGGCTGGAAGGCTTGGCATCGAAAGCGCTCGGCGAAGTGGGCGTGGCAATTACGGAAGAATTGGCCCAGCGGGATGGCGAAGGGCGGTTCGCCGCACTTGAATCGCTGATTCAGCAGCTCAAGGCCAGCCTTTACGGCTTCTCCGAGGAATTGACGGCGCAATACATGACACCCGCCAAGCCCGCGCGGCTGACGGCATCGTGGTAACGGTTACGGCGGCGGTCTCCGCGACCGCCGCTACAGGGTTCACAGGGAAATACTGCATTTATGCTCTACCGAATTACGCATACAACGCGCTACACCTACCCCGCGCCTGTGGGACAATGCTTCAATGAAGCACGCTTGACGCCCCGCGCGCTGCCCAATCAGACGCGGCGCGAGCATTCGCTGCAGGTCACGCCGCGCCCGGCGTTTTTGCGGAATCGCCTGGATTATTTCGGCAATGACGTGGTGACGTTCGCAGTATTTGAAAAGCACGACAAATTTGCCGCGGTCGCCACCAGCGTGGTGGATGTGCAGCCGGCAGCGGGAGATATCGCAACTTCGCCGTCCTGGGACCAGGTGCGTGAACTGCTGGCTCAGCCGATGGACGAGGTTGCCATTGCCGCATCCGAATTCATCTTCGATTCACCATTCATTTTTTCACTGCCCGAGTTGCGCGAATACGCCCGCCCGACTTTCACGCCCGGCCGGCCGCTGATCGATGCGGTAAAGGAATTAATGGCGCGCATTCACGCTGAATTTAAGTACACACCGAAATCTACGTCCATCGATACGCCGCTGACTGAAGTTCTGCGCAACCGCCAGGGCGTGTGCCAGGACTTCGCACACCTGATGATCGGCGCGCTGCGCTCGCTGCGGCTCTCGGCGCGCTATGTGAGTGGATACATTCGCAGCGGGCCGCGCTTCCAGGGCGCCGCCGCCTCGCACGCCTGGGTTTCGGTATTTGATCCTCAAAACGGGTGGCTGAACTTCGATCCCACCAATAACCTGATGGCCTCCGACGCGCACATTACCTTAGCCTGGGGCCGCGACTACGGCGACGTGCCACCCGTCAAAGGGCTAACCCTCGGCGGCAGCGGGCAATCCGTGGAAGTGGAAGTCCGCGTGCAGCCGCTTGAACAGGCCTGACCGGAAGTAGCGCGGACCACCGCATTTGTGGTCCGCGTCACTTCAGTGTTGCGACGGGATTTTTTTGGACACACACTTGGACGATCGCTTCCTTGCAGCCCACTGCGAAGTGAATCCAAGGGGCGACGGAAAAGACGCGGACCGCAAATTCGGCGGTCCTCGCTACGTGCTTGGTTTCGGGCGACGTTGCGCCTGAATTTCGGTTGGAGTATGCTTGACCTTATGAGCAACCTGGAACAGATTGAAAATGCTGTCCGTCAGCTTTCGCCCAGGGAACTTGCCGCATTTCGAGCGTGGTTTGCCGAGTTGGACGCTGAAGCATGGGACCGCCAGATTGAGGAAGACATCGCGGCGGGCAAGCTCGATGCCCTCGCCGAAGAGGCCTTGAACGACCTCCGCAACGGCCGCTGCGCGGATCGATGAAACATCGGCCTTTTGGATTCATTACAATCTTTCGAGGATTCCCGCCCACGCCCTCCGGTGGGTGATATCGGATCGATACCTCTCTAACTGGTTGGACGTTTCGATCAGAAATGCTCGCCGACCCTCTTCCCCGACAAGCGCAAGCGCCGTACGACTAAGTCTCTCAAGGTCCGTTATGTAGACATTTTGACCACTTGCAAACTGGTGATCGATGAGAGACTCGATTGCCGTGCGTTCGCTTTCCAATGTTCCCTGTGTCGCTACAAAGAAAATCTCGGATACCTGTTTTTCTCGGATCGTACTCAGCTTGGCCTTTAATTGACTAATTGTAATGTGCCGGTCTTTGACTTCAACTGCGAATAAAATCTTCCCATCCTTGCTCACGCATTCCAGGTCGGCCAGCATGCCGCTGGCCTGGTCTGCTGCAGTGATCTTGCCCCTTCTGACTTCGGCATACAAATGGAACTGCTGACCGATAATCGTGAACAGCGCCGAAGAAAGTGCTAAGAGTCGATCGCCTCCCGAATGTTCTGCGAGGAACCTCCGGATTACCTCAAGGGACTTGGTCAAGCTGACCCGCCTAGGCGCAGGATAGACTACACGAACTGTGGAGAGGCGTCGGTAGATTTCAACGAGCACCTGCCGGAAGACGGTGCGTGTAAACTCTTTGTCTGACCTATTTTCCACAGCGTTAAGCACAACACAGAGCTGGTCCCAGACGTCCTTGTATTTCTGAGCACCGCGATACTTCGAAGAAACCTCGGGCACGCGCAGTGGATTGTTAACGTACGGTTCCTGTGAGCCTCCAAGCACATTCTCATTCGATTGGTCAAAGGGCACGATAACGTCATGGGCGATCGTCCTGGCGTCGGATGCGCCTTCTCCTCCCCTTAGGGATTGCAGGCAATGACTATCAAGCGATGGGTCAGCGAGCTTCGCCGCGATCTGCGTGGGAAGTACATAGCGGTAGGTCTTCGCGCGAGAGTTTATAGACGATTGAATTGCTCGGCGTAGCTTTATATCTTTGACAAAGTCCGCGATCCTTCCTTCTTTGGCAAGAGAACTTACTTTTCCCCACTCGCCTTGCAAGATGGTCGCAACTTGGTCTTTGAGCATTTTGGGCAGGTCGCCTCCGCTAGTAGTTCAACCAAAGTGCCTCCCTTCGAATCTTTTTGATCGAGTGGCATTGCTTGGGCGACGCGTCAACGCGTCGCCATCCTTTATAAAGTTCGTCCATCAGATCGCAGCGGTATCCGGAAACAGCCGCTTTGCCACGGCAGCGGTCCAATTCGGCCGAAAGGCGTCTATGATCAGCATCGTTCATCTCAAACCCGTATGCCTTCGAGTCGCCACGGGATGAGTGGACATAAGGAGGATCGCAATAGAACAATGTCCCGGGATCATCATAGAGCCTGATCACGTCGGTCGCCGGCCGATTTTCGATTTGGACCCTCAGCAAGCGCAGTGCGATATCCGGGAGCGCTTCAACGCTCCCGAGCCAGCGAGAGACCACGCCGGACATCCCAGCCCGCGTAGTATTCTTGCAATTAGCCCAACGGCCAAGCGAGGCAGTCTGTGCCAGCCCTGTTCTGGTCTGGCGGGCCCGCACAAAGAACTGGCGAGCGCGCTCTATCGATGACGCCGTCTTTCCGCTCGAAGGCAGGGCACGGTAGAATTCCTCACGAGAAAAAGGAGTCAGGGCTATGGCTTGCACCAGCTCATCTTTTTTCTCACGTAGAACGCGAAAGAAATTTACCACCTCCCCATCAATGTCATTGTAGGTCTCTACAGGTGCCGGTACCCTATTGAGAAGAACCGCCGCGGACCCCGCGAACGGCTCGCAGTAATGGTGGCACTGGGGCAGCAAAGGCAGCAGCCAATCTAAGTGGCTGAATTTTCCACCGTACCATCCGAAAGCAATGAGCTTTCCCTGTCTCTTGGGAATCAGTGTGAGCTGTTGGGGAGCAACTGCTATAGGAGATAAGCTCCTTCCCAATGTAACCCCCTACAGGCTGGAGTTGGGGAGCACCAGCGCACCACCAAAACAAAATTTACAGCTATCTGGAGCGATGCTCGATCTCACAAATGTTACCACGCGGCAGATGCGAAGTCTCTAGGGAAAACCATTACTATATTTCCTCAGCATTGTTTTCGACAAAAATCGGGCAGAAGTTGAGGGCGCAACTCTGAATTCAGCCAGCCTTGGCCAATTCGCGATTGGCCTCAAAGACCAGTCGAATGGCTTCCCGAAGATTCTCGCGCGCTTCTTCAAGGGTTGCCCCTTGCGTGTTAGCGCCGGGCAGGTCTTCAACCCAAGCGATATAACCTTCCGGCACTTTCTTGAAAACCGCAGTCAGATCCATCGTGGTCCTCCGGCGCGCAAGAATATCATAGCACGCATGTGCGCTTACCCCGTCGTTAGTGGCTCAGCGCCCAGACGTAGGCAGCCAGCGCAGAGAGCTGTCCGGGCGTTAGCTGCGCTCCGCCCATGGGCGGCATGGGGCTGCGATATTCCTTGGGCTGCGGCACTCCATCGCGAATGACCTTCGTGATGCCGGCATAGCTGCCGTCGCTCCACATCCATTTTTTGGAGGTCAGGTCGGGCCCCAGCGGCGAACCTGTGCCGTGCTCGCCGTGGCAGCCCGTGCAGGCAGCTCCACCGGCTTGTCCGTGGTAGATGCGATTGCCCAGGGCCACCATTTCTGCGGTTGCGCCTTCGGGCACGGGGAGGCGACTGGCGCCCGCGCCGGCATCGGCATGTGTGCCTTCGGGCGGCTGGGCCTGAGCCGTGGCGATTTCACCCGGCGGAGCCGATAAGCTCTCACAAGGTGTAACCGCCGGGGCGTCGCTGTTGGCCGACCCGCCCGCGTAGACGATCCGATAGATTCGTCCGCGAATATCGTCGGAGACGTAGAGCGCACCGTCCGCTCTCGGTGCCACACCCGATGGCCGGTGCAGCGCGCCCGCCGGAGTTTTTACGGGTCCAGCGAATCCATCGGCGAAAACCTCGCAACCGCCCGAGGCCTGGCCGTTAAGCAACGGTTGAAAGACCACGTTGTACCCTCCCTGCGGGTAGGGTGCGCGGTCCCAGGAGCCGTGGAAGGCGATGAACACTCCGTCACGATAGCGGGCCGGAAACTGGGTTTGGTCATAGTGCGTCATGCCGTTGGGCGCCCAGTGGGCAGGAAAAGCAGCAACGGGGTCGAGCTTATCGGCGCAAACACCCAGCTTTTTGCCGCCGTCACCACCGTATTCAGGAGCCAGTACCAGCTTATTCGCCGGGCCGTCGAAATAGCATTCGGGCCAGCCGTAGTCGCCCCCCTGCTTCAGGAGCATCAACTCCTCCGCCGGCAGCGTGGCTTCCTCGGAGGGGTGGTAAAGTTCCGGCCAATTGGCGTGAAGCTGGTCGCGGCCGTGCTGGGTTACGAAAATGCGTCCGCCGGAATCGATCGCGAAGCCTTCCGCATTGCGAATTCCCGTGGCGTAACGCTCCGCGGGTGAAAAAACCTGGTCCGTTTTGTTCGCGTCGTAACGCCAAACGCCGCCGCGCGTATTGAGTTCTCGGCAAGGGTCGGCGCCGGGGGAATGAAGCTGGCGATTCCTGGCCTGGCAGGCGTTGGTGGCGGTGGCGACGTCAACGTACATTGATCCGCCGGCATCGATGATGAACGGGTGCATGGGATGGTCACCGCCCAGGGGCAGGCCGGAGACTACGGTCTCCGCCGGGCCTGGCGGGACGATGGCGCCCTCCGGCAGCGCGTAACGCACGATGCTATCGTTGATCTCCGCATAGATCGAGCCGTGGTAGAAGCCGATTCCCGTGCCGCCTTTACCTCCGGTCTGCGTGGTTTCGCCGAAGCGCTTGATGACGTCGGCCTTGCCTGCGCCGGTCGTGTCCTGCAGTGCCACAAGGAAACCGCCGGGCACGGGCTTATCGTTACCGTAGTATCCCCCCGACCAAGTGTTCACATATAGCACTCCGTTCGGCGCCCCCACCATGTGGCGAGCGTGACCGATGTGGTCGGCAAAGACGGTCGCGCAGAAACCCGCGGGCAGAATAAGACCGGCGTTATCGCCGGGGCACGCGGCGCTTTTTACTTTCTTCGCCGAATCGATTATTTGGCCACGGGTCGGAACCATCGAGCTGAACAGACAGACTCCCAGAACGCAAAACAGCAGACTCATCTTCACGCGGCGCCACAAGGTTGCACCCCCGGAAATCGTTTGATCCCGCCAACATTATACGGCGAACCGGACGAGGGAAGGTCTCACCTATTCCCATCACACCCGAGTGACACTACGGAATTCGCTCAATGGGACGATGGCAAATACCTTCAGCTACGGCATCTTGAAGTTGGCAAAATCGTAGTAACCGCGCGGATTGGATTTCCAGGTGGTCTGTATTCGCCGGGCAACTTCGTCACTCTGCGGGAAGTCCGGCTGTACGTAATAAAGGTAGACATAACTTGGGGCCAATCCGAACGCTGCCGCCAGGCGGTAACCCCTCTGTTCGGCATAAGCCTTCACCCGGCGCTCCATCACCTCAAATCGCGCAAGCTCCCCGTGCAGCTCCGTGATGTGGATCTCAATGACTTGGGGACGGAACGAGTCGAGTCGCTCGATTAGGTCCGCTCCGTGGGCAAGCTCGCGGTCATTCAACCCATAGGTGTCGAGCGCCCGCCAGCCGGAATAGAGCGGAACTATGCCGGCCTCCGTTGTCGCCAGGCCATAACCCTTGGCCGAATAATCGTGCAGCATCAAGGCAACTTCCGCGTTGCAGGTGGCCGTTGAATCGCTCCTCAGGTATAACCGGATCTGCCACAAAATAATGGCCACAGACAGGATGGCTCCCACCGCGCGGGCGCGCCGCCGAATATCCGGCGAAATCGAATGCCATGATGGAAGTTGCCAATCCTCCCAAACTTGTGCCGCCAACCCTGGCCACGCAATCAGAACCAGGGGCACCACCGCGTATTGGAATCGCATCAAGTAATTCATTTCGCGTGAAAGCAGCACCCAGATTGCCGTAAAGCCGCCCACCGGGATGAGCGTGAACACGGTCAGCCGGCGCGTACCGCGTGATGAAAACAGTCCAAGCAAATAAAGCGGAAGGAAAGGAAGACAAAGCTGCACCACGTTAAAAATGGATGTGCGCAGGGCGTCGAAGTGCAGATGGTTGCCACCCTTGATGTAGTAGGGATTCGGAAATGGGTATCCAAAATAACGCCAGTGCCAGGCGAAGTAGGCGCCTCCCAGGACGAGGTAGACCGCCGTCCAGCACAGGGCGAGCCTCTGGGAATTCCTCAATCCCACCACAGACACCAGGCCAAGCAACATGAGCGCGGCCAGGAATACTCCCTCTGGCCGGATCAGCCCCAAGACCAGGGAAGTGAAAGCGAAGCCCGCGATGTGCCGCCAGGATTGGGGCGCGCGCCGGCACTCCTCCGCCAGCCAGAAAGTGGCCGCGACCGCCAGGGCAAAGAACGGCGTTCCGAAATCCGCTTCCACGTACCGAAAGCCGGGCCCCAGCGCGAAGTAGACAGCTGTAAACAGCGCCATCCACAGGCTCGACTCGTGCAGCTTCCGGACGGCAATGTAGGTGAGCAGAACGGTCAGGGCGTGACAAATCAGGATAAGCCCTCGGGTAGCGGCAAGAACCCCAAGGCCAAATTGCATCAGCCCCGAAATGGCGGCCATGAATAAGAAATCCGTCGCACCGTCAACAGGGTGGGAACCAATATTCCATACTACCCCATGGCCGCTGGCCAGGTTTCGAGCATAACGCATCAACATGGCGGCGTCCTCGTCGGGCGGGTTGGCCAAATTTACAAAAAGTCGCGCGTAAACCAGGAGTGTCGCGCACAAAAACAGCAGCGCAATCGCATCCTTGAGACCAAGGCGCGCTCCGGAGGGGCGGTCAATGGCTGAGCTTTCAGCCATCTGGGAGACTTCAACCTCGTTCATAACCTTGCCGGAATCACAATGGGGCTTCGAGTATCAGCCAACTCGGCTGGCATTTTAGGAACATCCCTTGGTGTTTTCAAGGAAGGAATTGGTTCGGGAATGGTAGCGCTACCGGGAATCCAACCCGCGGGTTCAGACTGAGAATTGGATGGCCTGCTTTTAGGTTCATGGGGTTAGTGGGATTTTTCAAATGCTTGTGGCCCCTACTTTGCCCCTTTTTGCAACTTGGTTTCCGCGCACATCCTCAGCTCGGAAGTTGGGCCATCAGCCCCAGATGGTCGCCGAGCCTTTATATAGCACGGAGAATCAGGGTGGCGAGGCCAGGTAAACAGTTCGCCGTTGATCGTAGGTAATGGGTGGCAGCCGGATCGTAAGCGGTCCGCGACAACTTCCGAGTAGGGCGTAATCCGGCCGGGGAGCTCAAGTGTCGTTAGGTTCGTCGATCAGCATCAGGCACGGTGCATGCCCTGGTGACCTTGCGGACGCACTCGGTGGATGCGTGATAGTATGGCAGCAGCGTGAGGCATGGTCGCGGGTGGCGCGCAGCTTGTGCCTTCAAGCAGTAATCATTTCCGGCAGGGCGCGCAGCCCATGGCCTACGTGGAAGTGTATGAGCCGCTTTTGGAAAGCAGCAATCCTCAAGTGGGAATCCTGTTCAACATTTTGAATGCGCAGACCCATCAAAAGGTCTTTTCCTCAAACACGCTTCCTATAAACGAATTCATGCACCAGGGTAATCCGCTGGTCCCGGTAATCTTCAAGCTGCCGGCCGACAAACTGCCGGCGGGCGACTACACGCTGGAAATCTGGGCGCGCGACTCCGTCCCCAGTATCTCACCTGTGCAGACCGGCAATTTTTCCCTTGAGTAAAAGCTTAGACCCGGTTACGCGCCATTTGTCCCCACATCGTTTCTCAGTGTTCTGAGTGACTCAAACCATCAACGGCCAGGAATGCGCCAGGCCTTGGGGTTCCTCAAATTCGCTCCCCTTGTGCACCACTCTGTAAACACCCGCTTGGGTCTATAGACAAAGTGTGTGGCCCTTTTTGTGGCCCCTTCCTGCCACGGACGAGCGCTAACAAGCACCATCGAGCATCCGAGGCGATTCGGCACAAGTTGCATTTTTGAAGCAAGTATCTGAATTTGGGATGGTAGCGCTACCGGGAATCGAACCCGGGTTTTCAGGTTGAGAATTCGGCTTTCACAGAGAATCGATAACCTTCACCGAATGTTATATAGTGTGACAACGCGTTACTAGGCCAGTGTTTACGCGGGTCCGGTGCATGTCGCTGCATAATCGGTATCACCTGATCTCGCCACGGGGTCGTCAGTCATTCAACCAGTTCATTGAATCCACGAGCTGCGAAGAAGCTGCGGTGTGCGGGTGCGTTTCTGCGCGACACTATTGGCTCCTCGGGACTGCCTCCCAGGCGACGATCGCAGACCATAGGGATTATTACCAAACATAGGAAGCAAGCATCTGAAATAATGGGGGCTTGAGAAGCCTGTCGCAAAAGACAGGAACGCTTCATGAATTCTTCAGTG
Source organism: Terriglobia bacterium (assembly GCA_030040315.1). GTDB lineage: Bacteria > Acidobacteriota > Terriglobia > UBA7540 > UBA7540 > Bog-366. The sequence continues at coordinate 36,231 of JASHTY010000181.1, read as the reverse complement.
GGAAAAAATGCCATCTGGGCTTATATCTGGAACTCGGAAGTCATCTGACAAGCGTGCAGGGCTCGTGCAAATCCTTTTGATTGAAGACGAACAGAAGCTGGCGGGGGCGCTTCGTGATGGGCTAAGCGCGGAAGGTTACGCAGTGCGCGTGGCCCGCAACGGTGAGGAGGGCTTCTACCAGGTGCACGCCGAACCTTTCGACGTTATCATTCTCGATGTGATGCTCCCGGGACGCAGCGGGCTGGAAATCCTCAAAACCATGCGCGAGAGCGGAATCCGCACGCCAGTCCTGATGCTGACCGCGCGGGATACCACGGAGGACCGCGTCCGCGGCCTGGACACGGGGGCGGACGACTACCTGGTAAAGCCCTTCGCGTACAATGAGCTGCTGGCTCGAATCCGCGCACTCCTGCGGCGTGGCACACCTGACCTGGGGGCGCGATTGGCGATCAGCGACCTTGAGATGGACGTGGTCCGGCACGTGGTCACGCGCTCCGGAAAGCCTCTAGACCTCACAGCCAGGGAATTCGACATTCTCAAGTATTTGCTTCAAAACCAAGGCAAGGTCGTGTCTCGTGAGATGCTCAGCCGAGACGTTTGGAAGGAAATTTCCCGCCACACTCCACTCGACAACGTCATTGACGTTCACATCGCGCGCCTGCGCCGGAAGATTGACCAGCAATTCAAAGTCAAGCTCCTGCAGACGGTCCGAGGGGTGGGATTCAGCCTTCGCGCGGAGACCTGATGAAATTAGGGTTCAAGCTGAGGCACATCCGGGTGCGCATGACCCTCTGGTACGTTTGCGTTCTGGGCGGCACGCTGCTCATCTACAGCATCGGAATTTCCGCGCTCCTGCTGTGGCAATTGCAGCGACAACTCGGAAGGCACGCGATCGAAGACATTGAAACGGTCGAAGGCTTGCTAGAAATCGGCCCGGATGGAAATGTGAATCTTCGCGAGGACTATCATAACCACCCGCAGTCACGCCTGGTGGAAGAACGGTTGCTGGAAGTTCTCTCGCCGGCCGGGCAGGTGCTCTACAGGAATGAACGGCTCGGCGGCCGATCCCTTGGCGGGCAACCCTTCCCAGGTGAAGGTCAGGGGGGCTACTCGGAGAGATTTGCGCGTCTTCGCGATGGAACTCCCGTCCGCCTGGTCAGCCGCTATCACCAGCTGAATGGCCGTCCGCTCCTGATCCGTCTCGCCTACAGCGAACTCGAAATCTGGGAAAGCTTCAAGAAGCTTTTGATCGCTATGCTGCTCGGGCTACCGGTGGCGCTTGGCCTAACAGGACTTTTCGGTTACCTGCTGGCCAGTCGCGCGCTCGCTCCTGTCACGGACATGGCGCGCCGCGCCGGCAAGATCAGCCTGGAGCGGTTGAGCACGCGATTGCCCATCGAGAACGACGATGAAGTAGGACACCTTGCGCAGGTCTTTAACGAGATGCTGTCACGATTGGAGCAATCCTTTGAGCAGCTCCGCCGTTTCACTGCCGACGCCGCCCACGAGTTTCGCACACCATTGGCTTCCCTCCGCAGCGTGGGAGAGATTGCTCTTCAAAAGGGAAGGTCAGGGAACGAATACCGTGATGTTATCGGTAGCATGCTGGAGGAGGCCAACCGGCTCACACGCCTGGTGGACAGCCTTTTGACCCTTTCGCGCGCAGACGCTGGCCAGATTTCACTTCAGACCAACATAATTCCCGTAATGGGGCTATCGCGCGATGCGGCCGGATTACTTGAACCGCTGATGGAGGACAAACAGCAGCGCCTTATCCTGCAGGGCGACGAAACCGCCCGGGTCGCGGGAGATCCCCTCTTCCTTCGCCAGGCATTTGTGAATTTGATTCACAACGCCATCAAGTATTCGCCCATCGGCGGTACGATCTGCGTCTGTGTGAGTATCGACCCGCAGGGATATGTGATTGCGACGGTGAAGGACAGCGGTCCCGGAATTCCCCCCGAGCACCGGGAAAAAGTGTTCGAACGGTTTTATCGAATTGACCAGGCGCGAAACCGGGATTCCGGCGGCGCAGGGCTCGGCCTGTCAATCGTCCAATGGGTCGTGCGCGCCCACGGAGGGAGTGTGAGAGTCGAAAGCGGCGCGGACGGTGGCAGCATCTTCCGCATCGAATTTCCGCCCGCTAAAGTTGAGCTGTCAACGGCCTCCACTTAAATTCTTACTAAAATCCCCCCTATCAATGGTCGTAAAGAACGTGCTTCGCGTATGCGGCTTCTACGTCCGGGTCTTCGGCGAAATGGCGTTGCAGAATCCAGATGCCCTCCGGATTGGCAACGAACACCAGACCGCGCTGATTGTCCCTGCCCACCGCCGTAACACCAGTGAACTCCCGCGCAACCTTGGGATGCTGCGGATCGGAAAAATCCATGATCTTTAAGCTCTGGGGGGGAGCCTGGGGCGGATCGCTCATCTCACTGCTCACCAGCGCCGCCGTTCCCGCGACGGCCACAAGTGACCCGGAAGCACCCAGCCCGCTGTAGGGCACGTCCGCCAGCACCAGTGGCCGGCTGGTGTTGGTCACATCAATCAGCGTGATGTCCTGGCCCGACTCGTGCTCCGCGTACAGGTAGTAACTGCTGTAGTGTTGCGTAGACACAAAGTTCGTGACCGGATGATTCGCCGGCGGAATGTGGCCGACCACTTCAATGCTGTCCTGCGGCTGAGCCGCATCGCTCTTGTGCGTTTTGGTTTTGGCGCTCGCGACGGGGGCGATTGCAATCATCGCCGCCAAAACCCATCTCCCCAACCGCTTCCTTGCGTTGAATGAACCCATTTTCCACCTCATTGCTTGAACTGTCGAAATACCTCGATCCTTCTTCACCTGGAACCGAAGATGCTTCACCTCTCGGTTCTAGCATGAGGGACCTGGCCGAGCACCTTAAGTGTCCCTGATATTTTTATGAAGCTTGTGTTTGGGCTAGCTTCAGAATTCCCAACCTGCAGTTCATGACAACAACAGGACCCTGACGTATTTCTGACGATGGGAGTCATGCAAATTTCAGGAAGTATTCAGTGGCGGTCATCATCGCTACTCAGCAACAATTGAAATGCACGCAGAGGAGAAACATGACGTATGCTCCTGCCAGGTCCCGCCAAGAAGGTCTGCATCTACCTGAATGAAGACACCATTGCCAATAAAGATTATTTGAGCAAGGAAATCATGGCCATTCTCTATGAGCGGGGAGTTGCCGGCGCAACCGTGCTCCGCCCGGCGGCGGGCTTCGGGTCGCACCATCACCTTCATCATCGCGGCAGCGGGATTGATGAGGACCCACACATGCCGGTACGAATTGACTTTGTGGAGACTCCTGAGCGGGTCAACGAGATTCTGCCCCTGTTGGAAAAGCTGGTGGTGGACGGTCTGATCGAAATGCACGACACGACGATTGTGAGAGCGGTCATCGCTGAAAAATCTCAAACTCAGCCGGACAGGCCGGCGCGATGAACTCAAGATGCCTGCGCCTGATGCTCCTTTTGGCACTGGCCAGTGGGAGCCTTGTATTCGCGCAACCACCCGCAACCCTAACACTGGCGGACGCTCAGGCCATTGCCATCCGCAACCAGCCGCGCCTTGCCTCCGCGGCATACCTGGCGCAGGCGGGTGAGGCGCAGGTGAAGGAGGCCCACTCAGCCTATCTCCCCACCTTTTCCGCGAACCTTACCGGAGTGGAGGCCCAGCATGACGCCACGCTGATGGCGGGCGCCGTTCCAACTTCAAGCCTTTACAGCCGTGCGGCATCCGGCCTCACGGGATCGCAACTGCTCACCGACTTTGGGCGCACGTCCAGTTTGGTGAGGAGTGCAAGGCTACGTCACGAGGCGGAGAACCAGGACGTTGCCAACACCCGTGCGCAGGTACTGCTGAATGTGAACACTGCTTATTACCAAGCTCTTTCCGCTCGGGAGGTTCTGAGAGTCGCCAAAGCCAATCTGGATCTACTGAATTTGACGCTTCGCCAGGTGAAGGCGCTGGCGCAAAGTTCGCTTCGCTCCACGCTGGATGTCAGCTTTGCGGAAGTCAATGTGTCGCAGGCACAGTTGGAGCTTGCGCGGGCGGAGGACGACGAAAGGGCCAGCCACGCGCGTCTGTCCGCAGCCATGGGTTATGAACGTGATCAGGCCTTTGGCTTGAGCGACGAACCGCTGCCGCCCGGCCTTGATGGTGATGTGAATGGATTGATCAGCCAGGCAATGCGTGATCGGTCTGATCTGGCCGCCTTGCGGCTGAATTATCAGTCTCTGGAACGCTACGCCCAAGCGGAGAAGCGCTTGTGGAATCCCACCATCACCGTGGCCGGTGTGGCGGGCGTGGCTCCGGAAAGAGAGCAACCGCTCCATGAATCCTACAGCGCAGCGGGCGTCAACGTGAACATTCCTCTCCTGAACGGCGGTTTGTTCGCCGCGCGGCACGCGGAGGCCGAAGCGCGCGCAAATGCCGCGCAAAAGAACGTGCAGGATTTATCCGTGCAGGTCGCCCGGGACGTGCAGGTGGCGTGGCTGGAAGCCAGGGAAGCATTCCAGAGGCTCGACGTCGCCGCGCGGCTGGTGACGCAGGCGAATGAGTCACTCCGGCTGGCGCAGGCGCGTTATGACAGCGGATTGGGCAGCATCGTTGAACTCAATCAGGCGCAGCTTAATCAGACATCCGCCCAGATCACCGAGGCCTCAGCAAAATATGAGTACCTCGGAAGAAGGTCCGAACTTGACTATGCACTGGGCGCATTGCGGTAAGCGCTGTGCAGGGGTGTAATGGCATGAAAAGTCCAAAGTACACATCAGGGCTGGCTGTGATGTCAGCGGCTTTAATGACACTGGTGCTTACAACCTCCTGCGCGCGCTCGGGCGACGCGGCGATGGCAGGCTCCGCGAATGATGCGCCAGTTCCCACAGTTGCCGCTGCCAAGACTTACCGCACTGATCTTTCAAACGATTTAACCCTGACCGCGGAGTTTGAGCCGTACCAGGACGTGGATGTGATGGCGAAGGTGTCCGGCTACGTGCGCGACATTAAGGTGGATATCGGCGACCGGGTGCACAGGGGGGAACTGCTGGCCACGCTGGAGATTCCCGAGATGCAGGACGACCTGGCGAGGGCCAGCGCGTCCATTGATGAAGCCACCGCCGACCTGGGAACCGCCCAGGATGAACTGAAGCGCGCGCAATCCGCTGAAGACATCGCGCACCTGTCGTTTCAGCGCATCCAGGACGTGGCCCGCCACGAGAAAGGCCTGATTCCCCAACAGGAAGTGGATGAGGCGGAGTCGCGCGACCTGGGAGCGCAGGCCGAGGTGGCGTCCGCGAAGTCCCGCATTGCTTCGAGCGAGGAGCGGATTCGAGTGGCCAAAGCCGAGCAGGCACGAGTGAAAACCCTTCAGCAATACACGCTGATTACCGCGCCATTCGATGGTGTCATTACCAAACGATACGCCAACGTCGGGTCGATGATTCAGGCCGGAATCTCCTCACAGACCCAGGCCATGCCCGTTGTGCGCCTTTCGGAAAACGGCCTGCTCCGGCTCATCGTGCCCGTGCCGGAATCCGCTGTGGCGAGTATTCATTTGGGGCAGCAGGTGGTGGTAAGCGTCGGCGCCATCCACCGGACTTTCGACGGCAAGGTGACGCGGTTTGCGGACACACTGCTGCTCTCCACTCGAACGATGGATACGGAAGTGGATGTTCCCAACCCTGATCTGGTACTGATTCCGGGAATGTATGCGGAAGTTCGCCTGACCATGCAGGATCATCCCAAAGCTCTTACCGTGCCGCTCGACGCCATCGATGGCGCCGGATCGAATTCACAGCGCGCCTACGTAATCGGGCCCGACCACACGGTCCGCGTGGTGAACGTGACCACGGGCCTAGAGAACTCCGACCGGGTAGAGGTTCTTGCCGGCCTGCAGGACGGCGATATGGTAGTCATTGGCCGCCATGCCGAATTGCGCCAGGGCGAGCGAGTTCGCCCCAGGCTTGTTGAATCCGACAAACCGGACGGACCTCGAAAGGACTGACGATGTCGCGTTTTGCCATCCGCATGCCCTACTTTATTCTGGTCGTCTGCCTGCTGGTCGCGGTGATTGGGACGGTCAGTATTCTGCGCATGCCGGTGGATATGTTCCCGCCGATTGATATCCCCGTGGTGGCCGTCGCGACATTTTATTCTGGCATGCCCCCTGAGCAAATCGAAAGCGACCTGACCTACCACCTGGAGCGAATGTTCATGCTGGCGGGCGGAATCGACCACATGGAGTCGCGGTCCCTGCCGGGTGTGAGCCTGATCAAAATCTACTTCCATCCCGGGACCAATCCCGATTCGGATGCCTCCACGATCTCCACGTTGGCGATGGCGGACCTGCGGGATTTGCCGCCCGGCACGTATCCGCCAATCGTGCTGAAGTCGGACGCTTCCAACATGCCGGTGTGTCTGGTGACGCTGAGCGGCGAGGGATTGAGTGAAGCGCGCTTGAAGGACCTGGGCCAGAATTACGTTCGCAACCAACTGGCGGGAGTTCCGGGCGCATCGGTCCCCCAGCCCTTTGGCGGGCGCTGGCGGCAGATCATGCTCTATGTCGATCCCTACAACCTGGAAGCCCACCAGCTCAGCCTGATGGACGTCGTGAGGGCCCTGAACCAGGCTAACTCGCTGTTACCCGCCGGGGATGTGCAACTGGGAAAATACGACTACAACATTTATACCAACGCCATGCTTTCCGGCCCAAAGGACGTTGAGGATGTTCCGCTCAAAATGATCGGGCAGTCTCCCGTTCTCGCCAAAGACATCGGTGTGGCTAAGGACTCCTACGCGCTTCAGTACAACCTTGTGCACGTGAACGGCGCGCGCGCTGTGTATTTGCCGATCCTCAAGCAGGGCGCCGACTCCAACACCATCGCCATCGTCAATGCTATTCGCAAGCAGATCAAGCGCCTTTACGACGTCCCCGATTCGTTGCGCACCAGTGTGGTTTTCGATCAGTCGCGGTTTGTGAAGGCCGCGATTGAAACTCTGCTGCACGAAGGTGGAATCGGGCTGCTGTTGACAGCCATCATGATTCTGGTTTTCCTCGGAAGCTTGCGCGCGACGGTGGCAGTCTTTTTTTCAATCCCACTTTCGGTTCTCGCCGCATTCATTGCCCTGCAACTCGGCGGAAGCTCCGTGAACAGCATGGTGCTCGGCGGGTTGGCGCTGGCGCTTTCGCGGCTGATCGACAATTCCGTGGTCGTCCTGGAGAACATCCACCGCCATGTGGAGCACGGGCAGCCGGTGAAAGTCGCAGCGGAAACCGGCGGGAAAGAGGTGGCCATGCCGGTGCTGGCGGCAACGCTCTCAACGGTGGTGGTCTTTTTTCCTGTTACCTTGCTCTATGGAGTGAGCCGGTTCCTGTTCAGTGCGCTGGCGCTCGCTTTGGTCCTTTCCATGTTTGCTTCCTACTTTGTGGCGCTCAGCGTTGTTCCTTTGTTTTGCGCCCATTTTCTAAAGCCCATCGAGCACCACGCTGCTTCAGATACGACAGTTGCGGTCGGCGCGGCAGCGTACGGCGGGTCGCAGCACCTGGGCGAAAGATTCAATTCCTGGTTTTCCGGGCGCTTCGAAGTGCTTCTGAAAGCCTACGATCGGCTCGTTACTCGCGTCCTCGCGCGGCCCCGCCTGGCACTCGGTCTTTTTTTCGCGGCATTTGGCCTCTCGTTTCTGCTTGTGCCGTTAATCGGTGTGGCCTTTTTCCCACGCACAGACGCCGGGCAGTTTGTGATCAACTTCAAGGCTCCCTCAGGTACGAAATTGAGCGTGACGGAGGAAGAAGCTTCCAAGATCGAGCAGCTTATTCACAATACCGTTCGCCCCGGTGATCTGGATATGGTCGTTTCCAACCTCGGCATCGACCCGGGGTTTTCCGCCCTGTTCTCCCCCAACTCCGCCATGCACACGGGTTTTGTGCAGGTTAATCTCAAATCCGGCCACAAGGTGGGTAGCTACGAGTATATTCGGGAAGTGAAACGGCGCATGGAAGACCAACTGCCGGAATTGTCGGCTTTTTTTGCCTCAGGGAGCCTGATCGACGGTGTCTTGAATTCCGGCGCTCCGGCACCGATTGATGTTGAGGTTCAGGGCTCCGACCTAAAGGCGTCCTTTGCTCTGGCGCAAGGTCTGGCGGCGCAGTTTCGCGCAATCCACGGCGTGGCGGACGTTTACATTCCCCAGGACCTCGATTACCCCTCAATTCGAATCAATATCGACCGCACGCGCGCCAGCGAGTTGGGTCTGACGGAGACGGAAGTAGTTTCGAACGTCATCACTGCTCTCACCTCGAACCAGATGATCGCGCCGAACGTGTGGGTCGATCCACGGAGCGGCAACAATTACTTTCTGAATGTCCAGTACCAGGAAAAACAAGTTCAGGACCTGGCGGACCTGCGCGCCATCCCTTTGCACGGTGCGAATCTCGCAAGGCCGACGCGCCTGGACATGGTAAGCTCACTTACGCGGTTCAACAGCCCCACGGAAGTTGACCACTCGCAAATCAGACGGAAGCTCGACATCTATGTCCGCCCCGAGGGGGAGGATCTTGGCGGAATCTCCCGGGCCATTGATAGAATCATTTCGCGCACGACTATTCCGCGCGGAGTTGATGTGACTCTGGCGGGCATTGTGGAAGCAATGCGGGCTTCTTTGCGCAGCTTTGCACTGGGATTAACGCTCTCCGTCGTGCTCCTATACTTGATTTTGGTTGCGCAATTTCGGTCTTTCACCGATCCCTTCATCATTCTTCTCGCCCTGCCTTCCGGAATCAGCGGAGTAATCATCACGCTTGCTTTGACCGGCACCACACTGAATATCATGTCGTTGATGGGAATCGTGATGCTGGCCGGCATCGCCATGTCTGACAGCATCCTGATCGTAGAATTTACTCATCACCTGATCGGCGAGGGGCTGGCGCTGAAAGAAGCCTTGAACCAGGCATGCCGGGTGCGCCTGCGACCCATCCTCATGACATCGCTATCAACAATGATTGGATTGCTTCCCATGGCACTGAAGTTTGGTGAAGGCAGTGAAGCCTACGCTCCGCTCGCCCGCGCCTTGATCGGTGGTATGACAGCTTCACTGCTGCTGACGGTCTTCGTAGTTCCGGCGGGATATTATCTTGCTTATCGCAATAAGTCGGCCGGAGCACAACCTGCTTGATGGCGGAGCGTCATATGAGTGTGACTTCAATCCGCAATAGGAACGTCTCGGGTTTTCGCGGTCTTGGCAAGCGTCATAGGGAAAAGTATAATTCCGCCCTGCCATCCCAGCGATTGAAGGGGAGCAAAGACCTTGGCAGTTGCAGATCAAATGGTCATAAGGCGCAAGACCCACCGCGTTCACTCGCCTTGCCGGATAAAACCCCAGGGATTCACTTGAACGCCTGAAGCATAAACGTCCGGCGGCCGTTTCCTCAACATTCTCAATGCAACATCGGGTAGCGACACGCGTGCGCACCTGCCAACCGAACCCTTGGTGGGTTGTCGCCAGTGAGTCAGGTTTGGCCGCTGATCGCAGCCGTCGGTTCGAGGTTTTGACGAGCTTACCCCAGGCCAGCGCTTCAACAAATCAATTCAGATCCACGGAGGTTATTTCATGACGACTATTCAAGAGTTACTCGCGGCGAACGAGAGATTGTCTAAGGAAGTTTTGGCTCCCCGTGCTGACGAAGTTGACCTCTCGCGCAGTTTTCCGCGATTGAATATTCAGGAACTAGGCCGAGCCGGCCTTTTGGGGCTTACCGTCCCCGTCGAGTATGGAGGGGCCGGCGGCAGTATGGCCGATGCGGCTCGGGCGCTTGAGACGCTCGGCGCAGCATGCGCCTCGACCGCCATGGTTACTCTGATGCATTGCTGTGGAACGGCAGTGATCGTGGCCAAGGGCAGCAACGAGCTCAAACGAAGCCTGCTTCCAGCCATCGCGCGCGGCGAACACCTGACGACGCTGGCATTCAGTGAGGCAGGCTCGGGGGGTCACTTCTATATGCCCGTCAGTGAGGTCACGCGGAACGGCGACGGGCTTCGCCTGGAGGCTCAAAAGAGTTTTGTAACCAGCGCGGGTGAAGCAGACAGCTATGTGGTTTCCACCCGCAAGGCGGGCGCCGTCGGTCCCACGGATTTAGATCTGTATCTTGTGGCAAAGGGTACCAGGGGCTTTGAGGTCGGAAAATCTTTCGAAGGTCTTGGTCTGGCCGGGAATGCCAGCGCGCCCATGAAACTTGACAGCGTGGAACTGCGCGACCAGGACCGCCTGGGGCCCGAAGGGAGCGGATTTCAAACCATGATGGGGGTGGTGCTCCCGAATTTTCAAATTGGCGCCGCGGCGGTTTCACTGGGGATCGCAGGCGCCGCATTCCAGCTTTCCTCGGCGCACGTTACCACACGAAAGTATGAGCACGCCGGCAGTGCCCCCCTGGCAGCGATTCCGCGCGTGCAGTTCCTGGCCGCGGAAATGGCACTGGAGCTGCGGTCGGCGCGTGCTTACCTTGCGGAAACATTGCGCCGCGCCGGAAGCGGCGACCCGGAAGCGATGCTCGATATCCTCGGCATCAAGGCCAAGGCCGCGGAAGCGGCTCTCGCCGTCACTTCCCGCGCCATGACACTGGGGGGAGGGTCGGCGTATGGAAAACGGGGCGGCTTGGAGCGGGTATTTCGCGACGCGCAGGCGGCTGCGGTGATGGCGCCGGCAACCGACGTTCTGAAGGAATTCCTGGGCAAAGCATGTTTGGGAATTCCGCTGTTCTAACCCAGAAGGAGGGATTTGGCTTATGACCGCAATTCGAACCCCTGCCGGCCCGCTGCGCGTGGGGGCCGTTGCTTACGATCCGAAGGTTGTGACCATTTGGGAAGGCTTCGTGCCCTATTTTGCGGCGCACGGCGCGGCCATCGACTACGTCCTCTTCTCTAATTACGATGCCCAAGTCGCGGCGAGTCTTTCCGGGGAAATTGATGTGGCGTGGAATTCTCCTCTGGCCTGGGTCAAGAGCCAGCTTGACAGTCGAAAGGGATGTCGCGCTATCGCCATGCGCGACTCGGACCGCGACCTGACGTCCAAGATTGTAGTGCGTAGAGATTCTGGCTTTATGAGTCTCGGTGATCTCAAAGGGAAGACCATTGCTGTAGGCGCGTCCGATTCCCCGCAAGCGACTCTGATTCCGCTCTTGCTGCTGGCCGAGGCCGGAGTGGTCCCGGGAGAGCAGTGCCACGTTCTGTACCATAATGTCATGGTCGGCAAACACGGCGACCACGTAGGCGGCGAGCGCGATGCGGCGCGGGCGTTGGCCGCAGGAAAGGTGGACGCAGCCTGCCTGCTGGACGGGAACTACACGGTGTTCATCAATGAAGGCACACTCGACCCCGGAACAACGCGCATACTGGCGTCTACCGCACACTTTGATCATTGCAACTTCACAGTTCGGGCTGACCTGATGCGGGAGCGCTGGCAGCCTTTTGTGGAGACCCTGTTGGGCATGTCCTTCGAGGACCCGGAAGTGCGCGCGTTGATGGAACTCGAGGGCTTGAAACGGTGGCTGCCCGCCCGCACGACCGGCTACGGCCAGCTTGAGCGCGCCGTCGAAAGATTCAGGTTCTATGCCCGAACAATCTCCAAAAGCACAGATCGATCTTGAGGATCTCGCCATCCATGAGGGCACGCCTGTGCTTTTGCGGCGGGCGCTCGCCGGGTTAACCGCGGGCGAACTGCTGGAAGTGCGCGCGGACTCATCGGATTTTTTCGAGGCATTGGGGGCGTGGTGCCGCGAAGAGGGCCACTGCTACGTTGGAAGCTCCGGACCCAATTGCTATCGGATCGAAAAGGGCGCGGGCACTGCACCCGTGGTCGCGCCCGGCAATCATGTGGCGGAATCGGCAGACCCGAATTGGGGCTTGGCGCCAAGGGGCGGGAAGATTGAGCGGGGTGGGCCGAAGTTTGCTTTCACTCTTTGCCAAAAACGCGACGTGTGGGCCCAGGAGCTGGCAAGCATCTATAAACAGGCTGCAGCCAACCAGTGGTCTGCCGCGCGAGACATTCCCTGGAGCAGCTTGCCCAAACTCCCCGCTGAATTGGAAGCAGCGCTCGCCCAGATCATGACGTTCCTTACGGAGAATGAGTTTGCCGCGCTTTACGTGCCCGCGCGCTTTATCCCGCGCATTCACCCGCACTATCGTGAGGTGGTGGAGGTGCTCGCCGTTCAAGTGGCCGACGAAGCTCGCCACGCGGAGGCGTTCACCTGGCGCGCGGAAGCCGGAGGCATCGGACTGGGAACCACCGCCAACAGTGGGCAACTCTCACTCCAAACTCTGTTGGAGGAGCCGGACTTTACCACCGCAGCGTTTCTGCTCTGCGTCATGGGCGAGGGAACGTTTCTCACCCTGCTCACTTTTCTTGAACAATTCGCGCCTGACCCTGTGACCGCGACGCTCGCAAGACTCGCCCACCGCGATGAGGCGCGGCACGTGGCCTTTGGCATGGAGCACCTGCGCTATGTGCTCGAGCGTGAGCCCGAGCGGCGCTCCTCTCTGGCCGCGGCCGTGGAACGGCGGAGCCGAATGCTCGCCTCGGTGTCCGGTCTCAGCCCTTATGTTTCTGATGCGTTGATGATACTTGCGGGTGGAGGTGTTGCACCTCAACAAGTCCGCGCCGGAGCTCGCCAAGTCTTCCTCCTTCATCGCGAGATGGATGCCGCCCGGCGCGATCGCCTTCACGGTCTGGGGTTTGACTCCTTCCAAGCCACGAGACTCTCTGCCCACCACACGAGAAACTTTATGTGATCGAGACGTGCGATTTCCACGTTCCCGCGCAAGGGCCTTGATGTGCCATGGGTTCTATGATTGTCGTCTGCCTCACGGGAGTTGGCCCGCCGATTTGCGGATTACTCCTGCCTAATAGCCCACTGTTTACATACCATCGAGCGGAACATCTACAAGCTATTGCAAAACCCCCGATAAGGCATTGAAAACATGAACCCTAGGCTCGCACCCCCGATTCCAAGACAGGTGGCTTAATCGGTCTATTGAAAACAAAGGACTTAGTGCGCTGCATTTTCCTGGTTTCTGGCTTCGCTCGGGGTTGGTCAAGATTTTCATGAAGTTGCACGGGGTTTTGCAATGGCTTCTAGTCGATCGCCCTAATGGTTAGACTTGTTGCGCGTCCTTGTGGCCCACCGATCAACTGCAGCACAAATGAAAGGCGCAACAACCATACTGTCCGAGGCTAATCGAGATGTTTCGATATCTAAATTGATTCTGATCGGCGCCCTGGCGAAGAGATCGGCAGTGCAGCCAAAGATGTTCGAGCGCAGCTTTATCATAGAGACCAACGGTCAGCTCTGCGTGCGCGGATCACGCGGCGCAATATTCGGGCTACATACGGCGGTTCAGGTACATGCAGTTGGTTCCGTGTTGAAGCATCTGTTTGCTGACGGCCATAAATTACACAACATGTACAACACGTGCTGGCGGTACAAGGGCATGTTGTCTTACGAGCATCGGAGCCGCTTGACTACGACACTTATTGTTGTGTGCGTCTCAGATAATGGAGAGAATTCTGCGGCGGTTAAGAGAGGGTCTGTTTCAGAGTCGACAAGCCGCATACATCACCATTCCGCAACCGACAGCTATCGATACCATACAAGCGAAAGAGCTGAGAGTAATATTCTGCTGTCATGCACTCTGATTAATTCTATGTGCATCGCCCTCTGCCGGGGTAAGCCATGGCTCGTGAATTATTGAAATCACTCAAAAGCTCAAATGTTTTCGGCAAATACTGGCCAGTACCTGACGCTCGCAAGTCCTTATCCCTGATCGGATACTGGCGGGGACCGCCGGTACGTATTCAAAAATAGCTCGAAGTGCGGCCGCTTGGTCCAACGAATGGCGCAGAAGTATCACACAAAAGCCCTGACGGATATCTCGGAAGCCACGAAGAAAGGTTCGAAGCTGTCCGAAGTGAAACCTTTTGAGATTTACTGTTTGCGCCACAGTTTCCTGACTAACTTGGCAGAATCCGGCTGCGATGGCTTCACCCTTGCCAAGATCGCGGGGCACAGCTCAGTCACGATAACTGCCCGCTACTGTCACCCGGAGCAGGATTCGGTTGATCGAGCATTTAGGGTCATGGCGGGAAGCCAAAAGGTGGTCACAGACGGTGGTCACTAGCAAAAAAGCCTGTCAGAACATCGACAATCACAGGTGAAGATAACTGATTGAATTGTCAGAGATTAGACTTGGTAGCGCTACCGGGAATCGAACCCGGGTTTTCAGATTGAGAATCTGACGTCCTAACCCCTAGACGATAGCGCCAAAGAGTAGATTCTTTTTTCTAACATCCGGCCGCTGGGCATGTCAAGGCAGGGATGCTTCGTGGCACGGGCATCCTGCCCGTGCGCATGGACAGGATGGCCATGCCACAAAGCCGGGCAATCAGTATTTAGTCGTCGACGCAAAATTGAACTCGCGAATCTTGGCGGCGGGGACGACCATTTCAAATGACTCTTCCCCGGCGGTGCGCTGTGGTGGGCTCATCATTTCAATCTGGCCAAGCATATCAATGATGCTTTGATTAAAGCGCAGGTTTCTCACTCCGTAGCTGATTTTTCCATCTTCAATCATGAACGTTCCATCGCGAGTCATTCCGGTCAGAATCTTTTTGTACGGATCGACCTCGCGAATGTACCAGAAGCGGGTCACCAGAAGGCCGCGCTGGGTTGAACGAATCATCTCATCCACGTTTGAGCGATCGCCGTCCATCACGATATTAATCGGGGCTTCAGGATACTCATTGGGCAGCGGAAATCCATGGCCCGTGGGTTGCGCGCCCAGCTTGTGCGCGGACTGGCGAGAATAGACCAAGTTCTTCACTTCCCCTTTTTCAACCAGTAAGACGCGCTGGCGCGGAATTCCCTCGCCGTCAAACGGAGCGCCAGTCTGCAAGGGATGAAACACGTCGTCGCGGAAATTGATGTTCTCGCCGAACACCTTCTGCCCCACGCGGCCGGTAAAGCAACTGCGCTGCTCATGGACAGCCAAGCCGCCGAAATCGAGAATCAGGAAACCCAGCAGGTCGAGCATGGCGGAAGGTTCCAGAATGACCGTGTAGCGGCCCGGCTGAACCTCGCGAGGCTGGCGGCTGGCAAGTGCCTTCTGCGCCGCGCGCTCGGCGAGTTCAGTGGGGTCGAGCTCCATCCAGTAGGGGGCGGTCTTCTTCGCCCAACCGGAGCTGGAGTCGCTCATCATGGTGACGGAAAATTCTGACGACGTTTCCTCGTGGTACGCCTTCATGCCGCGTGAATTGAACAAACCGTAGGCGCCCGCGCCGCTGGAAAAGACCCCGGCCGCCGTCAGACCGTCCTTCTCCGCGCGCTCCAACACCTTGGCCACGGTTTCTGCGCGAGTCTGCGGCGTGAGCTGCGCAGTTTCGTTGAAGTACCGCCCCAGGGCGCGGTAGGTTTGCGGCCCCGGCATGGGCAACAATTGCGGGTCGGGCGGTTGCAGGCGCGCCAACGCCAGAACATCCTCGCAAAGCTGGCGGATGGAGGCTTCATCAAGCTTGTTGGTGCTTGCGCGCGCCATGCGGCCTTCGCTTACCACGCGCACGGAAAGCGAGGCGCCCTCCTCCGCCACATTTTGGTGAATGGTGTTGTTGGCAAACCGGGTCAGCGCGAAGGAGTTGGCGGAAACTGTGGCTTCCGTCTCCTCGGCCGTGGAATATTTCAGGACCTTGTCGAAAACTTCTTCCACGCGTTGGCGAGTGAGGTTCATTTCAAGGAATTAGTAATCATTGTCCGGCTAGGCCGAAAGCCTTGCAGTGGCTGGGCCGTTAAAGGGGCTGATCGCCACCGCCAAGAAACCCCTCACCCTATCACCCCTCTTCCCTCTCCCCTGGGGAGGGAAGAGGGGGAGTGGAATTTAGGTGAGGGGTTGGTCAAGACCATGACAGTTTCCAGCAGATCAGCCCGGGTACGCCACTCCCACCTGCACTTTGCGGAATCGCGCTGGAGACGCGCCGTGCCCCGTGCCCATCGTCTGCATCGGCTGGCCTTTGCCGCAGTTGGGAGTCCCCCACAGCGTCCAGTATTGCGGCCCGCAGATGGCGTCGCAAGAATTCCAAAAGTCGGTGGTAATTCCGCCGTAGCTGGGATTCTTCAGCATGCGGGTTTTCTTTCCGCCCTTAATCTCCCAACCGATTTCCGTGCCGAATTGAAAGTTGTAGCGCCGGTCGTCGATCGACCAACTCCGGTTGGTCTCCATGTAGATGCCGTCATCGGTGTCTGCAAAAAGATCGTCGAGCTTCCAGGTTCCCGGCAGGATGCTGACGTTGGTCATGCGAATGAGGGGAATGCGGTTCCAGCCTTCGGCGCGCATCGCACCGCTGGAGCGCTGGCGGCCGATGGCGGCGGCCGTCTCCCGCGAGCTGAGATAACCCACGAACTGGCCGCACTGGATTATCGGCGTGCATTGCGCGGGCACGCCTTCGTCGTCGTAGGCAAACGTGCCGAGCCCGGGACCGTGCGCGGGCGTGGCGTCGGCGACGATGCTCACAATATCCGAGGCGTATTGCAATGAACCCAGTTTATCGAGCGTCAGAAAACTCATTCCCGCAAAGTTCGCCTCCGTACCGAGCACGCGATCGAGCTCAATGGGGTGTCCGACCGATTCGTGAATCTGCAATCCAAGCTGCGAGCTGTCGAGAATGATGTCCTTCTCGCCGGCGGGGCACTGTTCCGCTTTGTGCAGTGCCACGGATTCCTCCGCAATGCGCCGCGCGCTCTGCAGGAGATTCAATTCCTCCACCAGCTCGTAGCCCTTGGTTTGATATTGTCCGCCAAACGAATTCGGATAGGATCGCCGCTGGATCTCACTCTCGAAAAACGAAGTGGCCGCGTAACCGGTTCCCGTCTGCGTCTTGAGCTGATAAATCTCAGATCCAAGGCTGGAAACAAAAAGCTGCTCGATGCGGCGGAAATCCATTGCCGCTTCGGCCACCGTCACGCCGCTGACGGCGCGCAATTCCGCATCGATCTTGAGCAGAAGTTCAAGACACGTAGAAACGGGAATGGAAAAGGGATCGATCTTGCAGGGCGCGACCCAGTTATCCAGAATTTTTTCCTCCGGAACCAGGTGGACGGCCTGCTTTTTGGCGAGCGAACTGGCGCGGGCGATTTCCACGGCCAGGGCGGCGGTGCGGTCAACATCATGACGCGTGAGAGCGTCCGTGGAAGCAAAGCCCCAGCTTCCATCAGCAATCACGCGAACGCCCAGGCCGAGCGATTGCGAGTCCCGAACCTGGGAAGGCTGGCCATTCTTGGTGGAAAGGTAGCGCTGCCGGGTGTCCATCACCCTGACTTCGGCGTAGGTGGCGCCGCGAGCAACGGCGGTGTCGAGCGCCCAGGTGGCGAATTCTTTCATGGGGAAAAAAGCTTACTACTTTTGGCTCACAGCTTACAGCCGGCAGATAAGAGCAATCACTCAAGCCGCATTTTCGGCGAAACTGTTGGCTGTGAGCTGTCGGCTTAGTTTCTACGTTCCTTCCGACCAGGAGGAAAGATATTCCTCCTGCTCGCGGGTCAAGCGATCAATCGTGATGCCCAGCGATTGCAATTTGAGCCGCGCAACGTTCTGATCGATGTCCGCCGGCACGGGATAAACCTTGGGCTCAAGATTCTTGTGGTTCTTTACCATGTATTCCGCGGAAAGCGCCTGATCGGCAAAGCTCATATCCATCACCACGGCGGGATGGCCTTCCGCGGCGGCCAGATTGATCAGGCGGCCTTCGCCGAGCACATAGATTTTGCGCCCGTCCCGCATGGTGTATTCGTCTACAAATTCGCGGGTCTGGCGTTTGCTGAGCGAAAGCTTTTCAAGAGCGGGCAAATCGATTTCCACGTTGAAGTGGCCGGAATTCGCCACCACCGCGCCGTCTTTCATGGCCCGGAAGTGAGCGGCCGTGATGACCGACTTGTCGCCGGTGACGGTGACGAATACATCGCCGATTTTTGCGGCCTCGGCAAGCGGCATGACGCGGAAGCCGTCCATCACCGCTTCCAAAGCGCGGGTGGGATTGGTCTCTGTAATAATCACGTCGGACCCCAGGCCCTTGGCGCGCATGCCGACGCCGCGCCCGCACCAGCCATATCCGCAGACCACTACGTGGAGGCCCGCGAAGAGCAGGTTGGTGGCGCGCAGAATTCCATCGATGGTGGATTGCCCGGTGCCGTAACGATTGTCAAACAGATGTTTGGTGTCCGCATCGTTAACCGCCACGATGGGATACTTCAGCATGCCGTCATTCTGCATACTGCGCAGGCGAATGACGCCCGTGGTGGTCTCCTCCGTCCCACCCACAATTCCCGGCACCAATTCCGCGCGCTTGGTCAGGATCATCGTCACCAGGTCCGCGCCATCATCCATGGTGATCTGGGGCTTGTGCTCCAGCGCCGAGCTGAGGTGGGAGTAATAGGTTTCTTTGTCTTCGCCCTTGATCGCGTATGTGGGAATCTTGAAGTCCTTGCAGAGTGAAGCCGCAACATCGTCCTGGGTGCTGAGCGGATTGGAGGCGCACAGGACCACGTCGGCCCCGCCATCACGGAGCGTGATCATCAGGTTCGCCGTCTCGGTGGTGACGTGCAGGCAGGCGGAAATTCGAATACCCTCCAGCGGCCGCTCCTTGATGAATCGCTTGCGGATGATTTGTAGAACGGGCATCCACTGATTTGCCCATTCGATGCGCAGCTTGCCTTTTGACGCCAGCGCGGCGTCTTTCACATCTCCTGCGAGTTTCCGGGTGGAAGCCATTTAGAGGCCCGCCTCCTTCTTGAGGATTGCGGCCTTGTCGGTCTTCTCCCAGGTAAAATCCGGGTCAGGACGGCCAAAGTGGCCATAAGCCGCGGTCTTTTGGTAGATGGGGCGCCGCAAACTCAGCGACTCAATGATTTCCTGCGGAGTCAGCTTGAAGTGCTTGCGAATAAGGCTTTCGAGTTTGGCCTGATCAATCTTGCCTGAGCCGAAGGTGTCAACCATAATGGAAACAGGCTCTGCAACGCCGATGGCGTAGGCAAGTTGAACCTCCGCGCGGTCGGCAATTCCCGCCGCCACGACGTTTTTGGCAATGTACCGCGCCATGTAGGCTGCGGAGCGGTCCACTTTCGTGGGGTCCTTTCCGGAAAACGCCCCGCCGCCGTGGTGGGCGCTTCCACCGTAGGTATCCACAATGATCTTTCGTCCGGTCAAACCGGAATCACCCACCGGCCCTCCCGTTACGAATCGGCCCGTGGGATTAATGTGATACTTCGTGTTGGAGTCGCGCATGTGCCCCGGTATCACGGGCTTGATGACGCATTCCAGCACACCTTCGCGCAACTTCTCAGTGCTCACGCTGTCCGCGTGCTGCGTGGAAACGACCACGGCGTCTACGCGCACAGGTTGGGCGCCGTCGTACTCCACCGTCACCTGGGCCTTGCCGTCGGGGCGAACAAAGTCCAGCGTGCCATTGCGCCGCACTTCAGCCAGGCGCATGCAGAGCTTGTGCGCCGCCATGATGGGGAATGGCATCAGCTCATCAGTTTCGTTGCAGGCGTAACCGAACATCAGTCCCTGGTCACCTGCCCCGCCGGGCGTTACGCCCTGGCTGATGTCAGGACTCTGGCGCGTCAGGTTCACATGGATATCGCAACTCTTCGCAGTAAATCCCCCAGCCTCATCCGTGTAGCCGATTTTCAGTACAGTGTCTCGAACCAGTTTTTCAATGTTGGGCGAGGCCTTGGTGGTAATTTCTCCCGCCACGTAGACGGAGTGGTCCTTCACCATGGATTCGCACGCCACACGGCTGTGCGGATCGGTGGCAAGAGCCGCGTCAAGAACCGCGTCGGAAATCTGATCACAAATTTTATCGGGATGGCCTTCGGTTACAGACTCAGACGAAAATAGATAGTGGTGCTTCGGCTCGCTCAATCAGAGCCTCCTTATTGTTTAGCTTGGATGGTCAAATACAAACCACCATTCTAGCAAGCGTAGACAGCGAGTGTCAATGATTTCATGTGTCCCTTGCTCGCATCGGGAATCAACCTGAGATATAGCGCAGAGCAAGTTGGGGCGGTCCAACTCAGGTGTTACGCGTCTGTGCCTCTGAACTCCGGATTTTGGGGCGCCCTCTGCAAACGGCCCAGCATTTCATGGACCCGCAGCAAAGAATGGTCTAACATCCTCTCGCCCGCACCCACTTCCACCCACGTGGTCGCGTCGACGGCGCCGTAGCCCCCCTCGGTTGCAGCTTGGAGCGTTGGAAAATATCCGCAGTAGCCGTTGGCGTAACCTACAAAGAAAGCGTCGGGCACAGGGCAGCGGCGGCGCCAGTCGATCTGGAAGCTCACAAACGCCTCGCCCGGCACGGTCATCAGGGCGATTCGCTTGTTGATCAAAGCCGTGACCACCGGCAAATCCCAGCGCTCACGAATTACCGGGGCAAAGTCGGCAAAGAACTGCTCGCCGTAGCAGCGCAAACCCTGCCTGAAACTCTCCACGTCCCAGCGCAGACGAAAGGACAGGAGGTCTTCGGTAAAATCCAGGCTCGCGGAGGAATCAGGGGTGGTTGTAATTTTCCGCGCGACACGCGCCGCCTCAGTTCCCAGGCGTTCCCCGGTCCAATCGCACCATGCGATCGCATCGTTCGCTCGTGGAGTGACGGCGTGGAAGGGATTGATGTCGCCGGCCGCGCCCTGGAAGAACAGGCAGACCTCCTGCCCGTCAAAGGCGCGCTCCACCAGGTTCGACACGACGCCGGGAAAATCCGCTGAGTACTCAAGATTGTCCGCGCCGAAAATGACCGGATGGCAGGCGTAATTTATTACAATCGCCAGCGGGCGAGCATCACGCGTGTCAACGCGAAGAATGGAAATGGTCGGATCCTCGGGTGATGTTTCGCGCATTTCACGATTGCGGGGTACCCAGGTCACCGTTCCGTCGTCGTTCACTTGCCGGCGATTGTGGCCGATTCGGACGGTTCCATAGCCCGTACCGATGCTCACATCTTCCGCGCTTTCGTGTGCTGTCGTCAAAGCATCGGCGATTCTCTCAAGGGCCGCAGCCTCCCACGCCGGTGGATGGCTGTCGGGATACTCATCCTTCACGACCGGCCCGGAATGAGTATGGGAGGCGGCCAATACCGCACACGAGACGCCACCAAGCCTCTCCAAACTCCCCTTAAGTTGCGCCAGAGAGGCGGGGCCGAAACACCGTCCCAGGTCAAGAGCCACCAGGGCCAGGCGCTTCTCACCGGATTCGAGTACCAGAACTCTAGCCCACAGCGGGTCGAGAACACCCGTGGAAATGCCCGTGCGGTCCGCGTAACCCCACAGGCGCTCGCCGGCGGGCGGGGTGATTTCGACTTTGGCAACTCCGGCCTTCAGGGCCGGGTTTTTGAGAGAATTATTCACGCAATGGCCCCCATCCTCTCAGAATGCGGCAGCCAGTTTCTTGTCCCGCCCGCTGAAATCACGTTCGCCGCAGGAGGTAGCGCGGCCCAGCCATCAAGACTCCGATGGCAACGAACACCGCACCGGTTTCAAGAGTCAAGGCATAAAGATGATGCGTGAAGGCTCCGGAACCCACCGCCAGCAGCACCAATCCCATCAGGCCGACCACCACGCCTGCCACCGGCGCAGGGTTAATGCCGGTTTGGTGTGCGGAAGCGGAAGGCGAGGCAAGCAGGTTAAAGAAGTCCGAGGCTCGCTTTGCCGCCTCCCCGCGCACGGGAAACGCCCAGGCTGAAATCACCAGCGCCAATAAAGTAATCGCTGTGGGGATCACGATGCTGGCTGCCTGAAATTCACTCAGGCTGGCGGGTTTAGCCGCAACTTTATAGGCGAGAAACGCCAGGCCGGCACCGATCCCGGCGATGAATCCCGCGAGCGCGCCGCCGGCCGAAAGCCTGCGACTCACCAGACCGGCCAGCACGGGCAGAACCGTCGGGGGCAAGAAGAACCCAAATGCCGCCACCATGGTGTCAAAGATCGTCCAGTGGAAGTACGTGACCGACAGAGCTATGGCCAACGGAAACAGGGCCACAATCGCGGTCAAGACCCGCCCCACAATCACCAGTTCGCGCTGTGTCGCGCCCGGATGGATCAGCCGCTGATGAACGTCCACAGTCAGCACCGCCGCGATCACGTTATACCCCGAGGATATGACCGACATGGTCGCAGAAAACAAGGCTGCGATCAACAAGCCCAGCATCCCAGGCGGAAGCAGCTCCACGCTCAAGCGGGCATAAATCGTCTGGGGATCAAAACCCCGGGGCGCGATGAACGCGCGCGCGAACATTCCGGTAAGAATCCAAACGGGCGGCAGAACCAGGAACAAAAGGCTCGCAAACCATCCCACTCCGCGCGCTTCCTGGTCGGTGCGCGCGGAATAAAACCTTTGAATGAGCGACCAGTTGCCGGCCAGTGACAGCGTGCTAAGAACAATGAACGCGCCTACGTAACTCCAGGTGTAAGGGGGGTGCGCGGGCTTCAGAAAATCCTGAGGCACGGCGGACAGGAAATGCTGCCAGCTCCCCATGAATCGCCAGGCAAGCGGCAGCATCAGGATAATAGCCGCGCTGACCAGCACGAACTGCACCAGGACGGTAATCACCACCGCCCAGAGTCCTCCCGCCACGGTATAAAGCAGCGTGATCAGTCCCACGGCAGTCATGGCGAGGACCGGCGAAATTCTCATCCCTGCAGAAACAAAAATGCCGATGGCCACAATCTTCAAGCCTTCATCGATCAGGCGCAGGGGAATACCCGACCACAGAAAAAGCTGCCGGAGGAAAGGTGAAAAACGCTTCTCCAGAAACTCCATGGGGGTCAGCACGCCCGTGCGGCGCCAGCGGCGAGCCAGAACCCAGGTGGTGAGCAACGTGGCGGGAACCGTGGTCCAGTAAATCGATAGGGCCACCAGTCCAAATTGGTATCCCAGGCCGGCATAAACCACAATGGAAAGGGCGCTGACGTACGCCATCATGAAGGAAATTCCGCCCAGCCACCAGGAAAGCTGCTTTCCCCCGGCGAAGTAGAGGTCAAGCGATTTCATCTGGCGGGAATACGCGAACCCCACCGCAATCATGGTGGTGAAGAAGGCGATAAGGACCGTCAGGTCAGCCCCGCTCATTTGCGGTTTTGCTCTCCTGGGGCGGCTCAGGGACTTTTTCACTTGCACCGGTTTCGAGCGATTTGTGAATCGCTTCCAGCGTTGCCGTCACCTGCCGGCCATCGAACGCGGTCACAAAGGGTTGCTTGTCATCACGCACGGCGAAGAGAAAATCCTCCAGGCATGACGGAAATGCGCCGCGCATGCGGCCGAATATTTCCGCGTTCAGAAAGCCTTTCGGGTAGGTGAAAGCTTTCTCCGTGCTGACCTCCACCGACTCACGCTTGCGGTCCAGGTGGATGTGCCCGGCCGTGCCGATGACTTCCATGAAGGAATCCACGATCGAAGGAAAAGTGTTGGGGTAGACCCACGCAGACTCAAAGGTAACGAAGGCGCCGGAAGCAAATTTTACCTGCGCCTGAATAATGTCGTAAGTGGGGATTCCCTTTTTCACCAGCACCTCTTTGCGCCCCCAGGCGCGTGCTTCGACGGGTTCGGACTCAAGCCACCAGCGTATCAAGTCGATGTCGTGAGAGGAAAGAAACCACGCAGAAGTGGTGTCACCGGCCCAGGTGACGTGTTCGGTCGCGACCCAGATCGTATCGTTCTTGCGCGCATATCCGGCAAGCGGCATGCCGATTTCACCGCGTGAAATCGTCCCTTTCGCCTGGTAATAGGCGGAAAGCCAGCGATGATTGAACGCCACCTGAATAAACTTGCCGGTGCGCTGCGAGATGCGAATCAACTCATCTGCCTCAGAGGTTTTGGTGGTGAAAGGCTTCTCCACCAGGGCGTGCTTGCCGGATTCCAGGACCGCGCGCGAGGGCTCAAAGTGGTAGCGGTCAGGTGTGGCCACAACGACCGCATCCAGGTCATTCCGCTCGAGCATTTTCCGATAATCGGTGTAGCCGTTGGCGACGCCGAATTCCGACTTAATCTTGTCGATTTGTTCCTGCTTAAGCGCGCTGACCGCTACAACTTCCGCCAGGGGGTGAGCGGAATAGATTTTGGTGTACTGCGTGCCCATGGTTCCAAGCCCGATGACCCCAATTCGCACTCGATCCATTATCTCTACTCCCTTCCGGCCCTTCGTTTTCGTACCCGCGGCATCCAGGCGGCGATGGCCGCACCTACGACCCGTCTTCCCCGATCAGCCTCCGGAAATTCGTTCTGAAAATCTTTTCCTTGTCGCTGTCCGGGATTCTTGCGGACAGAACTCGCCCCAGCGCCATGGCGGCTTCCAGATAGGGCATGTCCGAGCCAAACAGAATGCGTTCCGCTCCCACCCGGGCCACCATTCTTTCAAGCATGGTGCGATGGCTTTGTGAGCCGGTAATATCGAGAAAAGTGTTGGGAGCAGAAGCCGCCGTTTCCATGGCCTGTTCGTATCCGCGCCAGGTCACGCCCGAATGACCGACGATGATTCTCGCTTGCGGGAAGCTGCGCCCAATGCCCGCGAGCATCAAGGGCCCGCAATTGGGATCGGAATCCCAGGTGTGGACCAGCACAATTCCACGCGTTTGGTTGGCGTAATCCCAGACAGGTTGATACTGGCTTCCCGTGACCGGATACTTGTGGAGGTCGGGATGGAACTTGATTAGCGGCGGAGTGTGGAAATAACTCCAAATCTGTAACTCCGCCAATGCCTGGCCTGCGGGACGCGGATTCACGGTGACGTAACCGCGAAAACGCTTGGGATAATTTTTTAATACTTCCGCCACTTCGGCGTTCCCGCGCGGGCAGTCCGAATAGCAGGCGAGCGTCGAGGTGATGGCCAGAACCTCGATATTCAGGTGGTCCATCACTTGGATCATTTCCTCCGGCGCGTATTTGCAAGCGGGAAAATCGGGATGTACGCCCAGGTGGCCGTGGCAATCGTAGATAGGGAAAGGTGATTTCATGCGTTGTCGTGTGGCATGGGCATCCTGCCCATGCGCACGCCCAAGATGGCCGTGCCACCTTGGCAGGCGGGACGCCTGTGCTACCAAACTCGGCGCTCATTGAGCCGCGCTACAGACCCGAATTCAGACGGAGGCAACCCCCAAAATCCTGCGCAAATTCCCCCCGGCGATGCTCTGCCGCGCTTCGGCGGGAATTCGCGCGGTCGCCAAGACAGCCAGGGCGGCTCCCGGCTCGTACAACGGCAACCGGCTGCCGAAGACCAGATGATCCGGCCCGAACCTCTCCACCGTGGATTCAAGCTGGCGATGCGCCATATACATCGAGGTGTCGATAAAAAGATTCGGATGCTTTTCGAACAACGGAAACAGATACCGATCGGCACGATACCCGGTTTCGAGAATCAGAACCGGCAGCCGGGGAAAATCGCTCAGCAACTGCGCGAGCGCTTCCCATGAAATGTCTTCGCGCTGAATGACCGCGAGCCTGGATTTGGCCTGAAGAAATTCGCACAGCTCGCCCGAGCACCACGGTGCGGGTGAGAAGTTATGCTTCAGGACTCCGAATGAAAGTCTTACAGCGGCGGGAGGGGCAAGGGTGAGCGATTCGAAAAACGATCTCTCGGGCAACACCGCCCACGCGGGGACAAGCCGCTCGCCGATTTGGCCACGAAGCAGGCGGTTGCCTTCCGCGGCGTCATACTCTTCGCCCGCGAACTGCGAAACCAGAGCTTTCCGGATGCCGAAGCGATCCATCTCGAGCAGCAAATCATCAGGCTCGAGCGCCTGCTCACCGTGCACCCCCGAGCGCCCGACGCGCACATTGGCGTCAAAGACATTCCACTCAGCCACTTCGCGGAATGCCGGATCAATAGCGGATAGTGACAAGGTGGTCTCCCTCGGCGAGCTTGTTAAATGAAATGGGTCCACTGGTTTGCGTTGTATCCATCCGATTGCCATCCAGGAGAACTTCTGACACAGCTTTTTCCGGATAAAAATTTAGATTAGTTCCGGCTGAACAGGAAATATAGATTTCGGCGAGACCGGGGGATTCGAGAAGCGCCACATTGCTGCCGGGATGCGACTCGATTAGAGGACGCCGGTCGCGCTCCAATTGGCTTACATCCGCACTCAGTATCTCCGCAACCTTGTAGTACGTGGTGGCCAGCACGGCTCCATCCGACGAGATATTTCCAGTGGCCAACGGGCCGGGCTTTGTGCGAAACAGCACGGTGGTGTCGGTCTTGACGTCTTGAATACCCTCGCCTGTTGCAGTCGTGAGGGGCTGCAGAGGTGCGGGTTCTTCGCCGGACTTTTGCAGGTGAACAGCGACCAGGAATCCGGCGGCTTTCTCGGAAGGCGAATCCAGGCGATAGGTAAACCGCGGGTAGACGGGGATGCGATCGAAATCCTTGTAGTCGATGGTGGGAACTGGCTGCGGTTCCATTTTCCACTGAGCATTGTCGCCGGATGCACTCAGCTCGGCAAAAGCGTTTGGGCAGCGAATCAGCGCATTCTGCCCATCAATTCCCCTCTGCGCTCCCGCCGGGATATGCAACAACCACGAGTAGGTGTGTGGCGCAGCGGCTTCCGCACGGTCATGCACAATCAGGATGCCCGGTTTGATGAAAACGTAATTGCGCGTCAAACGGCTTAGCTGCGCTCCATCATTGTAGGCGGGCGCAAGGTCGGCGGAAAGGTAATCCGCTCCGGGTGAGAAGACGTGGCCCGCAAACTTCGCGTAACTCGTGAAGCCCGGCCAATAGCGGCCATCGTAGTCCTGCTGGCTGAAGGCATCGCCATCCAGCAGCACCGTATTGTGCCCCGCGGCCTGGGTAAAATAGCTCGGATAATAAGGATCCTGGTAGTAATTTGCGTATCCCGCCTCGGCAATCAATTCTTCGCCTTGAGAAGCCACCCGAAAACTACCCTGGTCGTGATGCTCATGATTGAACCAGGGGCCGACGCGGATGGAAATCACTGTGTCCTGGGGGCCCCAACCGCTGCGCAGGACGGCGCTTCCGCGCCCAGGGAAAATGCGCGAGGGCGGGGCCGGCGGCGCTTGCACGGTCCGTGTGCAGCAAACCAAATCCAAAAGGCCGGGCGCTTCCTCCAATGTTCTGCCGGTATCGTGCAATTGCAAGACGCCCATCAGGCTGAGGTCAGTGGCCGTCTGGTAGAACGCTTGAAGGGAAGGGTCGCCGGAAAATTCCGCTCCCCATGCGTAGCCGGAATGGCCTTTCAATTCCCCATCGAAATCGCCGGTATCGAGCAGAAGGTCGGGACGAACCTGCGCGTATCGCAGCCACCAGAAGGCCTGCATCATGTTCTCGTACCCGCGCGGGCGAATGTCCAGAGCGTGCAGCGACGCCATCCCCCAGGAAAGCCCTTCCATGGCAAAGTTTTCATAGCCAGCCGGTTCGGCTTCGCTGCCGTCACCTGGAAACAGGCCGGCCAGCAGCCGTTCGTAAGCAACGGTGAGGCCGGCAAGGGCGGGACCGAATTTCGCTGACCAATCCGGCAGGTCGCCATGCAAGGCCACGCAGGCCTCAATGGCTCCCCCCAACGAATGCGCCTGATGATTGCTGGCGTCAATGGGCAGGCGGTCGTTCAGGAAATAATCCTGCACGGTGGGGTAGACGGAAAGCTTCCAAAGCGCCCCGCCGATGGTGGATTTTTCATCCGGGGAAAGTTCATCCGCAATCAGGTCGTACCCGAAAGCCACCTTCTGTGTGAAAATTCCAACTTCATAATACGTATGAATTCCCTTGGCGATAAACCACGGCGGCGTCCAGGTCGGCCATTGCGATATGGTGAGCAGCCCCCGCCGCGCAGCGTCAAAAGCCTCGCGGTCGCCGCTGATGCGGAAGTCGAGGGCATTAAAGGCAATGGAGTTGCTATAGCCTTCCATCAGCGCAAAGTACTGCGGAATGCCGGGATGAATAATAAAGGTTGGAAGCTGCAGGATATTGTCGCCGGCGTGGGCGTTGTAGGCGAGAGACTTTCGCAGGTCCGCGGCGCGCCGGTGCACAATAGCCAGCAGCTCGTTGGAGTAGGATTGCGTACGAAGCTGGTTCAGGCGCTCTGCGGTGAGCAGCACGCGAGGATGGGGCGGGATGTCGCCGATGGCCAGAAAATCGTATTCCGCCTCCCCCGCGGGGCTTGAGATCTCCGCACGATAGAGGCCGGAGTATTTTGGAGCCAACATCTCGAAACCGGTGGCCTTAGCGGAGGAACCCTGAGTGGCCACCAGGTGGCCATCATCGTCGTAGATTGCAACTTTTGCTCCTGCCATCGGACTGGCGTCGGTCCGGAATAATTTTCCGCATTCGACCACCTGCCGGGCCACTGCGACGTTATCGATTGGGGAGCGATCGAGTTCCGGCGCATCCACCCGAAGCTCGACAGGCTTCTCCGCCTGAATCTCCAGGGAGCGGAGCGTCAGCACTGTGTGAGAGCCGTAGGAAGGCCGTGCCACCTCAGCCTCCAGAATAATGATCCCCACATCTGCACCGCCGGAGGGAAGGCTCATCTCCTGCCCGCTCATTCGGACGTTGTGCCCGCCGCCTTCAAAGGGGATTGCGTCGCCGAAGCGAGCCCCGTCTGTTGTTCCCAGAAGAAAGCGCCCGCCCTGGATTTTGCCGTCCGTCGATAATTCGTATTGCAGGTGGAATGATGAGGACGGAACCGCATGAAACCTCAGCGGCCGGACCATGCCCACGCGCTGCAGCCGCTCGCCGTAGGCAATCTTGTCGCGGACCAATACCAGCGAACCTTGCCGCGATTCGGTATAGATCGTGGGGTCGTACCCAACGTCCTGGGAAAGCGGGAACGCCAGCCAACCGGGAATTCCGCTGGAGAAATCTTCCCGGAACGTCCAGGGTCCAAATCGCGCCGCGCGCAGCGGCGTAACGGTGGCGGCAACGCAACCCAGGGTGATTGCCAGACCCACCAACTTGATTCGGGTCATGATCGTAATTCCCGCGCAGCCAGGTGTGGATCAAGGAGTGTGCCCGCGTGCCTGCGGACTTTCTCAATGGCGGTCAGCACGTCGTCCACGTCCTGATGGTCGCCCAGGAAAATGTAGTGATCCAGCCAGATGCCGTCCTTGCACACGCGTTCACTTTCCGGCAGCGAAAGCGTCTCGTAATCCTGATCGCTCTTCCATTTTCCGCAACCGCAAGGAGGCAGCGACTCCTTGCGAAACAGCGGATTGCGATACAGCGGATAGGGATAGGTCGGCTGGGCCGGAATTCCCTCCGCTTGCAATGCGCGCAGGAACAGGTCACGGTCCACGCCGCTGAATGCCTCGGGCCGATAGCGCAACGTCAGAAGGTAGTAGGGATGATTGGTCACGCGCGGGTCATTTTCGTGAAGTACCACACCCTCCAGACCGCGCAGTTTCTCCCGAAAGTACTCCACGTTCCGCTGGCGAGTCGCGGTTTGCTCCGGAAGCCTTTGCAATTGCACCGAGAGCACCGCCGCCTGGAAACCCGTGAGCCGATAATTGGAACCCACGGTGAAGTGTTCGAACCAGCCCGCACCCTTGCGCCGCCCGCAATTGCAGTAGCTCCACACTCTCTCCGCCAGCGTGGAAGAATTCGTCACCACTGCGCCGCCCTCACCCGCCGTGGCCAGCTTGAAGGCCTGAAAACTGAACGTCCCGGCCGAGCCGAACGTCCCCACGGGAATTCCCTGCCACGTGGCTCCGTGCGCGTGTGCGGCGTCTTCAATCAGCGCCAGGCCGTGACGAAGCGCCAGGGCGCGAAGCGCATCCACATCCGCAGGGTGCCCGCCGAAATGCACGGCGATAATCGCGCGCGTGCGAGGCGTGATCGCCGCTTCCACGGCCGCCGGAGACAGGTTCAGCGTCTTCGCGTCAATATCGGCAAACACCGGAACGCCGTGGCAGATCACCACGGCGGTTGCCGTCGCCACAAAGGTTATGGGCGGAACGATCACCTCATCGCCACATTCCAGGTCCAGCGCGCGCAGGGCAACTTCCACCGCCACGCTGCCGTTGCAACAACTCACGGCGTGCCGCGCTCCGTGCAGGCGCGCAAACGCTTTCTCAAATTGCTCCACCTGCGGGCTGTATCCGCCCCACTTGCGGCTGCGCAGAACTTCCTGCAGATGTTCTTCCTCTTCTCTGCCATAGTCCGGCCAAAACGGAAAGGGCTTCTCTCGAACCGGCGGGCCACCCAGCAACGCCAATTCCATTTTACCGGCCTCCTGAAAGGGCATTCAACAAACGGCCTCGCGCGGTGGAGTATCCCTGGCTCGGTTCGCAGCCTCCACGAATCGATTCCGCGAATCGAAAGGCTGTTCCGGGTGCGGAGGTGTGATGATGCGTCGGCATAAGTCAAAGTCACCTTCCGGCCAGTATAGCCAACGGTCGCCGCCGTGTACAGCGATATTCACTACGCGTTCTGCACAATGGAACTGCCTGGCACTGCCATTTCGCCGCGCATTCGGCTCCAATATTGTTGACTTGGAATCCCAGGTTCTGTATAAGTTCCATGTTGAAATTATGCGTTCTATACCATAGAACACGCGGAACCTTTGGAGGAAAGAACCGAAAAACCAGGAACGGCATCGATCTAAAAAGGAGGGCAACTCGATGGTGCGGGTGACCGTTAAATCCCTGCTTGTCGCGTTTTTACTCCTTTTCCCCTTTGTGGGAACTGGACTGGCTCAAACTTCCCATGGGACCCTCGTGGGTCACGTATCCGACCCTTCAGGGGCTGCCGTCCCAGCCGCTCAGGTAACTGTAACCGAACTGGGGACCAATGTCTCAACCCGTTACACGACGGGATCGGCCGGAGACTATTACATCCCCTCCTTGCTCCCGGGACCTTATCGCGTGGAAGCCGAGAAGGAAGGCTTCAAGAAGGCAGTGGTCGCCACGGTGACTCTGGAAGTTGACCAGACCCTGCGCGTGGACATGGTGATGCAATTGGGGCAGACGACCCAGTCCATCCAGGTGACGGCCGGCGCGCCGATGCTGCAAACCGATACGGCGACCCTGGGCAACGTGGTGACCACGCGTCAGGTGGATGAGTTGCCGCTCAATGGGCGCGACTTTACCGATCTAATTCGTCTGAACGCCGGAGTGGGCGAATTGGAAGGCGGAATCACAACCGCCTCCACCGTTGACCTGCACGGTTACGACTCGAATTGGCACGAGGTAAGCGTGAACGGCGCCCGCCCTTCCTCGATGAGTTACATGATCGACGGCGTCAGCATGAACGATCCGGAATTCCAGCGGACTTCCACCATCCCTCCACCCGACGCCATTCAGGAATTCCAACTGCAAAACGGCTTGTATTCATCGCAATTTGGGTTGGGTTCGGCCCAGGTGACCGTGGCACTCAAGTCCGGCACCAACGCCCTGCACGGCGATTTATGGGAATTCCTTCGCAACGACGCCCTCCAGCCCAGCAACCCCTTTTATCACCTCAAGACGCCGCTCAAACAAAACCAGTTTGGATTCACGTTGGGCGGGCCCGTGGTGCTTCCTCATTTCTATAATGGAAAGAACCACACTTTCTTCTTTGGCGACTATCAGGGAGGCCGGCAGGTAACCACCACCAACAGCCTGACGCAGGTCCCTACGACCCAGGAGCTGAGCGGCAATTTCTCTGACTGGCCCCAGCCGATTTACAATCCGCTTTCCGGCGTTTCTAATCCGGCCTATAACGCCTCGGCGCCGGCTTCGCCAACCAACACTCCGGTGCTGCGCACGGCATTCACCAGCAACCAGATTCCCAGCGGCATGATCGCAGCAACCAGCGCCAACATTGCCAAATTCTTTCCCGCCCCCAACATCACCTGCACTCTGCCCTGCAACAACTACCAGGGTGTGATCACTGATACAAACAACATGAATCAGTACATGACCCGCGTTGACGAAAACCTCGGAAATTCGAACCGGATTTACGCGGAGTGGCTCTACCAGAAGGAGACGCTGCTGAGTCCCGCCCTGATGCCGCTCTCCGGTACAAACACCGCGCAAAGCGGATCTCTCGGCAGTCTGCAGTGGGCGCACATTTTCAGCCCCAACATGCTGAACGAGGCCCGCTTTGGGTACAACCGGTTCAACCTGCTTTCAGATTACCAGACGGCGTTTGGCTCAACGAATTACTGGGCGCAGGTCGGCTTGACCAACCTGAATCCCAACTCCGCCTTTTACGCATTACCGTACGTCGGCCTCTCCACGAATTATACCGGCATCGGCTACAGCGGAACGGCGCCCATCGACGAGCTCAACAACATCTTTCAGTGGAACGACGTGTTCACCTGGACGCACGGCCGGCACAGCATGTCGATGGGCGCGGACATCCGGCGGAACCAGGATTTCAACGACACGGGAAGCCACGGACAGGGCAGCTTCAGCTTCACGGGCAAATACACGGCTGAGAACCCTCTGCTCAGCCAAACTGCGGGGGCGGTGGGGACCGGCAATGGATTGGCCGACTTCCTGCTCGGGTATGCGGGCGCTGTCCCTTCGTTTTCCGCCTTCGACTCCAGCATTTTTAACGATCGCAGCACTGACTGGATGATGTATTTCCAGGACAATTACCGCGTCACGCCGCGATTGACGGCGAATCTGGGCATACGCTATGAAATTCAGGAGCCCTTCCACGACACTTCCGATGGCGGCCGGCTCTTCAATTTCAATTATCCGGGCGGGCAGCTATTGTATGCGAATAAAAGCTACACGCAGTTGGGAAACAATAGCGTTCTGTTCGGCTGCTGCGCCCAGCCCAATCTGATTAACACCGATCTGAAGGACTGGGCTCCGCGCATCGGCCTGGCCTTTCGTCCCCTGGCCAACAACGACCGCCTGGTGATGCGGGCTGGGTACGGTATCTTTTACGATGTGCAGGAGAACTATTACCTGGAGGGATCGACGTATAAGGACGTCCCGCTTCTCGAGCCCACTCTGACCACGCCCACTGGCCTGGAAAGCACACCGCCCATTGATATTCGCCAGATGTTCCCGGCGCCTTACTCCATTGCCGACCGCACGTTCCCGGCGCCTTACTGCCAGGCGCCGTCCTCATCGGTGGTCAATGCGCAGGGTGTAGTAACTGAAGTCCTGAATTACTGCCCCGCATCCTCTTCGCAGATTCCCAATGCCCGGAACCCCTATATCCAGCAGTGGGGGATGAACGTTCAGTATCAGTTCTCACCAACCCTGATGATGGAGTTGGGCTATCAGGGTTCGCATGGATTGCGCGAGCCGATTCAGTGGATCTTCAATCAGGCGACTCCGCCTCCGACGACGGGCAACCCGAACAACAGTGACACCTATCCCTCCCAATGCGCTGCCGGCACTTTGGGGACAACCTGTTTCCCCATTGAGGACCGAGTACCCTACGGAAATTTCGGCGACACGATGTTCGCAAACGCCAACATTTTGATGTCGAAATATAACGGTCTGACCTTTAAGATGGATAAACACCTGTCCCATGGACTTCAGACGCTGGTGGCGTTCACCTACAGCCACGCCTTAGACCAGTTTTCGGATATCCAGGCTCAAACCGGCACGATCTCCTCAATCGCTCCCGATGCGCACAATTTGAAACTGCTGTGGGGATCCGCCAATTACGACGAAAGAGTGAGAGTCGTCTGGAGCTCGCTTTATGACTTACCCCTGGGCCGCGGCCAGCGATTCCTGAATCGTGGTGGAGTCGTCAACGGCCTGGTGGGTGGATGGCAAGTAAACGGGATTATGACCCTTTCCGATGGCCCGCCCTTTGATGTTGGCTGCTATTGCGGCGACCAGGCCCAGATTGGCAACGCCTTTAACGTGGAGCATGAGAATCTGCTCAGCGCGCCGCTTGCAGGAATTACGCAAAGCGATTATCAGTGGTTCAATCCCGCGGCGTTTGGTACTCCAACCCTGGGCACGCAGGGGACGGCGGGAAGAAATATCCTGAGCGCAACGCATCAAACCGGAGTGGATTTCTCGCTGTTCAAAGTTACCAGGATCAATGAGCGGTTTAGCACTCAGCTTCGCGCAGAGTTTTTCAATCTGCCTTCGAGCGAAACTTATTTCCCTCTCTTCCCCATCGCCGACGCCGCGTCGACGGGGTTTGGGTCCATCATCACTCCCAAGCTGGGTGAGAACAGCGGATATCTCTTTAACCCGCGAATTATCCAACTGGCGCTGAAGCTGGTTTTCTGATTCAACGGGAAAGCCCTGCTCCCAATGGTGGATGAATTGGAGGTTCTGGAATGAGTTTGCCCGCTCGATATGGAGTCTTCCTAACTTTCGCGATGCTTCTAGGTTTTAGCGCGACGGCGCCTGCCGCGGATTCGCCCACCCCCAAGGACCACGCCATGGGCAATGCTCCATGCGCCTGGGCCGAGCCGCTTCGCGCCGCCGGCGATTCCCTGGATGTTCCTGCCACCATCAGCATTCTTCAGAGGTATCATTTTAATTGCATCGCGCAGGTCATCGAGAACAAACCACCCTATACCTATGACGATTTCAAGCGTCTGCTGGAAGCGGCACAGCCGGCGGGAATTTCCGTGTGGCCGGTGATTATCCCGCCCAGCGAAGGGGGAACATCCCTCCCTTATAAAACCGATTACGTCGCCTGGATGAAGGAGTTGGCCGTGCTCTCCCAAAAGTATTCCGCGCTTCGCGGCGTTAACATCGATGACCTGATGAGTGGGATCAGCACGCAGACCTTCACCCGATCCTATATTTGCAGCATTTATCAGGCCAAGCAGGAGATTAATCCCAACCTGCTTTTCGTACCCACCATCTACGACTTAGACCAGAGCGTTGCCGACCGACTTGGTGGCTGCGTGGACGGAGTGTGGTTCTGGTGGGTGAACCTGGAGCACAACGCGGGGTTGCGCACCGTGCTGGAAGACAGCCGTGTGGTGGTGGCCGGCCGATTCCCGATTTACTCCGGCGTCTATTCGCACCAGACGTCGTGGCACAAGGAAGGAAGGCCGCTGCCCAAGATCCTTCGCGGCGCGCTGGA
The DNA here is from genome assembly GCA_030040315.1 of Terriglobia bacterium. Taxonomy (GTDB): domain Bacteria; phylum Acidobacteriota; class Terriglobia; order UBA7540; family UBA7540; genus Bog-366. Next base: position 1,169 of record JASHTY010000181.1, on the reverse strand, counting down.
GATCGGCTGCCGGTACGGCGATGGCGCGATCATCTGGAATCTTCCCCTCAAGCTTGATTCGCTCGAAAACCCGTGGCTGGAGGCTGCGCACTCCTTCGCTCCGGGAGGCGCGGCAGATCTTGCCGGCAAGTGCGGCCTCGGAGCAACGTCTCCCCCAGCCGAGCCCGCGGCCAAATGACCGTATAATCCTGCACGCGGGAAAGACCGAACCATCTCTCGCAAAGTCGCAGAGTCATGCAAACCAGATATACTTAGCGACGCTCTGCGCATTGGCGTCTTTGCGTGAGATGTTTTCCGTCTTGATCAAAATTCTATTTATTCCTCATCCTTCGCACTGAGGAGAATTGTTGAATCATGAAGCCGCTCGATTGGGCTGTAATGCTCATCTATTCTCTCCTCGCGCTGGGCATTGGAGTGTACTTCACTCGGCGGGCGAGCCGCGGCGTGGAGGGCTATTTTGTCGGAGGCCGCTCACTTCCGTGGTGGGCGATCGGGTTTTCAACCGTCGCCACGTTCACATCAGCGGGATCGGCTTCTGCCTTTACCATGCTCGTGTTTTCGGGCGGGCTTCTGGGAAACTGGTGGTGGTGGATTCCCTGGGCCATCTGGATGCCGTTGGTCGCGGTGATCTGGTCGAAATTCTGGCGGCGTCTGAAAATTGTCTCCACTGCCGAGTTTGTTGAGGTGCGCTATGACGGTCGCGCGGCGGCAATTTTTCGCTCCGTTTCGGCAATTTATTTCAGCTTTGGCTGGGCCGTGGTGCTGATGGCCTATGTCACGGGCTGGCTGGCGAAATCCCTTGGACCTATTCTCGGGTGGCGCGGCAGTTCCATCATTCTTTTTGCCGCCACCCTCACCCTCGTCTATACCGCGCTGGGAGGCCTGCTCGGCGCCGTCTACTCTGAGGTTTTCCAGTTTGTCCTCTTTGTGATTTCGAACGCGGTTTTCATTCCGGTCATTATTCATCGATTGGGAGGCCTCGCGCGGATTTACTCGAACGTCGAGCACAACTACGGTGCGTCATTTTTTCAAGCCACGCCGCCGGGAGGCGATTTTACCGGCCTCACCATCTTCGCGCTGGTTCTTCAAGGACTTTTTTTCGCCGCCTCGCCCGCTGGCGGCGAGGGATTCACCGCGCAGAAGTTTATGGCCGCGAAAAATGAGTTTCA
>JASHTY010000180.1 GCA_030040315.1 Terriglobia bacterium | reverse complement strand
GGGTGGCAGCCGAAGTTTGACGGTTCCAGGAGTCATCGAGACCTGAGCTTGTATCGCATCGAACTGACCCCTCACCCTATCACCCCTTCTCCCCTCTTCCCTCTCCCCAGGGGAGAGGGAAGAGGGGGAGGGGAGTTGGGTGAGGGGTTTGTTACCGGCGGCGGTAAGGCCCCTTTGAGGGGCCAGCCGCCGTAAAGCCTCCGGCTCTGCCGGAGGATAATTACTGCTTCCCCTCACGGACGATTACGGCTGCCGTGAAACCGTCCATTGCATGAATGTCAGGGCGAGTACGGAAAAATCCGCGCAAATCAAACAGAGGAGCCAGACGCGGGTGGATGGCAGACAGCTCGCTCACACCCAGCGTTCGGAACCCCCGCGATTCGCTGAGTACTTTCCCAACCACTTGCTCGTTTTCCTCCGGCTCAAGCGAACAGGTGGAATATACCAGTCGCCCGCCCGGAGCCAGAGAACAGAGTGCGCTCCGCAGCATTTTCGTCTGCAAGTCTGCAAGCCGCGCGATGTCATACGGGCTGAGTCGCCACTTGATCTCCGGATTCCGACCAAGTGTGCCCGTGCCGGAACATGGTGCGTCAAGCAGGATTCGATCAAACGCTTGATTGAAGGGTAACGAATCTGTGGCGTCCAACCGCACGATCGAGAATCGGACTCCTGCGGGAACCTGGCGCGGCAGAAGCGCCGCCAAAGTGCGCAGACGCGAGGCGCTGCGATCGCAGGCAATCAGTTCTCCTGCACCCAGCATCTGAGCGAGTTGCCCCGCCTTCATTCCCGGCGCGGCGCACACGTCGAGAATGCGCTGCCTGCGCTCCGGCGCGACCAGCTCGGCGACAAGCTGTGAGGCTTCGTCCTGAATCGCTACGCGGGATTCGCGGCTGGCCCGGGTGTTTTGAACCTGACCCGATTCCACCACCAAACCATGCGCCCTTGCGAACCGGCAGGGCGATGTAGCGACGCCCTCCGCTTCCAATTCTCTTTGCACAATTCGCGGGTCCGCCGCCCCATCCAAAATCCGCAGCGTTGTCCGTGGCGTTACAAGGCATGCGTGTGCCAGGCGCTGGGCCGTCAGGTCGTCCCGTCGCGTCGGGCCCCCAAAATTGGCTGCCCAGCGCTGCAGAATCCATGCGGGAAACGCCTGCCGCACACTCTCAAGGTTCTCGGCAGACAGATCTTCAAAACTGCCGCCTGACCAGCGCTCTTTGGGAGATTCGCACTTTCTCAGCACGGCATTGACCAGCCCCGCCGCGGAGCGCTTCCGCGCGGCCTTCGCCAACTCCACGGCATCGTCAACAACTGCATGCTTAGGAACCCTCTCGAGAAAGCGAATTTGATACATGCCCATGCGGAGGATCGTACGTACTTCGGGATCAAACTCGACCACCGGTTTTCTTGTGAGCCTTTCTGTTTGAAAGTCGAGTTCACCGCGCCAGCGCTCCACGCCCATCACAATTTCCATGGCCAGCCGCCGGTCCGGGTCTTTCAGGTCTGAAACCTCGGGCCGCTGCAGCAAATCGACGGCGAATTCCCGGCCGGACTCAAGGCGCAGCAGGATCGTGTAGGCAGTTTTTCGAGCCGGAGAAATCGGCATGCTGCAAGGGTAAGAGGTAAATGCTAAAGTTCAAAGAGTAAATCAATCGCTCATTCGAATCTGTCGCCGGAAGCGAGCTTTGTTCCATTGAGAAAATCGCGGGAGGCCATTCGCTTGCGTCCTTCAAGCTGAACTTCCGTGAGCTCCAGCAAATTGCCCTGTGCACATGCCACTCGCAATCTTCCCCGCGTCGCGGCCAGCGTTCCGGGTTCGAGCGGAATGGTTTCACCCGTGACAGGACGTGATGCTGTCCAAATGTGCAAAGTCTTGCCGCGGAACCGGGTGTAGGCCCCTGGCCACGGCCGCAAGCCGCGAATTCGATTCCAAATTTCCAGCGCCGGGAGCGCCCAATCAATCCGCCCATCCTCTTTTTTCAAAATGGGGGCGAAGGTCGCCTGGGTGTGGTCCTGCGGCTGGGAGGATAGATCTCCATGCTCGAGGCGGCGCAAGGTCTTAACCATCAGATCCGCCCCAATGTTGCTCAGGCGCGCGCTGAGCGTCTCAAGGGTATCATCATCGTGAATTTCCACTTCGCGCTCTAAAAGGATATCGCCCGTGTCCAGGCCCGCATCAATGCGCATTGTGGTGACGCCGGTAACCGTTTCTCCACGCATCAGGGCCCACTGGATAGGGGCGGCGCCGCGATATTTGGGGAGAAGTGAGGCGTGCAAGTTGATGCAGCCCAAGCGCGGCAGGTCGATCATCCAGGGCGGAAGAAGGTGCCCGTAAGCCACGACTACAATTGCGTCAGGCCGGCGGCTTGACAGGAATTCTACAGTCGCAGGATCTTTCAGCTTTGCCGGCTGGTAGACCTCCAGCCCCGCCCGCAGGGCTGCTTCTTTCACGGGCGGCGATTTCAATTCGTAGCCGCGCCCACTCGGCTCATCAGGATTAGTGACCACAACATTGACGGCGAATTTCTGTGCGATAAGTTGCTCTAGAGTGGGGACCGCAAATTCCGGAGTGCCGCAGAAAATCAAACGCATGGGATGTCGGTTTTCGGTCGTCGGTTTCCGGTAGAGAGACGCGTTGGAGCTGAATCCTTACTGCGAAGGAATCTCAGCAGGCCATTCAGAAGCCGGCCAACTTCGGCCGTGCGCGTCAATAATTCTCGCTCTTCATCTTCCTTGAGATAATGTAGTCGGCATGCGATCTGAATATGAGTTTCCAACTCCGTGAGCGATCCCTTAGCAATCGATAAGTGTTGAATGAATTCAGCCCGGTGTTGCCTTCCCTGCCCTTCTGCAACATTTGCGGGAATTGAAACGGCTGCGCGCTGAATCTGGCTAACCAAACCGTATACTTCGCGTGCAGGAAGCTTCTTGGCCGCATCATAGCATTCGATCACAAGGTCCATTGCTCTCTGCCAAAGCTCGAGATTGCGGTAATTCCTGCTTTCCATCTAATTAACTCACCAATTTGAAACCAACAACCGAAATCCGGCAGCCGAAAACCACCTACCACTCCCCCGCTTTCATCATCTTGCGCACTTTGCGTTTAATCGACTCGCGTTTCAGCCGCCCGATATGCTGAATAAAAAGCTTCCCGTTCAAGTGATCCGTCTCGTGGCAGAAGGCGCGGGCGAGCAGGCCCTCGCCGCTCATGGTGAATTCCTTGCCATGCGCGTCCTGGGCGCGCACGGTAACACGCTCGGGGCGAGCGGTCTTGACCCGGAAATCAGGCAGGCTCAGGCAACCCTCTTCCTGAACGACTTCGCCTTCCATCGAGACAATGACCGGGTTGGCGAGCACGAGCTTGGTCTTGGGATCTTCGCCGGTCGTGGTATCGATGACGCACAGGTGCAGGGAAATTCCGACCTGGGGCGCCGCCAGCCCAACTCCGTTTGCGGCATACATGGTTTCGAACATGTCCGCCACGAGTTTCTCCAGATTGCCGTCGAAATCCACGACGGGTTTTGTCTGCTTTTCCAGGACTTCGTGGCCATATTTGACGATGGGGTAGATCATCTTCGAGATTCGAAACTCGAAATCCGAAATTCGCGACCGCGCCTTGGGCGTTGCGCACCGCCTTGCTTCCCCAAAGGCACGCCAGGAATTGCGATTCCCGAATTTCCGGTTAAAACCTCCTAACCTGGTCGGAGTATGCTTGATAATTCCGCCGAGTTTCTTCCATCGAATCGCCTCCGAACTTTTCAAGCAGCGAGCGAGCCAGAACCAATGCCACCATGGTTTCCCCGACCACTCCTGCAGCAGGCAGAACACAAATATCCGAGCGTTCGTACGCGGCCTTGACGGTCTCCTTGGTTTCAAAATCCACCGATTCCAGCGGGCGCCGCAACGTGGATATGGGCTTGAGGTAGCCCCGCACAATCAAATCTTCGCCGTTGGTAATGCCGCCCTCCAGGCCCCCGGCGCGGTTGGTCTTGCGAGTGAAACGCGACTGCGCGCGATCGTATCCGATCTCATCGTGCACACTCGAGCCCATGGCGCCGGCGTTCGCAATGCCACTGCCGATTTCCACCGCTTTGACGGCCTGAATCGACATGACCGCCTGGGCCAACTGGCCGTCGAGGCGCAAATCCCATTGCGCGCATGATCCAAGGCCCACAGGAAGACCGCGAGTGATAACCTCGAACGTCCCTCCGACCGTATCGCGATTCTCCGTGGCGCGATCCACAACGGCCTTCATCCGAGCTTCCAAGTCAGGATCCACGCAGGCCAGCATGATATCTTCGCGGTCACGCAAAGCCAGCACAGCCTCAAACGAGGCATGGTCATCAGCAACGCTAACCTCACCCAGCGCGACCGTATGACTTGCAATCTCAACTCCGAAACTCTTGAGGAAAAGCTTGGCCAGGGCGCCGGCAGCCACTCGCGCCGCCGTTTCCCGGGCGCTGGCACGCTCCAGCACATAGCGCGCCTCGCGAAAATCGTATTTCAGGCAACCGGCCAGGTCGGCATGCCCGGGACGCGGCGGAGAAAGCGGCTTATATTTGGCGCGAGTTTCCGGATGGTCCTCTACCGCCATCGCCTCCTTCCAGTTTTCCCAGTCGCGATTCATCACCAGGATGGCAATCGGCGAGCCGATGGTGTGCCCATGCCGAACGCCGGAAAGAAACTGCGCAGTATCCGTTTCAATCTTCATGCGCCCGCCGCGGCCATAACCTCCCTGCCGTCGTTTCAACTCGCGGTTCACGTAATTAAAATCGATCCGCAGCCCCGCGGGCAATCCCTCAAGGAGCGCGATAAGTCCCTGACCATGCGACTCCCCGGCGGTCTGAAAACGCAGCATGTCTCTCCCTGGAAGGCATTCGTGAAAGGCGCCTTACCTTCGGAATTTTAGCGGATTCCGCACTCGCGGTCAAAAAACAGGACCGCCGCAACTCTCTGGAGCGCCGGGGTTCCCACCGGCCGCTCGTGGCATGGCCATCACCCTGCGGCCCAAAGCCTTTGGGCGACGGGTCGTGGCCATGTCCATGGGCTGGATGCCCATGCCACAGTGGCGGGACGCCCGGGGTTTTGCATTTCGCCAATGGATCGCGGGTGGGGATACCGGCGCTGCAACACAAAACGCTGAATCGAAATTTCTGCGCATCGCGGTTCCTTCTCGACTATAATTCTCCGGCTTCATATTCCTATGCGCTACCTGCTGCTGAGCGACATTCATTCCAACTTGGAAGGGCTATACACCTGTCTTGAACTTGCCGCGGGCAAATATGACCAGGCGGTTTGCCTGGGCGACCTGGTGGGATACGGCCCGAATCCTAATGAGGTGATCGACAAGATCAGCAACCTCTGCAAGGTGGTCATTCGCGGCAATCATGACAAGGCATGTTGCGGAATCGATGACGCGGCGGAGTTCAATCCCTACGCGCGCATGGCGACGGACTGGACGCATCAAACGCTGACGCAGCACAATCTCGATTACCTTCGCGGCCTCCCCATGGGCCCGGCGGTGATGAATGGGTTCATCATGGTGCACGGTTCGCCCAATGACGAAGACGAGTACATTCTGGGACCGGCACAAGCCCTTCCCCTGCTGCGCGGCCCTGAGTCACAACTGGTTTGCTTCGGGCACACCCACCTGCAGGGCGGATTCACACTGAATCCCGCCGGACGATTTCAATCCATCCACATTCCACCCACACCGGACGGACTGACGCTCACGGTCCCGCTGGAAGATGGAACGCGCTACCTGCTGAATCCCGGCTCCGTCGGCCAACCGCGCGACCGAGACTGGCGCGTCGGCTTCGCCATCCTCGATTTGGATCAGAAGGAGATTGAGTTTTACCGCACTCCCTACGAAGTGACCAAAACCCAGGCCAAGATGGAAAAAGCCGGGCTCCCGCTGCCGCTTTACCGCAGGCTGGAGCTGGGGCGATAAACACATTTTGCCATTTGGTCAATCTGCCGTTTGGCGATTTAAACTCGCGTCATTCTCCCCGGCAAAATCGGATGCTTTTGAGGTAGCTAGGCCCTCATAGGAGCCTGACTGCCACCACCACGAAGTAACCCCTCACCCTATCACCCCGTCTCCCCTCTTCCCTCTCCCCTGGGGAGAGGGAAGAGGGGGAGGGGAGTTGGGGTGAGGGGTCAAGTGGCAACGATGGATCCTCACGGTGTATTCTTGGCGTGATGAATGGCCAAATAGCCAGATCACCAAATCTTAAAATTCCACGTAAACAGCCTTCGCCCTTGGCGGCGCCTGGTTCCAGTCCGCCGGCATGTGGTCGAATGACACTCGGAAGGGGCGTGTTTCACCCGGTTGTAGGGGCGCGGAGAGCAGATGAGCGTCTTCCCGCAGCACCACTTGATTCAGTATATCCACAAAATTCAATTCCACCTCAACGCTACGGACCGTCTTCGCACCGCTATTCTTGACGCTGCCATCCAAATAAGTGACGGTGTCGCCCAGGTAATTGACCGCGGCGCTCATCCGCAAATCACCGAAAACCAGCGACGGAAGATAGGCCCGCTGTTCCGCGCCGAGGGGCGGCCGCGTGGCGCCCAGGCTTGTGGGACGCGAGGCTACGCGATGTTGCGCAAAAACCAACACGACCAGCAGTGCCGCCAGCCCGGCCAGAACAATGCCAATAATGATGGGAGTGGAAACACCGCGATCGTTCCGCGACATGGCAAGCCGCTAAGTTCCAGCCACCGTTAGGCCGGAAATCATCAGGGTGGGAGCCGCGATGGCGCTGCGAAATTCCAGGTCGTTCCCCACCATTTCCACGTGATTCAGCATGTCGGCGAGATTCCCCGCCACCGTGACCTCTTCCACAGGATAAGCAAACTCGCCGTTTTCAATCCACATCCCTGCCGCGCCGCGCGAATAGTCTCCGGTCACCACGTTCACGCCGAAACCGATCAGGTCGGTAACGTAGAAGCCCGTCTTCACGGACTTGCGAATCTCTTCAGGGCTGTGCGAGCCCGCGGCAAGATAAAAGTTCTTCGGCCCCACCGA
>JASHTY010000179.1 GCA_030040315.1 Terriglobia bacterium | reverse complement strand
GTACGATCCCGACCGGACCCGCGTGGAGTTGATGGAATTCCGGCCTGTGCAGCCTCCGTGTTGCTCGGAATTCCAAGGGCCGCATCCGGGTCCGGAGGATTAGCGCAGGTATTTTAACCGTGGCTGTAGTCGAAACTTCACTTAATATCTATTTGAATCTAAAGGAATTATTATACGAAAGGCACATTTAACCGTGCTTTCGCAGTTAACCCGCGCATTTTCAAAGGATTGCCATAGTTTTGTCAGGAATGACCAAAGACCCCTGCGATTTTTTCCCAACTTACCCCTTGCAACCGACCAAAATGGCCATTAGCCTTGTAGAGTTGGATTGGCGCGCCATGCCAGTTCATGCAGCATCATAAAGATTGTGGAGCGCTCATGGCCAAGCCAAAGGGTGTTTTGATTCATGGAGTTCGGTTCCGCCCGGGAGAAGTCGATTGGGAAGATGCCCACAGTACGACTCGCGGCAAACTTCCCAGCTTTGACGAAATGCGCGCGGGCAATACCTTCGTGGGGTCCAGGATCACGTCTACCGGACTCATCGCCAAGATCGGAAAATACCTCCTGGTCATCACCGAAAAGGATGAGGCGCTGGAGGAATTTGATTTCACACTCATCCCTCTGAACGCCAAAACTCATATCCGCTATCACTGAAAATTTGTAACCCAATGTAGGGGTCGGGTCTGCCCGCCGCGGCCTTTTGCTGTAGCGGCGGTCGGAGGCCGCCACCACAACACCACACCCCCTTTGGCGCCATGGGCATGGAGCGCAGGCGTTTGCCCGTGGCGTTGAAGATGGCATTACCGATGGCGGGAGCGATGCCCACGATGGGCGTTTCCCCGGCGCCGGCCGAGGGCACGTCTTTGCGATCGATCAGCACGACCTCTATCGCCGGCGTGTCGCTGAAGCGCGGCACTCGATATTGCGCGAAGTGCGGATTCAGGATGCGGCCGTTCGAGAATTGAATGGCCTCAAACAGCGCGCCGCCGATGCCCATGACATTCGCGCCCTCAATCTGGTTGCGCAGGCCGTCAGGGTTCACTACCGCACCGCAATCGAACGCCGTCACAGCACGCACCACACGCACCTGCCGCGTCCCCGGATCGACCGCAACTTGCGCGCAAGTGGCCACGTAGCCGTCCTTGTCGAATCCGCATGCGATACCGAGACCGTACATCGTGCCGTCCGCGGCCGTGCCTTGAGCTGGATGGTCGCCCCAAGCTTCGTGTCCCAACCGGCTCGCCTTCTCCCAGCCGAATTTCTGCGCGGCGGCGGCTAACGCATCGCGCATGCGGGCGTCCTCCAGATTTTTCAGGCGGAATTCCAGCGGGTCCATCTTCGCCAGTTGCGCGAGCTCATCCATAAACGACTCACGCGCAAAGTGGTTTGCCGCCGCGGCAAGCGATCGATACGATCCCTGGCGCAGCGGCGATCTGACCTGGTGAAACTGCACTCGCTGGTTGGGAATGTTGTAGATCGGATTGATGGCGGCCGCGCCGGAGTTGTAATTGTGGAATTCCCACGCGGAAATCGTGCCGTCGGGCCGAAGTCCCGCCTTGATTTCGATGACTCCAGCGGGGCGGAAGTATGCCCAGGTAAACTCTTCCTCGCGAGTCCACACCAGCTTGACCGGTTTGCGTGCGGCCTGCGCAAGCCGCGCGGCTTCCACCGCGGCATCGCCCGTGTGCTTGCCGCCGTAGCCCGAACCCGTGTCGGGCATCTGGACGCGCACGTGGTCTTCCGGAATGTGGAAGGCCTCCGCCAGCTCGCTGCGCACGCCGAAGGGCCGCTGCGTTCCTGTCCAGACGCTCAGCTTGCCGTCATTCCACTCGGCCACCGCGGCGCGGGGCTCCAGCGGCGCGTGCGCGATGTACGCGACGGTGTAAGTCTGCTCAAGGCGTGCGCTTGCCTCCGCCATGCCCTGCTCGACCGAGCCGACCACGAGCCCGCCCCGCTCATCCGCACTCTCCGCGTTCTTCTTCAGGTAATCGAAAAGCTCGTCACTCGAAGTTTGCGGCTCGGATTTCCACGCGGCGTGTAGCGCGGCAAGGGCTTTTTCGGCTGCTTGAACCGTGGGCGCGGTGACGCCCACAAAATTGCCGTCGCGGACTACCGTGACGCCCGGCGTCGTTTCCGCCTCATGCGAATCAAGCGTAACCAGCGTCGCGCCGAATGCCGGTGGTCGCAGCACCTTGCCGTAGAGCATCCCGGGCAGCTTGATGTCCGAGGGATAGCGATGCCGCCCCGTCACGAAGTCGCGCCCGTCGACTTTTTCGAGCGGCCGGCCCATCACCTTCCAGTCGGCGGGGGGAATCAGCGGGTCGACTGCGGGAATCGTCTGCGCGAGCTCGCGTCCTTTGGCCAATTCGCCGTAGGTTGCCGTGCGGCCGGTTTGGGGATCAGTAACAGCACCGTTGGCTGTGGTCAATTTGACTCGGTCTACTTTCCAATTCTCCGCGGCCAGGTCGATGAACGCATCGCGCGCCGCCGATGCCGCGCGGCGAAGCTGCGGATTCATGGTGGGCGTGGTGCGGCTGCCGAAGGTTCCCATGTCAAAAGGCACGCGGTCGGTGTCTCCCATGATCAAATTGATGGAGCCGGGCGCAACGGTCAATTCCTCCGCCACGGCCTGGGTGAGGGAGGTACGAATGTTCTGCCCCACTTCCACTTTGCCCGTGCACACGGTCACTTCGCCCTTCTCGTTCACGTGCAGCCACGCGGAGACGTCCCGCGGCATCGATTCGCCACCCCAGCCACGGCGTCCACCCCTTCCCGATTCCTGTGCATCCAGGGAGTGATCAAGCAGGCAGAAGATCGCAATGCCACCCCCCACCATCTTGAAGAAATCGCGCCGCGGCATGCCAAAGTGGTATGTGGGGGCGGCGCTCAGTTCGTACCGCTCGGGTTCCAAACGAATGGCAGGTTCAAGCACGATCACGTCATCGCTCGATGTCTTCATAACCTCACCTCACGAATGCGGCACCGTTGAAGTGCCGAGGGAACTTGATTCATTCGGCCTCACCACGCCGCATGAGCCGAGGCGACTCGCGCGGCTCGGTCTTTGGCACAGCTTTGGATGTTGCCTTGTCCGCGTCGATGTATGTCAGGAATAATAGGTCACGGCGCGCGGTATCCTGGGCAACGGTGTTCCAAACCGGCAGGAGCGATCCTTCCGAATCACCAGTTCGCCAATCCTGACGGATGAAAACCTTCTTTCCTGCTTGTATCTCAATCGAAACCGGCACACCCTTCTCATCGTT
>JASHTY010000178.1 GCA_030040315.1 Terriglobia bacterium | reverse complement strand
TGCTCGCTGCTGACCGCGCGGGGAATTCCCTGCTCCGGCGAAGCCGATCTGAAAAATTGCCAGGCCATGAAGATCATGGACCTGCTGGGCGCGGGCGGCAGCTACACGGAGATTTACGCCATGGACTTCCGCGAGCGCCTCATCCTGATGGGCCACGATGGGCCGTTCCATCTGGGAATCGCCGAGGGCCGGCCGATTCTGCGCGGGCTGGGGCTCTACCACGGCAAGTCGGGATTTGGAGTGAGCGTGGAAGCAAGCGTGCGCAAGGGGCCCGTGACCATTCTCGGGCTTACGCAGACATACGATGGCCGGCTGAAGCTGCTGGCCGCCGAGGGCGAGTGCCTGCCCGGCGAGCGGCTCAGAATCGGAAACACCAACAGCCGCCTGCGATTTGCGCTGGGACCCGCCGCATTCGTCAACGCCCTGTGCAGCGAAGGGCCCACCCACCACTGCGCGCTCGGCGTGGGCCACATGGCGGGACAAATCGAGAAGATCGCATGGCTCACTGGATTGGAACTGAAGATCATCGGCGGAGCGACCGCACATTGATCGTTTGCGCCTTCGCGCCTTTGCGTGAAAATGTTTTCAGTTGCGATTTCATCCCCTAAATAACAAAACAACCTCTCGCAAAGGCGCAAAGCAAGGTAATTCCATCTTGAAGCGACGAACTTTCTTGAAGAAAACCGCAGGCAGCCTGGGCGCACTGGCGACGCCGGCGGCGACGCCTCAAATTGTGCCCGGCGGCTCTGCGACGGCAACACCATCCGCGCCGCTGCCGGATGAATTCCCGAGCGACGGTTTCGAGCCTCCCCAATGGCTGCACTATTCGCAACCCGTTTATTTTGACGGCTACTCGCCGCCTCTTTACCCGCACATGAAAGACTTTGACGCGCGCCAATTGGTGCAGGCGGTGCGCGACTTGGGTGGAAATTTGCTGCGCTTTCAGCCCATCGGCTACCGCGCTTACTACCCGAGCGAGACTTTCCCCGTTCACGAAGAACTAGGTGGACGCGATTTGGTCAACGAAGTTTCGCGTGAGTGCCGCCGCTCGGACATCCACATGTACTGCTATACGTGTTACGGCCAGGCGATGATGCTGGAGCCCGACTTTCTGCGCGCCAATCCACGATACGCCGACTGGCTAATGCGCGATCCCGATGGAAAACCCTACGGCCAGTATTCCCATTATGGCTGGCCGACTCCCCTGCGCATGGTCTGCAAGACCGGTGATATCTATCGCGCCGCGCTGCGCCAGGTGGTGCGCGAACTTTGCGAGCACGACATCGATGGCGTCTACATCGACAGCCCTAGCGAGTTCAATTACACCGGCATCTGTTTTTGCGACGCCTGCCGCGTGAACTTCCGCCAATTCACCGGCATGGATTTGGACCGCCTTCAAAATTTCGCCGCGCACCCCGGCCTGAGCCCCGACCCGGCGACGTTTCCCGCAGACGCCGACGTGGAGGCGCTTCAGGCGTGGTACGCATGGGCGGACCAGCAGGTGAAAGATGATCTACTCGCCTTCCGCAAGGTTATTCACGGCAGCGGAAAGTTCATGCTCTGCCACAACGGCGCGGCGTGGCACGGCACCGCCCTGCCGCGACAATACCGCATCCCCGACGGCTTCATGGTGGAATCGAGCCGTGACGTTTACGCTCGCCTGATGACCGGCCTGAAGGGCGCATCCATGGCTCGCGCGCGGCGGCAGGTGGCGCAGATGTACATGGGCAGCTACGCGCTCACGTGGTATCAGGAGCCGCCCCACGAGCAACCCTGGGTGGTGCACAACACCAATCTTGAGGACGGCGATGAGATTCTGATGGAGGGATTCACCAACCTCGCTTGTGGGAACACTCCGATTTACGCCACCGCCAATCGCGTCTATTGCCAGGCCGGCGGCGGGAGCCCACAGAAGGCGCGCGAGGTGTTCGATTTCATGCGGCACATTGACCCGATTCACAGGGGCAGCGTTCCCGTGCCCTACGTCAGCATCGTCGCATCGTGGGAGGCGCTCCAGCTCTGGCGAACCAAACAGAAAACCTGGAACTGGCCGCTCATGAGCCAGGCGCTGGGCCTGGTGATGCTCGATGAGCGCATCAGCGTGGACGTTCACGCGAGCACCGAAATCAGCGAGGAATGGCTGCGCCATCAGAAAGTAATTGCGCTGTGCGGAGCATCGGCTGTTTCGGACCAAGACGCCGCGTTGCTCGCCGACTGGGTTGATGCGGGAGGCGGACTGCTGGCGACCTACGACACGGGCTTGTACGACGATCGTGGGCGATTGCGCCCTGACGGAGGCGCGCTGAAGAAAGTCCTGGGCGTTGAGATGCAAGGCGCGCCGCTCGCGAGCCAACCCGAATGCTACTACCGGGTGACCGACCTTCACGCTGCGCTGGACAACGCTCCACCCAGGACATTCGTGGAAGGCGATGGCCGCCTTGTCCCTGTGTCAGCGGTCGGCGATGCCAGGATTCTGGCGGATTGCTGGAACCTGGGAACGGACCAAGTGCGAGGCCCGGCCGTGATCGCCAATGTATTCGGTAAAGGGCGGACGATTTACATCTGCGGAAGCCTGGAAGCCAATTATCTTTACGACCGCGTGCCATCCACCGCGCGATGGTTGCGTTCGATGGTAAATTATCTCGGAGGGGGAGCCCCCCAACCGTTCCGCCTGGAGGCGCCGCGCGGCGTGTATGGTGTGCTGCGCCGGTCGTCAAACGGCGATTTGGCGCTGTGGGTCATCGCCAACGTGGGCTTCAAAGACGCCGCCTCCGGCCGCATGCGGCAGGAGTATACGCCCCTCACCGATATCGAAGTGGCGATTCGAATCCCCGAAGGTAAGCAAGCAAAATCACTGCGCCTTCTTCGCGCGGCGCAGGATGCCTCCAATTTCCGAGTTGACGATGGCTTCGCCCTGGCCACAATTCCGCGGCTGCACATCGCTGAAATCGTGCACCTGGCTTTGTCAAATTGAGCAGGCGCACCTTGTGGAACTGGCAAAGCTACGACGCGAATTTATATCCCTGCCCGTGCACGGTGAGGATGTATTTGGGCTGTTTGGCGTCGGCTTCGAGCTTCTGGCGCAGCCAGGCGACGTGAACATCGACGGTGCGGGTGGAGGGCGCGGCGGAGTAGCCCCAGACTTCCTTCAGCAGTTCTTCCCGGCTGATGGTGCGGCCGCGATTTTCGAGGAGATAACGCAGCAGTTGGAATTCCTTGGTGGAAAGCGGCGCTGGTGAGCCGTCGCGCGTAACTTCGGACTTCCGCATGTCGATGTGCAGCGGGCCGCAATCGTAAAAGTCAGGGCCATCGTGGCCGGCGCGGCTGCCGCGGCGCAGCAGAGCCTCAACCCGCGCCAGCAGCTCCGGCATTTCGAAGGGTTTGGTCAGGTAATCGTCCGCGCCGATCTTCAGTCCCTTAACCTTGTCGGTCATCTGCGTGCGCGCGGTGAGCATGAGGATGGGCGTGGTGAAGCCGCGCTGGCGCAGCTCCTGGAGAACCTCAAACCCGCCCTTGCCCGGCAGCATAACGTCCAGAATGATCAGCCCAAAGCGATTGCGGGTGGCGCGGTCGAGAACGTGGGTGCCCTCGTGCAGAGCGTCCACGTTGTAACCCTCGCTGC
Organism: Terriglobia bacterium; assembly: GCA_030040315.1. Classification (GTDB taxonomy): domain Bacteria; phylum Acidobacteriota; class Terriglobia; order UBA7540; family UBA7540; genus Bog-366. The sequence goes on along the minus strand of JASHTY010000178.1, from coordinate 3,369 downwards.
GCAGGCGGTCGCTGAGGGTCAGCACCAGTCCGGGTTCGTCTTCCACCAACAGGATGTTGGAATTCACAGGTTCTCCTTGCGCGCTGCTGGATCATTAGCCCCGTGCCTCAAAGGCAGGTCCGCGCTACCGGCCTTGTGGCATGGGCTTCCAGCCCATGCTCACGGCCAGGATGGCCGTGCCACGACTCCGGCGCTACTTTGCCGCAGGGAAATGCAGCGTAAACGCGCTGCCTTCGCCCACGTGGCTGGTTACGGTCAGCCTTCCTCCCATGGCCTCAGCGGCTTCCTTGGCCAGGCTCAAGCCCAGTCCGGTTCCGTGCACTTGCGATGCGCGCGCGGCGTTGCCCCGATAGAAAGGCTCGAAAATATGGGGGATTTCATCGGCGCCAATCCCTTCGCCACGGTCCTGCACGGTAATCAAGACCTCGCCCGCCTCCGGCCCCGCGCCCGCCTGAGCGCGAATGCCCATCCAGCGTCCATCGCCACCATACTTCAGGGCGTTGGTCATAAGATTTTGAAGGCAGCGGCCCAGCGCTTTGGGGTCGGCCAATACCGGCGGAAGGTCCGGAGCGACCTCTTTCTCAACTGTAAAACCGTTGGCGTTGGCAAGGTGAGCCAGGTCGGCGACTGCGGTGTCAATCGTCTCGCCCACGGGTACAGGTTGCTGCTGATATTGCAGCGCGTTGCTGCGGTTGGCGGCGAAGAGCAGCACCTGGCCAATCATGCCGGCCAGCCGCTGAGCTTCATTGCGGATCAGCGCGCCGTACTGCTTCACCTGCGGTCCGCTGGCCACCACTCCGTCGGCAAGATTTTCCGCCGCGGAGGAGATGACGCTCACCGGAGTGCGCAGCTCGTGGGAAACGCCGGCGACAAATTCCATTTGCATCTTCGCCAGGCGGCGGATGCGATACATCCAGACCAGCACCAGAGCCATGCTGGCGGCGAGCACCAGCAGCACTCCAAAGCCCAGCAACAAATCGCGGCGCCAATAGCCGGCGGCGGCATCAGCCAGCGAACTGCCCGGATGCCGAACCACCAGGCGCCATTCGGCGGCGGAAGCATCCGCAAGAAGCGGCGCGGCCAGAACGCCCCGCGCGCGCGCCGCCAAATCGCGACTGCCCCCGGGCATTGGGGGGGGCGGCGGGGGAATTCGATCGCGTCTTGCTGCGCCGCCCGGCTCGCGGAAATTTCCCTGACGCTGGTCAAATCCCCGAGTGCGCCGCGAGCTGAACAGGTGCACGGACTCGTCGGGCGAGCTCACCAGCTCCGCCGAGGTGGCATTCTGCGAATGGAAAATCAGGTGGGGAGGATTTGCTCCATCAAGTATGGCGACGTTGTAAAGCAGCCCATCCGACCCGCCAAAGTATCGGTGCGAAAGTTCCAATAGCAGTCGTTGGAACTGATCCCTGTCAAGTTCAACGATCATGAAACCCGCGGGCATGAAGGCGGCGGGTGAAAAATCCAGTGGACGCTCTCCGCGACTCCGGGGGCCTCGCCAGCCGGAGCGGGGAATGGGGCGGACCATGGCCAGTGATTCGCCGTCAACGCGCCAGCGCAGCCCACCCAATCCGAAGTCTCCGCCTCTTGTGCCGGGCGCCGACAGCAGGTTCGCCGCATCGCAAAGCGTCCCCAGGCGGGCCGGGCAGGCGACTGCCTTAAATGATTCGTCCTGCGGGTCGAACTGGTGAAAGGTGTAGCTGTCCCCTTTTCCCTTTTCCCAGAGGTAGTAATTGGCCACCAGTTCACGGTGTTCGGAGGAGTGCGCCCAGTCACTGCAATCCTGGGCGTAAAGGTCTTCAATGGCAGGCGTTTGGTCGGGCGGACGATAGGCGAAATTCGTGCAAATCCCCGCCAGCTCGCGGTGAAAGTCTTCGCGAAAACCATTGACGCCCGCTTGCAACGCTGCCTGCTTGCGCTGCAGATCGGCGGTGCGGATCTGGTTGCTCCACCGCCACTGCAAAACACCCAGCGACACCAGCAAGGCGCTCAAGCCTGCGATGATCCCCAAAGCCCCCAGAGATTGTTTTACCTTGGCCGTCATAGTCTTAGATAATAGACGATTTAGATGCCCCCGTGGCTACATTTGCTCCCCGACGGTGAGCGGGGGGGAGATGCACCGCCTTGTGGCATGGCCATCCTGGCCATGTTCACGAGCTGGAAGCCCGTGCCACGGCAAGGGCGAGACGGGCTGGGCGGCCCCGTCCGGCATCGTTATGGGCAATCCTAGTGGCGAGGCGGCGCCTCGCCCCTACGTTTGGGACTCTCCACAGGTTGGGATTGTTACTTTCCAGCGGCATCTTTGATAAAATCCCGCCAGCCTCAAGCCTTGGTCGGAGCATCGTGAAAAGCTGCCCTACATGCCAGCGGACCTTTGGTGACGATATTGAATTCTGTCCGCACGATGCTACTCCCCTTGTAACCCAAGTGACCGGCACGGAGGCTCAGCTTTCCGCCGGGCTCGCCCGCCGATTTCGGATTGTCCGCCGACTGGGCGCGGGCGGCATGGGTACGGTCTTTCTCGCCGAGCAGATTGGCGTGGGCAATCGACCCGTAGCCCTCAAGGTCCTGAACCGCAGGCTCCTGGATGCTCCCGAATTCCTGATGCGCTTCCAAAACGAAGCGGCCTCCACGGGGCGAATTCATCACCCCAACGTGGTGATGATTCACGAATCCGGCCAGGCGGACGATGGCACGCCCTACATCGCCATGGAGTTTCTGGAAGGCCAATCGCTGCGCGAAGTATTAAAGGAGCGCGGCGCGCTCCCCGCCGCCGAGTGCGCGGAAATTCTTCAGCAAGCAGCCCGCGGCTTGAATGCCGCGCACAAGCTCGGAATCATTCATCGCGACCTTAAGCCCGACAACATTTTTCTGACGCAAGCCGACGAGGGCGAGCATCTTGTCAAGGTAGTGGATTTCGGCATTGCCAAGCTGCGCGAGTCGGCCGCCCACACGCAAACCGGAATGGTGCTGGGCACGCCGGCTTACATGTCCAGCGACCAGGCTTCCGGCATGAGGAGCGATGAACTGGACGCCCGCTCCGATGTGTATTCCCTGGGAGTTGTAGCCTATGAAATGCTCACGGGCCGCGTGCCCTTCCATTCCGACACGCCGCTGGGATACGTGGGCAAGCACATGATGGATACGCCGCCGTCGTTTCGCGCCGCCGCCCCCGGCCTGACCGTTCCTCCGGCCGTGGAAGCCGTGGTGATGAAAGCGCTGGCCAAGGACCGCGAGCAGCGTTATGCCTCCGCCCTGGAATTCGCGCGCGAGTTCAGCCGCGCGGTTGCCGACACGGCGCAGGAGCTGTCGACCACCAGAAAGATAGTGAATCCTGAGGTTGCCGAGCGGGTGCGAGGCGGAAGCGGCGAA
>JASHTY010000177.1 GCA_030040315.1 Terriglobia bacterium | reverse complement strand
TTGTCATCAAACGTCTGGCCTTGCAGCAGCGGAATATGCAACGCGGAAAAGTATCCGCGATCCGCCCAGCGGACCAGGGCGTATTCCTCAGTGCCTTGCGGGAGGGGAGGATGTTCAGCAATCGCGAAGCCGTTGTCACCCCCGTATCCCCCGCCCGGGACAACCCGGACGAGTCCGGCGCCTTGAACTCCCGGCAGTGAGCGCACTTGCTCCAGCAAGGAATCGAAAAAATTCACGCGCTGCGCGGATTGGCTGTACTTTGTCTCCGGAAGGATGAGGCGCAGGGTGAGCACATTGCGCGTGTCGCAACCCAAATCGACCGAGCGCAACCGGAAGTAGCTCTTAAGCAACAAACCAGCCCCGACGAGCAAGACGACGGTCAGGCCAATTTCCAGCGAAAGCAGCCCTTGCCGAAGCCTGACACGTCCCGTGCCGGCACTGTACGAACGCGAGGATTCGCGAATGGAGCAAAAGGAGGGATGGCCGCGGAGGGAAAGGGACGACGTCGAGCCCGCGAAAACCGCACAGAGCAAGACCAGCCCTACCACAAATACCGCCACGCCGCCATCCATATGGATCGATTCAATGCGGTTCATATCCGGCCGCATGGCAATGAACCATTCAATAATGCCGTTCGCGAGGATTAATCCCGACGCCGCGCCCGCGGCCGAGAGGAGAAAGCTCTCCACCAAATCAGCCGCCACCAACCGCCCACGGCTGCCCCCCAGCGCGGACCGGATGGCGAACTCCCGCCGACGCTGCACCCCGCGCGCCACCAGCAGGCTCGCAGCGTTGAGGCAGGCAATCAGCAGAAGAAATCCCGTGGCAGACAGCAAAACGTAGAGAGGCGTCCTGACATTCCCTACAACGTCTTCCAGCAGGGGTTTGGAGTTGGCCGCCTTGCTGATGAAGGGATTGTCCGAATGCTGTTTGTGGATCCGCCGCACGATGACGGAAAGATCGGCCGTCGCCTCCGCCTCGTTGACGCCGGGCTTCAGCCGCCCGATGGCCAGGTAATCGTGCGACGCTGGGTTTTCCATGTCCTTTGGTGATTCCTCGTGATAAACGGGAGTCCATAACTGTGTTGAGGAATCGGGATAGGCGAACCATGCCGGCATGATCCCCACTACCGTGTAAGACTTGGCGTCGAGACGAATGGTCTGGTTCAGGATGGAAGGGTCGCCACCAAACCTTCGCTCCCACAAACCCCAGCTCAATATCGCCGTCGGGGCGGCAGAGGGCTGGTCTTCCTGTCCAGTAAAGGTTCGTCCGAGTGCGGGCTCCACACCCAGAAGTGCGAATAAGTTCCACGAACACTCTGCAGCCCGGATTTTTTCTGCAAGCTGTCCGCCCATCCCCGACAGATTGTATTGAGCGTCCCCCGAAACAATCGCCAGATCCGAAAAGCTTTGGCTTTGCTTATGCCACTCCGCAAAAATTCCGGCGGCCACGTAGTTGTAGGGGAATTTTCCGTCAGAGCTTTGTTCGTAGATGCGCAGCAGGCGCGCCGGATCCTTATAGGGCAGTGGCCGGAGCAGCACGGAGCGCACCACGGTGAAAAGCGCCGTCGTGGCCCCAATGCCCAGCGCCAGCGTGGGGACGGCCACGGCCGTGAAGCCGGGATTTTTCGCCAACGTGCGTATGCCGAATCGGATGTCCTGCCACAAAGTCGTCAAGCCGCGCCCTCCTCAATACCAACAACGAGAAGTGTGGCGTCGTCGTTCCATTTATCTCCGGTAAACTCCCGCAACGCCGCCATGACTTTTTGCCGCATCGCTTCCGGGCGCAGATGCCGATGCGCGGTGAGCATCGCCAGCAGACGCTCTTCCTGAAATTCCTCGCCTTGCCGGCAGGTGGCTTCGGTAATTCCATCGGTAAAAAGAATCAGGCGGTCGCCGGGCGCAAGATCCACCGCACCCTGCTGGCAATTCCAATCGCGCACCAGAGCCAGAACTGGCCCGCCTTCGCGCAACCTTCTGCACGAGCCGTCGGCGCGAATTAAGATCGGGGGGTTGTGCCCGGCGTTGACGAAAGACAGGCGTCGCGCGGGCGCGTTGAGCAGGGCGTAGAAAAACGTGATGAAGCGATTTTCGCCCACGTGGGGCAGCGTGGCCTGATTCACGCGAGCGCAAAGCTCGGCGGGGGTGACCTCGGGCCCGGCAAAGCCATGCACGGTGGCTTGCAGATTCGACATGAGCAGCGCCGCCGGCACGCCTTTGCCCGTGACGTCGCCGATGCAGATGGCCAGGGAGTCATCGCGCAGCTTCAGGACGTCGAAATAGTCGCCTCCCACGCTGCGCGCCGGCCGCCAGTACGCATCGATTTCGTATCCCGGCAATTGCGGAAGCTCGGCGGGAATAAGCCGCTCCTGAATGTGGTGGGCTTCCGCGATTTCCTCTTCGCGCTCGCGCAACTCCGCCATGGCCTGCTGAGCGCGCTGAGCTTCCTCAAGCTGGCTTTGGCGAGCCGCACGACGATGCCGCCCTCGCTGAATCTGCCTGCGCAGAGTCTCCACCAGCCGCGCATTGTCCCAGGGCTTCTGAACGAAATCGCTGACCCCGCGCTGCATGGCTTCCACCGCCACGTCCACGCTTCCCCATCCCGTCATCACCACGATGGGCAAATCGCTGTAGGGTTCCAGGCTGGCCAGCAGATCCAACCCTTCCCGGCCGGAAGTGGTGTCGCGCGTATAATTCAGGTCCAGCAACAACAGATCAAAGTGCTGCTCACGAAGTGCCGCAATCACCGCCGAAGGTGAGTTAACTCCTTTGATTTCAAAGCCTTGATGACGGAGCAGCAGGCCGAGGGATTCCAGCATGTCCGGCTGGTCATCGGCGATCAGTATGCGGCCTGCCGTTGCGCTATCCACGCTCACCGTCCCCTCAAGAATGGCGCTCATATTGCCTTACCCACTGTGCTGTTGGTTCGTTCACCCTGCAAAGGTATTCGGCTATTCCACGCGTATGCGGGTGAAGGCATCCCACTGCGACATATCCGACAGGATCACGCGGTCGCCCGGCTGCAGGCCGCTTATAATCTCGGCGGCATTCACCGATTCGCGGCCAATCTTCACTTGCACACGGGTGGCGCCCTTGCCATCGGGGTCGTACTTGTATATTCCGATGGTGCTGTCGGGTTGGCCAAACGCCGGACGTCCCATGTAGACGACGTCGGGCAGGTTTTCGATTTCAATCGTGCCCTCGACGCTCAGGTCGGGCCGCGCGCCCTGGGGAAGCGGCGCATCGAGTTTCACGTCCACGGTCACGCTGCCTTCAACCACGACCGGATCGACGCGCATAACGTGGCCGGGAATGATTCCATTGCGTGTATCGATGGACGCCTTCTGCATGGCCAGGACGTCCTTGGCCTGGGTCTCAGGAATTTTCAGTTGCGCCTTCAGGTGTTCAGGTTGAACGACTTTGGCCAGGGGCGTTCCTGCGGTAACCTGCTGGCCGACTTCTACATCGAGTTCCTGCAACACGCCGTCCGCCCCGGCGCGCACGTGCTCAAGTTCTTCCAGTTGCGATTTCTTCAGCTCATAAAGCGCGCGAAACTGCTCCACCTTGGCTTGCTGCTCTTCCAGTTGAGCTTTGACGGTTGCGGCGCTGACCGCCAGACGCTGTTTTTCAATTTCGTTGCTGGTCGCCTGAGCATCCGCCTCAGCCTTTGACTCGCGGGCATTCAGCTCCGAACCCAAACCGCGCTTGGCCAGTTCCGCGTCGCGGTCGGCGTTGATCTGGGCCTTGATGTAATCCGATTGCACCTGCGCGGCATGAGCCTTCTGGTCAAGCAGCGTGCTGTCCAGTTGCGCCTTGGTGCTGTTGTATTCTGCCTCCGCCGCCTTCAATTGCCATTCCGCATCGAGTGTGGCTTGTTCAAGCTGCGGGTCAGCTAACTCCATTAGGACGGTGTTGGCTTGCACTGGTGAGCCAGGCAGCAAAAGGCGGCGCACCACGCGGCCGTCGCTGGGAGCAGGAACCACCAGAATGTCTTCCGGCACCAGGCTGCCGAGGCCGCGAACCTCCAACAGCATCGGGCCGCGCTTCACCGTGTCCGGCCACAACGTCGCTCCATCCACGCTGGGAGGAGCAGGCTTCAGGCGCGAAACCGCCAG
>JASHTY010000176.1 GCA_030040315.1 Terriglobia bacterium | reverse complement strand
TGATGATGTGCTCAAAGACCGCTTCTCGAAGCGCGGCAATTGCCACAGTTGGTTTGTGCTGAGTGGAAACCACGACGGTATCCACTCGGACCGGCGTCTTCCCTAGATATTCGACCGTAACTTGAGCTTTCCCATCGGGACGAAGAAAATCAACAACGTTCTGTCGGCGGGCCTCAGCCAAACGCTGGCATAGTTTGTGAGCCATCATCAGAGACAGGGGCATCAGTTCCTCAGTCTCGTCACAGGCGTAACCGAACATGAGCCCTTGATCCCCTGCGCCTCCTGTTTCGACCCCCATGTTGATGTCCTGGCTTTGCCTCGTAAAGTTGACATGAACATTGCATCCTTCAGCGGTAAATCCCGCCTCCGGATCGGTGTAGCCAATTTCCTTTACAGTGCGCCGCACAAGCTTCTCGACATCCATTTGTGCAGACGAGGTCATTTCACCGACCACGTACACGGCCTGATCCTTCACCATTGCCTCACACGCGACACGGCCAGAAGGGTCACTGGAGAGAACGGCGTCCAGCACTGCATCAGATATCTGGTCACACATCTTATCGGGGTGGCCTTCTGTAACGGACTCGGAGGTAAAGAGGGAATGACTATTTAACCTTGGCACGATATGTACTCTTTCCCCGGCGGACGCAGGCGAATGCGGCAAACTGGAAATGCTGAGAGACTTTCTCGCGAAGATTTGGCATCACCCAGCGACACCACATCCTGAGTTCCGGTTTCTATTGAATTTGGTTTGGGGAACCGTTCGGAGGGGCTAACGCCGGAGTCTCCTACAGCGATTCCACCGTAGGAGTCATCGGTCGCATGGAGCGACTATGAGCGAACTCCACCGCTACAGCAATAAGACTACCCCACAGCTTGAGCCTTCCGCAAGAAGAAGTTCTGAAACCAAACCTAATTTTCGCGTAGCGCGTGCTGAACGCAAGGTGATAGAGCAATACCAATTCACACTTTTTCATCCTGGGGCGCCAGATGGTAGAGGGTTCTTCCCCCAGGCAGGTTCACTTGACTTTCAATTTTCCAAGCTCGTCCGTTAAGCAGGTAAGTGTTCGAGTACGAATCGTAGGTCCCTCTAAGGCAAACCCGGCTGAGCACTCGCCCATCGACCGGATCAATGGAAACTTCGTCGTAGAAGCCTCGCTGGCGGATCTCCTTGAGAACCACTTCGGGGACTTCCCATGTGTCGTCCGCCGCAGATTCTAGCAATCGATCAATGTGGAGTTCATCCATTTATGCCCTGACGACCGTCCTGGTATCGACCGGGGAATCTTCTCCTCGTTCTTCTCCAAAAACTTCGCGATAAAGGTCTTCGCCATAGCTTGTCTCCGACGGCGCGCCCTCAAGAATTCTGAAAGTTCGCGTGCCGTCATCCTTTCTTTCTGCGCGCAGAAAAGCGGCATGGTCCAGCTTCTGCTGGAAGAACCCATAAGCGAAATCGAAAAGATGCGTTACGAAGAGCACCTTGATGCCTTTCTCCAGCAAGCCTCTGACGATTTGCCGCGCAATCTCCGATCCCTCGCGGTCGTTTGTCGCAGCGAATGATTCGTTGAATAGAACTATCGAACCCGGAGTCACATGGTCGATAATCCTGCTCATCCTCGCCAATTCTTCATCGAACTTCCCGCTTCTCATTGTCAAATCCTCTTCCCGTTTGTAGTGGGTGAACAAGGCCGGGCAAAGCTCCGCGTAAAACTCCTCGGCCCCCACAAACATGCCGCACTGCATCATGATCTGTGCCAGACCAATGCTGCGAAGAAAACTGGATTTCCCACCTTGATTGGCGCCGGTGATGATTATCAGGGTTGTTTCGTCAGCCTTGAGCGCATTCCCTACCACGCTTTTCTCCAGGTGGAGCGCCAGACAAACATCGTAAACCCCTCTAAAACTGAGGCAATGGAAGCCTGAGGGTGAAGGAACGGGAAAGCAAATGGGATCTCCCTTTCCAGAGAGCCGACTGTGAAGATTAAGGCAACCAACGTAGAAGGCAAGCTCGGTTCGCAGCGTCTCAAAGAATCCCACGATGTGACCCGCCGATCGAGCGAGCGTCACGGCGACGCGGGTGATCACCTCGTGTCTCATTTCGGAAAGAATTCGAGCTCCAGCTTCGTCGCGCTCATCAAGCTCGAATGTATATCCGCTCGGCTTCTTGCCGAATAGGCGCTGCAACCAAGAAGGATTTTTGCCATGGTATTGGCGCAGCACAAAACCGGTGCTTTCGTTCCACTCACCAAGTTCGGCGCTGAACAACATTCCATTCCGGAACTTGAGATCCAGAAGGTAGCCTTCGATGACCCTCAAGTAGTCGTCGGCCAGATCCTTCTCGAGCGTCGCGAACAGACCCGCAAAGCCGTCTGAGTCAAACCTGGAAGCCTCATTCTTAGCAATGCCCCTCAGCGTCTTAAGCATGTCTAACAGCGCGCTCAATACGTCCATCGAGCCATACAGCATCGAGGACGGGTAATGGCTGTCATACCAATGCTTCCTTGATCGCACAGTTGCTTCCACCGCCAGGTTATAAAGCTCACCGATAACAACAGGGTTTCTTATGCAATCTTCCAGTACGTGCTGGCGATAAAGGATCGTGTCCATGTCATTCTGAAACCCATCGAAGACCGCTTTCCTGGCGACCGCATACAAAAACCCGTCGTCGCCGGCCATCGCGCGGAGGAGCTTATCCAATTCCAGATCTTGCATCAGGGTTTGCTCATGGAATGGTATTCGCCTCAAGCGCCCTGATTCTTTCCGAAAGGGATGCATTGCCTCTCGCACTGATTGATCGGGCTCAAAATCCCGGTCTCGATACATTAATAGCGCCCTCATGCGTTGATCCGCTCCTTGATCAGTTCGTACGTAACCCGGTGTTTTTGCGCGATTGCAAGCGCATACGCTAGGCCGTCGGGGGGGCGTCGCTCTACCTTAAAGGTCCGGACTGCGGGATTTTTGGGATCGACCCTGCTCACGACGCTGATCGTTTTTTCATTGAACAAGGCTAATTCATCGAGAAAAGTTACCCAAACACCGAGCACATCTAATGACGATATTCTCGACATGATTTTCCTGCTGAGGTACACGGCGTCCTTGAGAGTGGTCGAAGAGAACATTTCGTTCATAATGAGCAAACTGCTGGATGTGGCGTTTTCAAGTATCTGATGGATTCGAACCAGATCGTCCTGAAGTTTCCCTCGAAGATTTGTAATGTCTTCTTCTTTCTCGAAGTGAGTGAAAAGACGATCAAAAAGGAAGAGCCGGGCCTCCTTGCCAGGAACGTGACAACCCAGGCTGGCCAGGTAATGCATCTGACCAAACATGCGGGCAAATGTCGTTTTGCCTCCTTGGTTCGGACCTGACACCACGAAGACTCGCTCTCGGTCGGCGAGAAAAAAATCATTGGGCACGACGATAGACCCTTCGCTGACCAGTTTGTCAGCCAAGGCCAAATCGAATGCCTCTCGGGTACTCACCTCCTTCGAAGCACTTGAAACACGGGGTTGACAGAAACTCAATCCAGCGGGGCGAAATTTCTCAAGAAAAGTGAGATAGGCAATATAAAACTGAATCTCTCGGTCGAAACGTGAAATAGTTTCATCAACAAAATCCGCATGCGTGCTTGAAAACTTGTTCAAGGCTCCGAAAATCTCGGGATACATAAGTGCCACGCGATCGTGTATCTGGGCCTCGATATGGTTCATCCCGTCCCATCTCGCTGACTCGAGCCAATACTTTCCGGTCTCTTCACGTCTGAATTTCTCAAAAGTTGCCTCAACAGCGGCACTGTAGTCAATTTCGTTGGAAAAGGGGCGAACCGTGACCCTTCCGTTATCTAGTAGCACACCGTAACGGACACTTGAAAGGTCCGATATCAATTTTCTGGATTCTGATCTGAGAATGTGGAAGGGGCGTGAATTCACGTACTCGGTCAGGTAGTCGTTGAATCCACGTAATCCTCGCGATTTCAACGCGGCCGCTCGCAGCCGATCATGGAGACTCTCGACGGCCCGCACGTAGACTTCCGCTGCGCTTAACAAGCGGCGCTCCTTTGCATAGTCATAGAATTCGACCTTTTTCGCTTCGTCCTGGTACTGCCGCAGCGTGCGCATCTGATTTGTGAAGTCATTGAGGCTCTTCATCAACCCGGTGTCTGTGATGTCGCGCATGACCTCTTGGCGATAGGCGATAGCATCCAGGTCCTTTAGTGGCAGGTAATAGAAGGGCGCAAGGTTATAGTCCTTCCAGCCTCCAGTGATGCTGTCCACAATCTTTCCAAGGTTTAGATCGGCAAAGAAGGGAGGGGGTTCGGCAGGCAATGCAGGATCTGAATCGGCGAATAAAATGCTGCGGAAAGGCATTTTTCGGCAGACCTGGCGTTCATCTCAAAGAGAAGACCACCCGTTCTCCTCCGGTTATTTGATTGCTGTGAGGGTTCTGTTGCGGGTATCGAAACTACGCAGATAACTCCCCTTCAACAAGGAAACCTCACAGGAGTCATCTGCCCAATCAGCTAGGCGGTTAAAAGGCGAACTCCAACACCCACGATGCAAGCTTTACGGATGGATTATCCCACCCTCGCGCTAGCCTTGTCAACGAAACCTCGTTTTGTGGCCTCCCGCAACGTGAGTGCGATCCAAGCAGTGAATGAATGCGCGAGCTTTTTGAAACTCCCCCCGGGGCGTTCTGTATGAAATTGCTTATAACTGTGTTCCTCGTGATTTCAAACGATGTGCCTGTTGGGCCGGCTGAGGATTGTGGTATGCCTCGTAAAACTCAGGACGAGGTGTTAGCCACTGTGCTAAATTGATCAAGTGACTACGCTCCAATGCGAGGCGTAGTCTGGGGTTTTTCAGCCCGCGCCGAAGAATTGTGCAAATGACCTCCTCAGCATCTTCCATTTCAAAACAGGTGTTGAACGCCCCTTCGTTCACGAGCCGGTCGCGCAGAATATTTGCGATTGCATATCGAATTCGATACTTGCCTGCGCGTCGGTCATAGACCTTGGGCAAATACACAAGAACCCCTTTCCATGCGGCATTTGCTCCATTCGAAAGGTCCGTAACGGCAAGCAACCGGAATTTCGGCTGTTCACCCCGCGTGACCTATCTGATTTTGCGGGGAAACATCAAAGGCAGGCTTTTATTCGCAGCCACTCCCGTAACGATCCCCACCACAGGAGTCATTGGCCGCGACCGCCGCATCCAGCGAACTCCACCGCTCATAGCAATTTTATGGCATCGTCCGAGGATATTCAAATCTTAGTTCGCTCAGATGTCATTCTGCCCTGCGCGAGACATATGGTATAACTAGGGTGAATGGGGTGATGGAGTCCACCCTAAACCACCCGCATCGGCGGGTTGATAACTCCTGATAACCGCGAGGTGCTCAGGAGTTTTTTCTTTTCGGCGCCTCGGATGGAGAAGGCGATGAACTTCATCTCGAGTGGCACTCCACGCAAGGCATATCTTATTGCCGCATTTCCGCTGAGCCAGCAGTTCGATTCCCTCCTCTCGCCCAAGGCCGCAGGATCCCTTGATGCCCCCTCGTTGCCACCGAAATCTGTAGCAAATCTCATTTCCAAGCTCATGTAATTACAGGAGGAGGAACGCACCAATGTCAAAGATCGAAAAATTACACGCACTGGAGATTTTGGATTCGCGAGGCAATCCTACCGTTCAAGTCACAGTATTTCTTAAGGGTGGTGCACAAGGGGTCGCAAAGATTCCGTCCGGGGCCTCCACAGGAAAGCGAGAAGCGGTGGAGTTGCGTGACGGAGACATTAGCCGGTACGGAGGGAAGGGCGTTCGGAAAGCAATCGGCAATGTTCTGGGCGAGATACAGAGTGCAATCGTCGGTTTTGATGGCGACCAAGCAAACTTAGACTCCAAACTGGTCGGGCTGGATGGGACAGATAGCAAATCTAGACTCGGGGCCAATGCCATCCTCGGCGTCTCGGTCGGTTATGCAAAAGCCTGTGCAGCAGAAAGAAACGTTCCCCTTTACCGGCATCTTTCTCCACGAGATGAATACGTCTTGCCGGTTCCAATGTTCAATGTACTGAACGGCGGGTGTCACGCTGACAACAATGTGGATTTCCAAGAGTTCATGATCGCGCCGGTTGGCGCCCCCACATTTGCAGAGGCTCTGCGGGCTGCGTCCGAGACATTCCAAAAACTCAAGGACGTACTCCACAAGACGGGTTATGAAACAAGTGTCGGGGACGAAGGCGGTTTCGCTCCACGACTCAGGTCGAACGAAGAGCCGATGGAGTTGATACTAACCGCTATTCAAAGTGCAGGATACAAGCCTGGTGAAGACATCGCGATCAATCTCGACCCCGCTGCAAGTGAATTTTTCGATTCCGGCACCTATACATTTCAAAAGTCCGATAAGTCCTTGCGCACCTCAGACGCAATGTCAAAGCTTTGGGCCGACTGGATCAAGAAGTATCCGGCAATTTACTCCCTTGAAGATGGCTGGGCTGAAGACGACTGGGACGGGTGGCGCACTGGAACGGCCCTCCTCGGTTCAAAGGTACAACTCGTGGCGGATGACATTTTCGTCACGAACACCAAAATCCTCGAGAGAGGCATTCAGAAATGCATCGCCAACTCGATTTTGATCAAATTGAATCAGATCGGGACCGTTACGGAAACCCTGCAATGCATCGACTTGGCTCATCGGAACGGCTACACGGCTGTAGTTTCTCATCGCTCAGGAGAAACGGACGACACCACGATCGCGGATTTAACCGTAGCTGCGGGGACCGGACAAATTAAGTCAGGTTCAGTTTGCCGGGGCGAAAGAATCGCCAAGTATAACCGTCTGCTTGAGATTGAGAATGAACTTGGCCGGAGTGCGCGGTATGCCGGGCGACGGGCTTATGACCGATGGAGACCGGTCAATCCTAGATAGCGAACTCGATGGTGCCAAATGGAGAACAACGAGGTCAAACCGCATCCCTTGCCTTCGCCGGCGGTGGAACGTCTCCGTGATTACGAGCGTTTAAAGCTGCAGTTGGCGTCCATACTTCGACAGACGCTGGCGTCGATCAATAGCCAGCGCAGTGCCGATCCGCACCGAAAATGCCAGGAGCTACTTGCAAGACTGGCAGATGATCGCTTCACTCTTGCCGTCGTTGGGCAGTTCAGCCGGGGAAAAAGCTCGCTGATGAACTCAATCCTGGGAATGGATCGCCTCCCCGTGGGTCTGGTTCCCTTAACCTCTGTCATTACTAAAGTCGCATACGGAAACCCTGAGCGAGTCATGATCCACTACGCGGCCAGTCAATTAAGAACGGAGGCTCGCATAGACGAGCTCCCAGACTATGTCACTGAGTTTGGAAATCCAGGTAACGAAAAGGAGATTGCCGCAGCCGAGGTCCAACTTCCGTCGGATTTCCTCCGGCGGGGCATGTATTTCGTTGACACGCCGGGTGTGGGGTCAGTCATCACTGCAAATACCATGACCACCGAGGCGTTCTTGCCGAGTGCGGACGCAGTCATCTTCGTGACAAGCTTCGATTCCCCTCTCGGACGTGAGGAGCTTGAGTTCCTTCTCAAAGTCCGGGAGCATGTGGGGAAGATTTTTTTCGTCGTCAATAAATCAGATCTTGTGTCTACTTCCCAGCGTGAGCAAGTGCTTGCATTCTTGAGGAACAGGCTTACGGCGGTGCTTGCTTTGTCCGAGCCGCGACTCTTTCCAGTTTCTGCCCTGCTTGGATTGCAGGCAAAGCTAACTAATTCTGAAGGACAACTGGCGCACTCGGGGTTGCCGGAACTTGAAGAAAGCCTCACCGCATTCTTGACTAGCGATAAAACTCTCGAATTCTTATTACGGACTTGCAAACTTGCAATGTCGCTTGTGGGAGAGCTTCAAATGAATTCCAGTCTTCCAAGGCCTCCCAGCGCAGAAAACTTATCCGGTACCACGGAACAAAAGACAGCACAGGACGAGACCAGCGCCTCATTTACCGGCCTGCTCGACAGTTTGTGGGAGTTCCGGAAAGGCTTGATTGAAAAATCTCCGACTCAGGAGCAAACACTTGCGCTTCCCGCGGGAGACAGCCACAGAATTCCCGAGATTGAATTGATGGAAGCGACGCGCCAGCCATGTGTCGTGTGCTCTTTCACGGCTGACGTCATGTTTAGATTTATGGCGAAATTTCAATTTGAGATTCTCGTAAATGCAGAAACGAGGTCGCAATTGGCGGAGAGTGGGGGGCTATGTTCGCTTCATACCTGGCAGTATTCGGGAATCGCATCACCACAAGGGATCTCAGGGTCCTATTTCAAAGTCTTGATGACGCTCAGCCGTAAGCTGGGCGAACTTACTAAAAGCGAACTTTCACAGGTTACCGGCCTTCGCACAAGAAATCTCGTTACCGATGCAAAGAAATGTCGCGCGTGTCGTGAGCAACGCGTAACCGAAGAAAGAGCAATTCAAAAACTCTTGGATGATTTCGGAACTAACCCTGAGATATCGAGTGGTTCGCCTCCCGTTTTGTGCCTTCCTCATTTGAGTTTGCTGTTGGAGAGGCTCAGTGATTTCTCCCTCGCCAAGCGCTTGATTGCGTTTGAATCGGCCCTGCTGGAGCGTCTGGCAGAAAACATGGAGAGGTACGCCTTGAAGCATGATGCGTTGCGCCGATATCTGCAGAGCAAAGATGAAGAAGTGGCATACCACCGAGCACTCAGCCAGTTGGTTGGAGATAAGCGCCTGAATTCACCGTGGCATATTGAGTATATCCTGTAAGGTGGCTAGAAGCCGCGAAGGCGCTTGATGGCGGCAAAGGCTGCGTTGATTTCCTTGGTCTTCTTAGAGGCAAGATCTTGGAGTTCAGGCCCCAGATGTGCGACTCGGTCTGGATGGTATTGCAATACCATTTGCTTGTACTTTCGCTTCACCTCCTCCTCTGAGTCCAGCTCATTCGCGCCCAAGATTTTATATGGATCCGAAGACTGGAATTGCACTTCATTGGTTGAGCCTTTCGTACCAGCTCGAGACCCAGTGGCAAACGCTTGTTGCACCAAGGACCCAAGACGATCGGGTCGGCTGCTACCGCCTACAGCGTCGACATCTACAACGGCCGTCAACTTGCCCCACTCGAACAATAGAAAGCCCTTTTCCGGCAAAGGGCGGTGAGCGAAGTTAGCGAGGTGGCGTAACAATTGGTCCGATAACGGTCGACTGGGATAATACCATTTCACGTCTTTGCATTCGGCTGAGACAGTTCGTGTCCATGGACAATAAGGTGCATCCGAGTCAAGAACTAATGCCGTTCGGTGAACCGCCATATCAACAAATATATAAAGCTCATCGACCGTCTGCAGGCTGGTTGATTCAAGAGACATGCTAAAAAGCAAAAACTCCTGGCAAGAGCCAGGAGTCATTAGCCTTTCCATAGGAATGGCATTGCGGCGGATTCCATCGCCGACATGGGCTTTACCACTTTCAGAATGGTGAATTGTCCTGTACCCACCCAAAGCAGTGGTTGCCATGCTTAACTGGAAGAATATACAATAGCCGTTCAAAATTTCAAGCTGATGGAGTTACTTGTTGTGACCGCTGTCTCCTCAGCGCAGAAACTGAACAGTGATAATCTCAAGCACCTGCTGTTGAAAGTCGTATTCACGACCTAGTCGTTTGCACTGTCATTGTAGTTATGGTATAGTAAAATTTAGTTTGGTGATGGAGTTCGCCTAAGCAACCACCCGCAATAGCGGGTTAATGACTCCTGTCATGACTTCGGGTCGCGGCAGGGGTTTTTGTTTTCGGCCTGCCGCCCCATAGCTCACGAGGTTCCAATGAAATTCTACCTCGTTGCCCTTTGGGCAGGACCGGCAAACCTCGCTGCACCAACGCCCGTTCTCAAACGAATTGCCCGCGCCCATCCGAAATCCAATTGGCGTTATCCTCAACTATTTTCCGCACATAGGCCATTCGACAACTACCATTCCATTGAATCTTCAGCGCCATCATGTCACAACACCCTGCTACTCACGGTGAAGGAGCGACGATGTTCGAAAAAACCTTGGTTGCCATCGACGGTTCGAACGAAAGCGCGAAAGCGTTGGCAGCCGCCATTGCCATAGCCAA
>JASHTY010000175.1 GCA_030040315.1 Terriglobia bacterium | reverse complement strand
CCGTGTGCGCGGCCCTGATTCTAATGAAGCTCCTCCCTTCCGTCCCCGGTCACTTCACTCGATATGAATACGCAGCCCTTGCCGCGTGGATCGCCCTCGGCCTACTGGTGCGCCGTCCGAGACCCGCAAACATCGAACTGCCTTAGCAGCGCGGACTGGTTTTCCCTCTCCGAGGGGAGAGTGTGGCGGCCATGCGCCGCCGGGTGAGGGGTTTTCCGGGCTGGCGCAGACATGTCTCTCAATGTCTGCGTTTCCCGAATACCCAACCCTGGAAGTACTGGGAACACGCAGACACCAAAGGCGTGTCTGCGCCAGCCAGGGAACATCCATACTGATATGCTACGCGTCGAACTTCAGCCTTCCCGACTTTCCGATTCGGCATTAGAATGGAGATGGGGTGGCGCAATCAACATACGCAAACAAATAACCTCTTCGAGCGGATGACGCAGGCGGCCTGTTCGCGACCATGCACGAAAATGCCCGCAAGCGCAGGTGACCCAAGATGGGAATGTCGGGAATGATGGGAGCGATGCACTCCTTCGGCAAGGATGCATCGGTGCTGAAACAGAAAGTACGCCCGGGAACGACGATGCGCATGATCCGCTTCGGCGCGCCTTACACAGGCCTGCTGGCGCTCTTCCTGGTGGTCGTGGTGGTCGACGCGGCGATTGGGATTGTGAATCCGCTCATCTTCCGCGAGATCATCAACAATGGCATCCTGAAGGGCAATGCCCCATTGATCATCCGGTGCGCGGCTCTGGTGGCGGTGCTCGGCGTGTTTGACGGCGCGCTCGGGCTGCTGCAATCGTATCTCTCCTCCACGGTCGGCGGGCGCGTGGTGCTCGACCTGCGCAAGCAGCTCTTCGAGCACATCCAGCGCATGCCCCTTGCCTTCTTCACTCGCGTGCAAACCGGCGCGCTGGTTAGCCGGTTGAACAACGATGTCACGGGCGCGCAGAATGCCTTTACCGACATCCTTTCGAACGTGGTGGGCAATAGCATTACCGTGTTCCTGATTCTGGCGGCGATGTTCGCGCTGTCCTGGCGGATTACGCTCGCCGCTCTGGTTCTAGTCCCTCTGTTCATTTATCCGGCCCGCTTCTGGGGGCGCAAACTCCAGGCAATCCAGCGTGAGAGCATGAACCTGAGCTCCTCCATGAACAACCTGATGGTTGAGCGCTTCAACGTGGCAGGTGCGCATCTTGCCAAGCTCTTTGGACGGCCTGCCGATGACGTAAGAGAGTTTGCCACCAATGCCACCCGCGTTTCTGACATTGGTGTCAAGCGCGCAATCTACGGCCGCCTGTTCTTCACGGCGCTCATGCTGATGGCCATTCTCTCGACTGCCTTCGCCTATGGGTGGGGCGGCGTGCTGGCCGTTCACGGTCAGCTTGACATTGGCACGGTGGTGGCCTTCGTTTCCTACCTCGCCCGGCTGCTGGCGCCGCTCGCAGGCCTTTCCAATATTCAGGTGAACATCATGACCGCGATCGTTTCCTTCGAGCGCGTCTTCGAAGTGCTTGACTTGCCGCCCATGATTAAGGACAGCCCGGACGCGGTGTCAATTCCTCCCGGCCCGGCGCGGATCTCCTTCGAACATGTCTCGTTCCGATATCCGGCGGCTTCCGAAGTTTCACTCGCCTCGCTCGAATCTGTGGCCGTGACTGAAAAAGCGCCGGAGCAGACCGTCCTGTTCGACATCAGCTTCGAGGCCGAGCCGGGACAGCTCGTCGCGCTCGTCGGTCCTTCAGGCGCCGGCAAGACCACCATGACGCAACTGGTTGCCCGCCTCTACGACGTGCAGGAGGGCACAGTTCGCATCAACGGCATCGACGTGCGCAAGGCGCGGCTCGCCAGCCTGCATCAGCGCATCGGCGTCGTGACGCAGGATGCACACCTGTTCCACGAAACGATCCGCGCCAATCTGTTGTATGCCAAGCCGGACGCCACGGAAGCCGAGCTGAAAGACGCCCTGCGAGCCGCGCAGATCCTGCCGCTCGTCTCGTCCCTGCCACTGGGCCTCGACACAGTGGTGGGCCAGCGCGGGTATCGATTTTCAGGTGGCGAAAAGCAGCGCCTGGCCATCGCGCGCTTGCTGCTGAAGGCGCCCGAGATCGTCATCCTTGATGAGGCCACGGCGCATCTCGACTCGGAATCGGAGGCCGCCATCCAAGCGGCGTTTGAGACCGCGCTGGAGGGCCGTACCTCCATTGTGATCGCCCATCGGCTCTCGACAATCCTCAAGGCCGATCAGATTCTGGTGGTGAATGAAGGCAGGATTGTCGAGCGCGGAACGCACTCCGAATTGCTCGACCAGCGCGGCCTCTATGCGGACTTATACCGGCGGCAGTTTGCGCAGCCGGTGTGAAGGCTGGCGCAGCGTATTTCAAACGATCAAAATATTATAACTTAAATAATCCTCTTGTTGGAAACCATTCCTGCCGCTTAGCCCCAATACAGTTCCGGGTGATTCGTGGGGCCGTCAATATGCCCCACCAGGTGCTTTTCCAGCGGAGCCCGCGAAACGGAAAGTTGCTCGCGCAGGCTCGCCATTTCGCCGGCGCTGAAGGGCTTGAATGAGCGCCCTACGGCGACATTGTGCTCCAGCATTTCGACCTGCGGCATTCCGGAGACGGCGGAGGTCACCGGCAGGCTAAGGGCGAATCGCATCAGCGTTGCGGCATCGGTCTTTCCAGGCTCCTGGCCAATCAGCATGTCCTGCCCGAACACCTTCATGGCGATTATGCCGAGCTTTTTCTTGTTAGCCGCCACGAGCGCGGTTTTTTCAAAGCTGCCGTTGCCGGAGGGATTCAGCGCCATCTGCACACAGTCGAGAGGGTGGCGCTCGATCGCCAGTGCCAGCGTGGGGCCGTCGGTGTGGCTGGTCATACCGATGTGGAGCGCCATCTTCTGCTCTTTGGCGGCCAGAAGACCCGCCAGCGCGCCGTCCGGGGCTTCAATTTTCGCCAGGTCCTCCGCCTTCTTGACGTTGTGAATGTGGAGAAGGTCAACGTGATCGGTCTGCAAGCGCTGCAAGCAGCCTTCCAAGCGCTTCATGAAGTCGTCGCGCGTGCGGTCGAGAATCTTGGTGGCCAGCCACACTTCCTTGCGCCGCGTGGCCATGACCTTGCCCACGCGCGTCTCGCTTTTCCCATCGCCATAGCCGTACGCCGTGTCGATGTAATCGATGCCCAGGTCGATGGCGTGGTTCAGAACCTCGAGCGCCTTGTCTTCATCCTTATACATCAGGAACCGGCTGCCGCAGCCGAAGGCAAGAATGGAAACCTTTGCGCCCGTCCGCCCCAACACACGATGGGGCAAGCCGGCCTCCGCACCCTCGGCATGGTTGGTCAGCCAGGGAAGATTCGCCGTCGCCGCACCACCCGCAGCCAAGCTCCCTAAGAATTTTCGTCGCGTAAAGTCTTTGCTCATGGCGTCTCCTCAGTTCTTTTTCGACCAGTCGAATCTCTGAATTCCATCGTAACCGCTCCGCGATTCGCCTTGACGCGCGGGAATTGCCGGTGCTAGCGTGCCTAAATCGGCACGAAGGCTTGACGGTAAGAGGCATTTCCGACACGGGAATGCCAAGGGGGCTTTTTGACTCGCTCGCCGGGGAAACTGTCTGCGATGGGCGCAGCCCGACTGCTGATTGCCATGGCGGCATGGATCGTCACTGCAATTCCGGCGGCCGCGCAAGCGAACACGCGATTGCTGCTCTCCAGCGGCACGGAAGTCCCCGGGTTCGGCGGCATGGGCTTTGGTCCATTCTCCAGCCTGACCATGAACGGTCATCAGGAAATCATCTTTCTTACCACCTTGCGCAGCCCGAGAACAGAGATGCGCGCCGTCGTGCGCTCGTCGGGCGTGAGCTTCTCCGTCGTGGCGTTCCAGGGGCTCCTGGGGCCTTACCTGCTTTCCACCTACGATTCCTTCAGCGCGCCCAGTATGAATGATTCGGGCGTCGTGGCGTTTTCCGCCACGCTGGCATCGACCAAGCCGGACATTCCCAAGGCGCTTGTGGTGAAGCAGGAAGGTGGGAAGCTTCGAACCGTCGCGACCACGCTCGATTCCCCGCCCGGGCTGCCGGATGCGAAGTTCGAGGAATTCTCCGCGCCCATCGTGATCTCCGACGGCAGCGTGCTGTTCGCCGCGCGCTGGACGGGCAAAGGCGAGGGCAGCGGCCTGATTTTGACAAGCCCGCGCGGACTGCAGATGGTGCGCCTGCCCGCAGGCGTGCAGCTTGGACCGCATGACCTGCTTGACCCGTTCTTTTACGGCCACGATGAAGCCGCCTTTCTGCGGCGCGGCGTCTCCCCCGACGCCGCCACCGAACAGTTTTTCCGCGCCATTGCCATTCAAACCTTCGAGCAGTTGCAGCCGCCGCCGACCCAAACGGGAGAACTCCTTGCCGCGCGCACCGACGCGCAACCTGTTCAGATGCTCCTGATCTATCTCGAGAATGGCGCGCTCCAGACAGCCTTGCTGGCAGGCGACCCGGCGAAACCGGTAATGGCCAAGGAATCGCTTGCCACTTCTGCGGTCAAGCCCGTCGGGAAAATCGCCGGGTTGACAATCGGACCGCACGGGAACCTGATCTTTGCCGCCGCGCCCGCCGATGCCCCCACCGACTTCGCGCTCTTCTGCGATTGCGAGGGCCAGGCGAACCGGCTGACGACTTCCGCCGATTTCCTCCCCATCACCACCGCCGGCGGAACCAAACCCATTCTCTCTCTCACCGCGGATTCGCAGCAAACTACCGCTTTCATCGCGCCCACCATGGGCGGCGACAATACGGCGATTTACGTAACCACGATTCACTAGTAGTGACTTCTGATGAAGGGTGAGGCTGAAGCCCCGCCCTTCCGGCCTGGGAAACGGACTCTACACCGTCAGCTTCCACGGCGCGCGGTAATCGCGGCCAATAAGCCGCTGCGCCTCCGCACCGCCCTTGGTCAGCTTCTGACTGGTTACGTCCCACTCAACATGTTCCTTTGAGCGCAGCGCCACGTTGCCCAGCAGGCAGCAACTGCTGCTGCGATGCCCGAGCTCGATGTCGGACTGCGGATGCTTGCGCGTGCGCATGCAATCCAGCATGTTGCCCACGTGCATCAGCAGGCCGTCGTCTACGCGCTCCATGCGCATTTCGGGCGCCTTGCCGGTCTCGCGGTGTTCCTCGTGCTCGCCCGCCGCGGGCCGGTGAACCTCGCGGTAGTCGGCCTCGTTCATGGGCTCGGGATAGACCTCAAAAACGTCACGATCAAGGAACATACTGGCGTCGGTGCCGTGGAATTCAATCCCGTAGCCCTTCTTAAATAAGGAATTCCCGTTGCACTCGCGGTTTTCATAGGTCGCAACGAAGGGACGGTCGCCCTCGAATTCCCAGGTGATTTCGAGGGTGTCAGGCGTCTCCGTGTTGTCGGTGATGAATTTCTTGAAGCCTATCGCGGTAATCCCCTGCGGACCATCGGTCTGCATCGCCCACAGCACGATGTCCATCAGGTGGACCGCCCAATCGCCAGGCCAGCCGTTGGCGTAGTCGTAAAAGTAGCGGAAAGTGGACCACCGATTGTCCCCGACGCCAAAGCGCTGATAGTTGTACTGATGGTTGGGTGCGGGCCCGAGCCATAAATCCCAATCGAGCCCGGGCGGCGGATCGGAATCGGGATAAGTTCCCTGCCCCTTGGGATATGTGTTGCCGTAATTCCATGTGCGCACAAAGCTTACTTTGCCCAGCACACCGCCCTGCACCAACTCTACGGCTTTCTGGAAGTGCAGGTTGGAGCGCTGCCACAAGCCGACTTGAACAACGCGATTGTTTTTGCGCGCTGCTGCGACCATCTTCATTCCTTCTTCCACGGCCACGCAGATGGGTTTCTCAACGTAGACATCCTTGCCCGCTTTGCAGGCCTCCACTTCCGGCAAGGCGTGCCAATGGTCGGGCGTGGCCACCAGCACCACGTCAATTTCCTTATCGTCCAGAATGGTTCGAAAGTCCTTGGAGGTCTTGATGTCGCGCGACGTATCGCTGTCCTCAAAATGGCCCGTGCTCGCATTCCACTTCCGCTTCGCGGCCGCCACGCACTTGTCCAGGTTGGGCTGATAAACGTCGCATACGGCCGCAACTTCTACCCCGTGCTTCATAAAATTCTGCATGTCGTCAGTGCCTTGCCGGCCTCCGCCGATGACTCCGAGCCGAATTCGGTCATTCGCCCCCAGAACATTGGTCGTGCTGAAGCCGGCCATCGACAGGCTGACGCCCGCCGAAGTCACGACCGCTCGCTTCATAAAATCCCGCCGGTTTATTTCGTCCGTCATAATTCCCCCTTTATAGGTAATGACTTGCGGAAAACGTTGGAAGTTGCCCCCACAAATAGACCGAGGCGTTTATACCGGTAAGCAGCCGCAAATTCAAGCCTAATCGCTCCGGCACAGGCGCTGCCGGCAACGCTCAGGAGAATTATCGAAATAGATAATTGACTCATAAATACAATACAGTCATCATGGAGTTATGGCCTACTTGAATTTTCAGGAACACATGTCGCTGTGCAGATCCTTTACTGACGCAGGACTCGAATCCCGCCGGCGGAAAGCGTGGAAAACCTGTGCAGCATTCACCCTGAAGCGCCAGGCTAATGTACGAGTCGAAGCTTCGAAGGCGGGTGCTCGGAGGTGCTTCGGCAAATCCCTGATCAAATCGGCTTGGAAAAGTCTGCATCGCCTGGGCTGTTCTATTTTCACGCAGAATGTTCTATTAGGGGAACATCCCCAGAAGTTGTTGAAAACAAATAATCACGCTCGGTGGTTGGATCGTGGAAATGCTCAAATTAAGGTGCATCCGGGGATGTCTATGAAAACAAAGGAATTCAGAAACGGAAAATGCTCCGCAGCTTTTGTTTTCAATGTGCAGAATGGCCCTATTGGGGGTATATCCCCATAAGTTGTTGAAAACACAGGGTCGGCAAGGAAGCGTGTGCAGGACACTTCCTCGCTTGCGCGGATTGCTTACTGGGGCCAGTTTGCTTCGCAACTTTACCAAAGATCACTATGGACGATGTATCATCACCACGCGGAGCAAGCGCCAGATCTTTTCCGCAACCCACCCAATGCAATTTGTCACTCAACCCGGGAGGTTGAACATGCGTCGTCTTCTTTTCGCACTGACT
>JASHTY010000174.1 GCA_030040315.1 Terriglobia bacterium | reverse complement strand
ACGCCGGGCTCATCCTGGAGAATCTTAACCGTGTCCAGCGTAAGGCCGCTCACCATTTCACTCGTGGAGCCGGCGCGCATCACGATGGCATTGTCATACGAGCCGGAGGAAACCAGCGTGGCGCGGAAGCCCTTCGCCAGCGCGAGCATGGCCACGAATACTCCCAC
Source organism: Terriglobia bacterium (assembly GCA_030040315.1). Taxonomy (GTDB): domain Bacteria; phylum Acidobacteriota; class Terriglobia; order UBA7540; family UBA7540; genus Bog-366. The sequence goes on along the minus strand of JASHTY010000174.1, from coordinate 5,385 downwards.
GGTTCCGGCAATGCCCAGAACCGCGACGATGGCTGACGTCCATCGCGCCTTTACGCTGCGGAAATTGTAGATGACTGGAATTGCCATTTTTGACCTCAGTGAATAGTTGGCAGCCACGGCATGCCGTTTATGCCGCGGGTTCTTCGAAAAAAACCAAAGCCCACGGCACCAAAATCGTGGCGTGGATACCCCCTCAGATTCTGCGCAAAGCATCGACCACGCGCAGGCGCATTGCGCCGAGGCCGGGCAACAGCCCGCTGCACGCTCCCACCAGCAGGGCGAAGCCCATGGCCTCCGCCAGCATCGGTTTGGACAGGACCATGGGAGGCAGCATGCCGCTCATCGCCTGCCCCACCAGGGGAACGGCGAGGAGGGCAAGAACCAAGCCCACAAGTCCGCCGATCAAGGCGATCGTGAGGGCTTCCGCCAGCACAAAGAAGAGCACGGACCCGTTCTTGAACCCAATGGCCTTCAGGATGGCCAGTTCTCCGGTGCGCTCGCGCACCGAGATCGCCATGGTATTGCCGGTAACCAGCAGCAACGTAAAGAACACGACGCTGCCGATGGACAGAATCAGAAATTCGATATTGCCGAATTGCTTGACCCAGCCCGCCGCCCAGGCGGATTCCGTATCGGTCTTTGTCTCATAAGGCGAGTTGGCAAAATCGGCGTCGATCGCCTTGGCGACTCGCACGGCGTCATCCGGGGTGTTGAGCTTCACCGTGTACCATCCCACCTGCCCTTTGAAGCGGTCGGGCACGCGCTCTTCAAAATAGTCCCACTGGAACCACAGCTGCGTCTCGTCATCCCCGGGGCGAGTGCCGTGATAGACGCCGTCGAGGTTGAACTCCCACGCGCCGCCCCCGTAGATCGTGGTTTTCAGGGGAATGCGATCGCCGATCTTCCAGCCGAATCGCTTTACAGTGCTGGCGCCGGCGATTGCGCCCGTCCGGTCTTTCAGGAAATTGTTCCATTGATCGTCGGGGACAACCAGCTCGGAATAGACCTGGCGCTGGCTATCCGGGTCAATCACGAATTGAGGAAAGAAGTTCTTCTCGTCCTGATAAATGGCGCCAAACCAATTGTCATGAGTCACGTTTTCAACGCCCGGAATATTCCGGATTTTGTCGCGATAAGAAAGAGGAATGGTCTGGATGATGGAAACGCGATTGATGACCACCAGGCGGTTGGCGGCGGCAACGCCTCCGCCGCGATTGAACGCATCCCGCACCACGGCCAGAAAGGCGAAGAGAAACAGCGCTACGGCAAACGAACCGAGGGTGAGCAGCAGCCGCACCTTTTTGCGTGTCAGATTGGCCCAGATGAGCGACCAGAATTTCATGCCGCACCTCCCGCCGCCGCGCTGTGGGGGGATTTTCCGGCCTCCACCAGGGCGCCCTTTTCAAGGTGAAGCACGGTATGGGCGCGCGCCGCTACCAGCGGGTCATGCGTGACCATCAGCACGGTCTTATTGTGTTTGCTGACCAGTTCTTCCACCAGCGCCATGATTTCATCAGCGCTCTTGCGGTCCAGGTCGCCCGTGGGTTCGTCGCACAGCAGGAATGTGGGGTCTGAAACGATGGCGCGGGCAATGGCGACGCGCTGCTCTTGGCCGCCGGAAAGCTGGCGGGGAAAATGCTCGGCACGGCCCTGAAGTCCCACAATGGCAAGCGCCGACTCGACGTGCTGCTTCCGTTCGGAGCGCGACAGGCGTGTGAGCAGCAGCGGCAATTCAACATTTTGCGATGCGGTGAGGACGGGAACCAGGTTGTATATCTGGAAGACGAATCCCACGTGCCGGGCGCGCCACTCGGTCAGCCGGCCGCTCGACATGTGGGTAATCTCATCGCCGCCCACGGAGACGCTTCCCGCCGTCGGCACGTCAAGCCCGCCCAGAAGATTGAGCAGCGTGGTCTTGCCTGAGCCGCTCGGCCCCATGAACGCCACAAAGTCGCCCTGGTCCACGTCCAGATTCAGGCCTTGCAGCACCTGAATGGGCTCGCCACCGCGGCGGTAGGTCTTGTTCAGACCCCGCACCTGGATCAGGGCTTTGGAATTCCCATCTGCATTGACGCTTACCATGCAACCCTCCTAAGGGTGCGCTTCCACTCGCTGGCCATCGTGCATGCCCGCCGGACCGTTCACCACAACTTCATCGCCGGCATTGACTCCCGCGATCACTTCCACGTCGCTCTCAATTCCGCTGCCCAGAGTGACGGCGCGGCGCTCCAGTTTCCCCTCGCGTACCATAAACACGAAGGAATTCCCGCCCGCGTCGTGCACAGCGCTCTTGGGAATCAGGGCCTTTGCGGCCTGCGCTTTTTCCCCGCCCTTTGATTTCGCGCGGGCGGGTTCGTTGCCCAGGAACGCTACCTTCACTCCCATGTCCGGCAGAATTTTCGGGTCCAGCCGGTCGAATGAAATGCGCACCTTCACTGTGGCCTTCTGGCGGTCGGCGGTGGGAATGATGGTGCGCACGTGCGAGGGGATCTGCCACTCGGGGTAGGCGTCGAGCGTTGCCGTCACTTTCTGCCCCGGCTGCACGCGGGCGATGTAGGCTTCATTGACGTCGACTTCGATCTCGTTCGAGTTCATATCCACGATCGTGGCAATTCCCGTGCGCGTGAAACCGCCGCCCGCGGAGAGCGGCGAGACCATTTCGCCCACCTGCGCGTCTTTCGAGACGATGATTCCCGTGAAGGGCGCGCGAATCTGGCAGTTGTCCACGTTCTGCTGCGCCTCCTGGATGCGCGTCGCTGCGGAAACCACCTGGTCCTTGGCGAGCGCAATTCTGGCATTCAAGCTATCGACGTTGGTTTTGGCGATGTCCAGCGCGTCCTGGCTCTGCACCTGCGCATCATGAAGCTCCTGCGTGCGATGCAGGTTGATTTGCGCGTATTTCAACTGCACCTGGTAATCGGCAATGGCCGCCTGTGAGGCGTTGCGGTCAGCAACCGCGGCGTCGAGCGCGCGCTTCATGTCGGAATCGTCGAGCGTGGCCAGAAGCTGGCCTTCCTTCACGCTCATGCCCTCGTCAAAGAACACGCCGGTCACGCGGCCGGTGATTTTGGCTGCCACCGTGGCGCGCACGCGGGGCGTCACGTAGCCGCTGGCGTTCAGCAGGGTCTCGGCTTCCGGCGCAACGGGTGGGCGCGCCGCGGCGACCTGCACCACCGGGTCGCGTGTGCGCAGGGCAAATACTCCGCCGCCGATAATCACCAGCAAACCCAGCGAGGCGGAGAAAATGCGCCAGAACTTTCCCGCCGCGCCGCCCGACCGGCGCGCGTCATCAATCTTCAGCGAAGATAGGTCGGCGCCTGGCATAATCTTCCGCAATGCCCGGAAACCAAGGTTGTGAGAATGCCGCCGGATCGTGCGGCGGGCCATATTTCCTGATTGCGCGTGCCCACAGAATGCGCAATTACTCTATTCCATTTTGCCCCAAGACGCCAATTCCGGCCACGGGAAAATCGGTGGCTAACTTATTTTGAAATTGAAAGTGCGGGTCTGGACGCTGGACCGTTCGGATTGCCGGGATCCTCTTTGGGAGAGGGCTGATTGTGAAGTCTGGTTTCCTGAGCGATGGGCGCGCCGACGAAACCCCTCACCCGTCTCGCCCCGGCTGGCGAAAACGCCGGTTGCGAGCCACCCTCCCCCCTCGGGGGAGGGTAAACATACCTTGCCGCGCTGGCGCGCAAGAAGTTCTTCCCTATCCCATGGAGAGAGGGTGGCCGACGGAGGAGGCAGGGGGCCCCACGCTCTGCTTGCTGTGGGGGTGAGGGGCCTCTCCAAGGTGCCCATGCGGGACAACGGATCTTCAAGGCCCTGAATCGCCGCAGCGATATTTCCTCATGTTCAAGTGGAATGAACCATTGGGGCCGTATTGCTACCACCGTCCGGCATGGGAAAAGGTTCGTGCCACCGCAACGAGCAGAACGGCTCCCACCGTCGCCGCGGCCAGGCTGCCGATAAAGCCATAAAAATGAATTCCCAGCAGTCCGAAGATCCAACCGCCCAGTATTCCCCCGATAAGGCCCAGGAATATGTCAGCGAGGATTCCAAAACCGCCACCACGCGTAATCTTGCCGCTCAGCCAGCCGGCTATCAGTCCGATAAGTATCCACCCGAATATCGAAGGGTAGACGATGACCACTGCCGTAGCCGTATTCACGGTACCTCCAAGTCCCATCCCATACGCAGAGTCCAGCACGCGAAAATCAAATCGTCCTTACACGCCCGCCGGCATCAGCAGATATCCTGCCACGCCGTGGGGGTTGATCTGAGTGATCACCAGACTGTAGGGATGACTGGCATCGTTGGGAAAGAGCTCGAGCGATTCCTGCACGCCCAGGTTGTCGAGCCATAGCTTTCTGTGACCGTTTTCCATGCTGACATAGCCGCGAAAACGCTGGCGGCCCATATTGGTTTTAAGGACGGTCAGGGATACTCCGGGAGCAATCTGGGCGGGCGTGTTGGCAGAAGCTTCAAAAGTCACCTTCTGCCGCTGCAGCTTCTGGTTAAGGTCGCTCAAGTTGGTGCGCTCCTGACCCACCTGATTGTTGACGTTCACCATGCTGCGGGCATTTTCCTCGCGCGCATTGTTGAGTTGGGCTTGCAGGGCGGTGATTTCGCTTTCCAGCTTGTCGTTCAGGCGTGCCAGGCTGGCGTGATCGACATTTTGATTCTGTTCGATCTGGCTCAAGCGCGAGTCCACGGCTTGGTTACGCTGGCTCATTTCGTTGTGCAGGCGGGTATCCAGTTCGCGCGTGTTGCGGACGGCTGTTTGGAGCGTCGCATTGACCTTATGGTCGAGTGCGGCGAGATGGGCAGACATCTGCCCCCAGTCCACCGTCAGGCTCTGAAGCTTGCCTTCCGCGGAATCCATCCGCTGTCCCAGTGCGTCCACGGAGTGGAGCAAGCCGGGCAGTTGGGCTATTGAAATGTTCTCACCACGCAGGGAGTAGTAGCCGTATGACAGCGTGGCGACGAATGCCGCAACCAGAAGGATCAACACGACCCATAATGGCCCGTTGCTGTGGTTGTGAGGGGCCTCATAGGGATGGTGCGGTGTCTGATCGTCGTACCCGAACAACGTTTGTCGCGCCTCCCGAGTGCTCGAATACCCCTCCGTGAAGGCCGGTGGGGTGGAGCTTTCCTGCGGTGCGGAGCTCTCCTGTGAGACGGAGCTCTCCTTCGGGACCGGGATTTCCTGCCTCACGGGGCTCTCGTGCACGTCGGGCGGAGGCGGCGGCGTGATAATCGGCGCTCCCTTGACAACCTCCGGCTCGACCGCCGACGCCTTTACCTGGGACTTCGTTACTTTCTCTTCCCGTCCTTGCAGTTCCTGCCCTTCGTTCTGTCCTTCCTGCTCCCGTCCTGGCTGGG
>JASHTY010000173.1 GCA_030040315.1 Terriglobia bacterium | reverse complement strand
CCCAGTTCTTCCGCCACGGTAATCTGCACATGGTCAATGTAGCGGCGATTCCAGAACGGTTCGAAGATGCCGTTGGCAAACCGGAAGACCAACAGATTCTGCACCGTCTCCTTACCCAGGTAGTGATCAATCCGGTAGACTTGATCTTCTTCAAAGACGCTGGTGACCACGTCATTCAACTCGCGGGCGCTGGCCAGGCTGCGGCCAAAGGGTTTTTCCAGCACGATGCGCGTCCAGGTCTTGCCCGGCTCCTTGGGTTTTGCCAGTCCCGCCGCGCCCAGGTGCTTGACGATGACGGGGAAAAAGCTGGGCGGTGTGGCAAGGTAGAACAAGCGGTTGCCGGCCGTGCCCCGCTCCTGGTCCAGGCGGTCGAGGACGGCCTTCAGTTCCACGTAGGACTCAGGCTTGCTGAAATCATCAGGCAGATAGAAGAGTCCTTTTTCGAAGCCCTCAACAAACGGCTCACTTTCGGAAGTCAGGTGAAGGAATTTCCGCACCGAGTCCGCCATCAGCTCGCGGAATTCCGCATCGGTGCGTTGAGTGCGCGCGCATCCCAGGACGGAGAATCCCGGCGCCAGCATGCGCTCTCGTAAAAGGTAAAAGAGGGCGGGCATCAGCTTGCGCTCGGTCAAGTCTCCGGAAGCGCCGAAGATGACCATGGCGCAGGGGTCGGGAGTGCGACGCAGTCGGATTCCTTCGCGCAGGGGATTGGGCAACTCAGCAATTTCCGGCATGGAACCTCTCCTAGCTTGGGATCATGCGGCTGGCGTCAAATCGTAGTGGTGATTCCGGGAGCATGAACGCCCTCCCGCACCGTGAGGTCCGGCCGGGAGGGCAGATAGAATCTCACCGGTCATGCGGGCTTTGCCAACTGGCGCTCCGGCGAATATTGCTTGCGCTTCTCGGCGAGGGCGGCGAGCAGCTTCTCGTAATCCTTCGCAAAGGAGTCCACGCCCTGGTCTTCAAGTTTGCGCGTGATGGCCGCCAGATCGATTCCCGCCGCGGCAAGCTTCTTCATCGTGTCGCGCGCATCGTCCAGGCCCTCCTCAATCGTGGTGCGCGGCTTCCCGTGGTCGCGATATGCCGCGAGCGTCGCCGCCGGCATGGTGTTGATGGTGTCGGGGCCGATGAGGGTATCCACGTAGAGCGTGTCGCTGTATTTCGGATTCTTGGTGCCGGTGGAAGCCCAGAGCATCCGCTGCACGCGCGCGCCCTTCTTCGCCAGGGCCTGAAAGCGGGGACTCGCGCAGATCTCCTTGAATTTCACGTATGCGAGCTTGGCGTTGGCGATGGCGGTCTTGCCCCGCAGACTCTCCAGGCGCGATTTTTCGTCCGCGCTCTTGGCCGTGGCGAGCTTGGCGTCAATCTGCTGGTCCGCCATGGTGTCGATGCGGCTCACAAAGAAGCTGGCAACCGACGCAATGCGATCCACGGGTTTCCCCTCGCGCACGCGCTTTTCAAGCGCTGAAATGTAGGCCCAGGCGACCGCCTCGTAGCGCTCGTTGGAGAACAGAAGGGTGATGTTGATGTTGATGCCCTCAGCAAGAGTCTGCTCGATGGCGGGCAGGCCTTCTGCCGTTCCAGGAATCTTTACCAGGATATTCGGGCGGCCCACCTCCTTCCACAGGCGGCGCGCTTCTTCGATCGTCCCACTGGTGTTTCGAGCCAGGGTGGGCGAAACCTCGATGCTCACGAAGCCGTCGCGGCCCTCCGTCCGGTCATAGAGCGGGCGAAAGAGGTCGGCGGCGTTGCGAATGTCCTCGGTCTCCAACCCTTCAAAAATCTCGGGGGTTGATTCGCCAGCTTCCACCAGTTTGCGAATCTGGGCGTCGTAGTCGCTGCTCCCGGAAATGGCTTTTTCGAAAATCGTGGGGTTGGAGGTTACGCCCGAAACTCCGTCGCTATCGATCAATTGCTTCAGGTGGCCGGAGGACAACTCGTCCCTGCGAATGTAATCAAACCAGACGCTCTGGCCCAGGCTGTTCAGGCTCTTTAGTGGATTGTTGCTCATGATCTCTTCCTCCTATGTCGTGCAATTTCTGAGAACTCCTGTTGTACCAGCGCGGACTTTGCGCTCGACCTCTGTGGCTCTCTTTGTGCTCCGTGGTTGAAGCTTTTTCATTGATCAAGCGAAAAGCTCTCACCACAGAGCGCACGGAGCGGCACGGAAAAAAACTTACCGCTTCATCGCCCCAACAATTCGTGCGCGAGCTTGGCGATGTTTGCCCCGGTAAAGCCCAACTTCTCGGCAATAACTTTGTAAGGAGCCGATGCGCCGAAACGATCGATCCCGTGTACCGCTCCTTTCGGCCCCACGTACTTTTCCCAGCCAAAGGATATTCCGGCTTCCACCGCCAGGCGCGCCGTAACGGCCGGCGGCAGCACCTGGTCGCGGTAGGCCTGCGGCTGCTTTTCGAACAAGTCCCATGACGGCATGCTGACCAGGCGCGCGGCAATTCCCTCGGCCGTCAGCTTTTCATACGCTTCGAGCGTCGTCGCCACCTCCGAGCCGGTGGCGATCAAGATTATTTCCGGAGTTTTTCCCTGAGCATCTCCCAGAATGTAAGCGCCCCTCGTCAAGCCCTCAGCCGCGGCGTACTTGGTGCGATCGATGATCGGCAGCACTTGCCGCGTCAGGATCAGCGCCACGGGGCCCTTCTGCTCGATCGCCACGCGCCAGGCCACGGCCGTTTCGTTTGCGTCGGCGGGGCGGATCAACGAGAAATGCGGAATCGCCCGGCAAGCCATTAGATGCTCAACCGGCTCATGAGTGGGACCGTCTTCGCCCAGGAACACGCTGTCATGCGTGAATACGAAAATCGAGTGCGCACCCATAATTGCCGCCAGGCGCAGCGTGGGCCGCATGTAATCGGAAAAGACAAAAAACGTGGCCCCGTAGGGAATCAGCCCGCTCAGCGCCATTCCATTCAGCGCCGAGCCCATGCCATGTTCACGCACGCCAAAGTGGAAATTGCGCCCGCCGTAGTTCGGATACTCGAAATCCTTCTCCCCTTTGATCAAGGTGTCTGTAGAAGGCGCCAAATCCGCCGCACCCCCCAGGAGCGTGGGCAGCACGGGCGAGATGGCGTTCAGGACTTTTCCCGATGCCTGGCGCGTGGCCATGGGCTTCTCAGTGGAGCTGAAGGTAGGAATCTTCGCGGTCCAGCCGGCGGGCAATTCACCCTTCACATAGCGGTCCCATTCCGCGGCGAGGTCTGGAAACGCCTTGCGGTAATCAGCCAGCTTGGCCTGCCACGCGGCCTCGCGCTTGGGGCCTTCTTCAAGGGCCAGCCGGAAGTGCGCGCGGGCTTCGTCCGGAACCAGAAACGGCGGCTCAAGCGGCCAATGCAAATTCTCCTTGGTGAGCTTGACCTCCTCAACACCCAGCGGCGAGCCGTGTGCTTCCGCCGTATCGTGCTTGTTGGGGCTGCCGTAACCGATGTGCGTGCGAACCATAATGATCGACGGCCGGTCGCGCTCCGCCTGAGCCGCGCGAATCGCCGCGTCGATGGCGTCCAGATCGTTTCCGTCTGCAACCTTTTGCACGAACCAACCGTAAGCCTCAAAGCGCTTGCCCCGGTCTTCCGTGAAGGCCAGCTCCGTGGAACCCTCGATGGAAATGTGATTGTCGTCGTAGAAGTAAACCAGGTTGTCGAGCCGCAGATGGCCCGCCAGCGACGCGGCTTCCGACGAGACGCCTTCCATCAGGCAGCCGTCACCGGCGATGACGTAAATCTTGTAATCCACAATTTCGTGTCCGGGGCGGTTGAAGTGCGCGGCAAGATACTTCTGGGCAATCCCCATCCCCACGCCGTTGCCGAAGCCCTGGCCAAGCGGCCCCGTGGTGGTTTCAATTCCCGGCACTAGCCAGTGCTCGGGATGGCCGGGTGTCTTGCTTCCCCACTGGCGAAATTGTTCCAAGTCCGAGAGCTGCATGTCATAGCCGGTCAAGTGCAGCAAGCTGTAAAGCAGCATCGAGCCGTGCCCGTTGGAAAGCACGAAGCGATCGCGATTCGGCCACGAGGGGTTTGAGGGATTGTGCTGCAGGAAGCGCGTCCAAAGCACGTACGCCATGGGCGCATCGCC
>JASHTY010000172.1 GCA_030040315.1 Terriglobia bacterium | reverse complement strand
ATTCCCTTCAACCGGCTTTACGATCCGGACCGCATGCCGGATCCGATGGTTGGCGACCTGAAGCTCGACTTCATGGATGAGCAGATCCCCTTCATGAATTACGCGATTTGGGCGGAGGACATCGTTCCCGCACACGCGCGCGTGCTGAAGGCGCGCTACTACGGCGAGATCACCTACATCGACTCGTGCATCGGGCGGATTCTGGACGCAGTCGAGCAGCGCGGCGACGCGGAGAATACGCTCATCTGCTTCCTTGCCGATCACGGCGACCACCTGGGCGATCATCACGGCTGGCAAAAAGAGAGCTACTTTGAGGCGTCGTGCCACATCCCCTACCTGATCAGTTGGCCGGCAAAGCTCCCCGCCGGACAAATCCGCACTGAGCTGGCTTCGCACACCGACTTTTTTGGAATCGCCACGGGCGCAGCCGGTCAGCAGCAACTGCGTGAAGGAATCGACCTGCTGGGCCTCAAGAACGGTACGCCCCAACGCCGCGAGGACCTGCTCGGATACTATTCCAATCCTGGGTCACAGCAGTTCAAGATGATGGTCCGGTCGGGCGACTGGAAATATATCTTCATGGCCAACGGCGGGCGCGAGCAATTGTTCAACCTGCGCGACGATCCGAACGAAATGACGAACCTGGCGGAAACTCGCGGCGAGATCAAGGAAAGGTTTTATCGCCGGGCGGTGGCGGCCTGTTCGCGACCTGAGGTCAGCACGGCCTTGGACGGTGACGCGCTTCGAAAGTTTCCGTTTGAGGCACGGCCCCTAAGGCGAATTTATCAATTCGACCATTCGCGCGGCGTGACCGGCTTCCCCGCGAAGCCGGAGGACGTGCTGAAGAACTGGCAATCGTAAGCACGCAGGCGGTCAACCCCATTTCTCGCCGAGCCGAGGGTATCCTTCGGCTCTATCCTGATAGTCCGCAGATAGTTATCTTCCTGCTTTTCTGTAACTTGCGGTGGCTGAAAAGCACCGACTATTCTAAAACCACCATCGCACTGTTCTTGCATCACGATCAGATTTTCCCCACGGCAAATCCAGAATGATTGATTCGCAAGACGTTAGCGTGGGCTAGGGCGACACTATTGTTTGGCATGCTTCTTGCCTTGATCATCGGCGTAAGAAGTAAGGGGCCAAGAGCCCAAGGAGGATTGAGTCATGAAAAACCTAATCATAGCAAGCGTTCTGGGAATCGGATTGATGGCTGCTCCGGCTGCCCACGCGGCGCCGGTTTCATTCGGCATCGGTGTGGGAGTTGGGCCAGCAGTGGTAGCGCCTCCGGTCTGCGCATACGGATATTACCCGTATTATCCGTACGCGTGCGCGCCGGTTGGTTACTATGGCCCTGAGTGGTTCTCCGGCGGAGTCTTCATCGGCGCCGGCCCCTGGTTCCACGGGTTTGTTGGTCGGGGTCCAGGGTTCTATGGCCGCCCGGGATTTAACGCTCGGGCTGGCTTTGCCGGACCTGCGGGACGTGCTCCAATGAACGTGGGACGCGCTCCCATGACGCAGTTCCGTGGCGGCGTCGCTCGCGGCGCGGCTCCGGCTCGCGGTGGATTCCATGGTGGCTTCCACGGTGGACGAGGTAGGTAAGCTGAAAGCTTGTTCGAAGTTTCAACGGCCGGCAGCAAAAGTTGCCGGCCGTTTTGTTTGTAGCCAAAGAAGTTCTCGACCCAATGGTGGGGCCTCCGCCCAGCGTGTCAATGGGGAGCGGCAGTCAAGCTTGGCACAGGATTCTCGATTACCAGCATGGAGTAAATTCGAACTGCAGGAAATCTGAGTTCACCACTTCTGCTCGGTTTAATGGAAACCGGCGCCGCCTGGGGCGAATCCGGTGAGAGTAAGGTTACCCGGGTGCGGCCAAGCAACCCAGCGACTTTGATCTCCCCCGAGGGTTTGAGAGAGTAGCTCAGGAAGTGGATCATCGTGCGGCCGGTTGCCGGCTGGTGCGTGATGTTATAGAGGTCGCCAGGCGGGGCATCGATGGAAAATGGCCACGCCCCGGCAGCGTCCCTCAGCGCACTGGCCAAATCGTCAAGCGCCGGCAACTTTTCGTAGTACGTGCACTCGCCCTTGCCGAGAGATTTGCCAAACCACTCCGGCGGCATGCGCTTCTGCCCATTTTCATCAAGCGTGGCAGAATCACCCGCGGCGATGACTTTGCCGCCGCCGGTCAGGAAATTCTCCAGGGCTGTCACCGCGCGCTGATGCACGGTTCTGGCTGTGAGCAGCGCTACCACTTTATAGTGCGGGAGTTTATCCACAGTCAGATCGCTTTCGTAGAGCACATCAAACAACACGTGCCGCGCTGCCAAGCCGTCGAGCAGCGCCACGCTTTCGCTGCGATCGTCCAGCACGATCGCCGCTTGCGCAAGCGAGTGGGTTCCCGTGTAGTACTGCTCGTTTGCGGCGAAGAACTTGTTATAGGTTCCGATGGCGCGCCAGATGGCCATGGTGTCCGGATCGTTTTCATACAAACCGCGTGCGAAAGCCCCCTCCACGAACACCTCCATGCCGATCCCGAAGCTCATAGCTTCCGCAAGAGCCAGTTGAGCGCGCTCTGGCCGCATGGGCGTGGTCTCACGCACGCCGACTTCCCGCCCGCCGTCTTCAACCAGCATCGGCTTCCAACCGTTCGACAAGGCGTTGTAGATTCGGAACAAGCCGGCGTTGGTCACCAGCCGGCCTCCCTCAACGGGAACCAGATCTTTGGCATCCAGCCTTCCTCGCCGGCCCTGAAGGTGCCCTTCGTCGTAGACACCCGGCTCTGCGCCGTCTTCAGTGGTCAGGCAGTTGGTGAGCCGATTAAGCACATAGCTGTTCTGGTGGAAATTCCCCATGATCATGAAGTCTTTCTTGCGCGTTGCACCGTAACGATAAATGTCTTGATAGAGGTCCACCAGATGGCTGCCGAAATTGTTGTCGTACATCAGGGCATCAGCGCCCGCGTCGATGGCCAGATCCACGCGCTTTTTCAGGTAGTCGCGCCACCCCGGATTCGCCGGGTCAGCCATGTAACGCGTGACGCGCCCCATTTTCGAATAGTCACCCGAGCCATAAGGAACCGGCTTGCCATCCGCGCCCATTTGCACCCAGTCTTTTGACTCCGGAGCCTGTTGGAACATATCCTCCCAGAAAATATTGGCCACCGATTCATATGCGATCACGTGGATGCCCTGACGATGGCATTCCTCAATGTAGCGCCGCAGTTGCTCGCGGTGATTTTGCTCGGTGGGAATGGAGAAGCCATTGCTAAAAGTCACCCACGCCAAGTTGATTCCCGCGTCGCGAAGCAGATGAATCGTTTCGGGGTTGTACCAGTTCGACATGGAGTAGAGATTGTCGGGAACAGGAGGATTGAATCCCGGCCAGCCGGAGAGAATAGCCTTGGCAGTTTCGATCCGGCCGCCATCCCAGCGCGCGATGCGAATCGTGCCGGATTTGGCCCACGAAGGAATCGAGTCTTGACTCGGTCCCTGCGGCCACTCTGCCGGATAACCCGCGCCAATCTGCCGCGGCATGCCGTTTTCGCTGCCAACTTGCGCGCGGAGGGCCACGGCGAACAACAGAGCCGCTGAGAGGAGCAGTATTTTCTTCATCGGGGTTTCTCCTTCCGAAAGGGCAACAATCCGGGGTGAAGTTTCCCACCAGAACCGCACCGCATTATCTCACCGGGAACGCTGCTTTCACATTGCCCTCGTTAGATTAAATTCACACAACTATGGGCGAGATGTCTTTTTACAGAGCCATTCCATTACCGTGGTAATATAAGCCTATGACAATGGCTCGATCTAAAATTACATCTCAGGGGCAAATCTCGGTGCCAGCGGCGGTGCGTCGCCGACTAGGCGTCGGTCCGGGTTCAGTTTTGGAGTGGCGTGAAGAGGGGCGCAAGATCGTCCTGCAGCGGTCAGGGCGGTACACCTGGGAGGACGCTCATCGTGCCCTTTTCCCGGATGGTCCACCCAAACCTCATACGCTTGCGGAACTCAAGCGGGCGATTCGGCGACACGTGGTGAAACGCCATGCGAGCCGCTGACACTAATGTCCTGGTCCGGCTTCTCTCTCAAGATGACGCCCGACAGGTCGCTGCCGCCCGAAAGTGGGTGGAACAAGGCGCATGGGTTTCCATCCTGGCGCTTGCGGAAACGATGTGGGTTCTGGCCGTGGGCTACGATCGCAGCCCCTCGGAAATTGCCTCGGCTGTCGGAATTTTGCTCAATCATCAAAACCTCACATTGCAGGATGCTGAAGTGGTGGTCGCGGCTCTCAAGAAATTCCGTGAGCGCCCCAGCATTGGTTTTTCGGACTGCCTCCTCTTGGAACTGGCGCGGAAAGCCGGACACTTACCTCTGGGCACGTTTGACCGCAATCTCGGAAAATTGAGCGGCGCTCAAAAACTGTAAGAGTATTGGCTGGCAAGCAGCATAAACCGTCGGAGCCAAGTCACCTTTGCACAAAACTATGTTGATTTTTGTCCTGGGGATCTTAATGTCATTATCAACGGTAGTGGGAGGAAACTCTTCACAGCGGCCACCCGATGGCCCAACGCGCGGCGCTGACCTGGTTTTGATGCACGGGAATATCTGGACTGGGGAGCCCGCTTCAGCGCCCCGGACAAAACCGGTGCCGGCGAAAATTGCCCACGCTCTGGCGATTGCCAACGGTCGCTTTCTGGCGGTAGGAACTGACGCTGAAATTCAGAGCTACATCGGCGCAAACACGCGAGTGATTGATTTGAAGGGCCGCCTGGCGGTTCCGGGCATGATTGACAGCCACACGCATTTCATCGTCGGCGGCTTCCAGCTTCTTTCCATTGACCTGAAGGACGCGCGCAGCGAGGAAGAATTCATTCGCCTCATCAACGAAAAAGCCAATTCTCTCGCTCCGGGCCGCTGGATTCTCGGCGGAAACTGGGACGAGCAGGCGTGGGCTTCAGCCCATCTGCCCACGCGCCAAATGATCGACGCCGTGACGAGGGACCATCCCGCTTATCTCAGCCGATATGACGGGCACGCTGGACTAGCCAATTCGCTCGCCATCAAGCTCGCGGGCGTTACGCGCGACACGCCCGACCCGGTGGGCGGTGTGATCGTGCGCGATGCCACGGGCGAGCCGACGGGAGTCTTCAAGGACGCCGCGCAGAGCCTGATCGCCAATACCATCCCCCCGCCCTCGGAAGCCCAGACCATCGAGGCCCTGCACGCTGCGTTAGCGGAAGCGGCGCGCGTGGGCCTGACCAGCGTCCACTCAATTACCATTGATGCAAACTCCTGGAACGGCAGCTTTACAGGGGAAATCCAATTGCTTCGACGGGCCGAGCTGGAGGGGTGGCTCACCTGCCGCGTCTATGAAATCGTTCCCATTGTGCGCTGGGAGAAGCTGCGCGACGCGGGAATTTCCCGCAACATGGGCGATGACTTCATCAAGCTGGGAGGCGTGAAAGGCTTCGCGGACGGGTCGCTCGGCTCCGGGACGGCGTGGATGTTTGATCCCTTTTCCGATGACCCCACAAACCGCGGCCTTCCGCTGCCGCTGATGAATCCGCCGGCACAAATGGAAGCACTGGCGAGGGGCGCGGACCAGGCGCAAATCCAGATCTGCATCCACGCCATCGGCGACCGCGCCATCGCGGAAGTTCTCGACATTTATGAAAAAATTGGCGCCGATAACGCTGCCGGGCATCGCTTTCGCATCGAGCACGCCCAGCATATGCGCCCGCAGGATTTCGCACGCTTCGGGAAATTGGGAATCGTCGCCAGCATGCAGCCGTACCACGCCATTGACGACGGCCGATGGGCGGAAAAACGCCTGGGCCCGGAGAGGGTGAAGTGGAGCTACGCGTGGCGCTCGATGCTCGACGCAGGCGCCCCCCTGGCGTTTGGCTCCGACTGGCCCGTAGCTCCGCTCAGCCCGATTCTGGGGATTTATGCTGCGGTCACGCGGGCTACACTCGACGGCAAGCATCCTGAAGGTTGGTATCCCGAGCAGCGCATCACGGTTGAAGAAGCATTGCGCGCCTATACGCAAGGCTCCGCCTACGCGGCGTTTCAGGAAAAAGAAAAAGGAAGCATCGCGCCCGGGAAACTGGGCGACGTTGTGGTGCTCGCTGACGATCTCTTCGTGATTCCCACCGCCAAAATCAAGGACGCACATGTCGATTTGACTATCGTGGGTGGAAAGATTGTCTACAGTCGATAAACGGGCGGAGACTCTTGACGCAACGCGGAGGGCATTAGATACTGTCTCCGTTTCACTATTGCGCCGCTGCGGCGGCGAGTCCCAATACACATTCGCATGAAGCAGCTTCGAGCACGGCGTGTCATCACGCGCCGAGGGAGGTTGCAGCTTCAGGGGACCATTTCGGGAACGGAGGTCACACAAGTGCATAAGTTTAATTTTCAGAGAACCATGATCCTGTTGGCAGTGGCGGCACTGGTAGCCGGCTGTTCGAAAAAACCGGAGGGCCCGCCGCCCCCGGAACGGCCGGCCGACGGTGTGGTGGGCATTCCTGCGCCCGCGGACCGCGATTCCAGTATGGCCGACGTGGACCCCACCATCACGATCGCCGGCGCCGTGAAGGAGGTCAAAGCCAAGGTGCTCGACAAAGCGGCTGACGACCAGACAAAGGGTTTGATTCGCGTCAAAGTGCTCGATCTCGATGGACCCGTTGACGTGAGCGACAACACACGCCTGGAAGTCTGGAAGCCGGGATCCGATACGGAGGAGCAGAAGGCCGAAATGGGCGACTGGGCCTCGCGCGAGCCCCAGGTGACTCCCGGCACATGGGACATTCGCCTGCTCTACGGTGAAAGCGACGTCTGCAAGGCGGAAGGCTGGATCAAGAATGTGCCCATTGTCGCAGGCAAACTCTGGAAGGCGGAAGTAATACTTGGAGCTCCTATGCAATATGTGACGCTCTTCGGAAAAATCGGCAGGGATGACATCGCCGACAATATGAAAGTGGAAGTCTTCAAGCCAGGCTCCGACCAGCAGGAATTCCAGCCCATCCTTGGGTTTTGGAGTACCAACAAGGTTCCCTTGCTGGCTGGAAGTTATGACCTGCGGCTCACCTACGACAAAGACAACGTAAAGGCCAAGGCGGCAGTGGCAGGCTTTGCCGTCGGCGGAAATCACGGCCTCCAGAACAAGACCTTCGCGCTTGTGAAACAATAGGGACGATCATTCACAATCGATTCCAGAAGGCCGGGCGGCCCACTCTGCCTTCCGGAATTCGCCTTTTTGATCCTGCCTGGGTTGTGATTTCCGAGAATCAGGTACACAGGTGAAGCCGGGCACGCGCCGGTTATTCACAAGCTTGGGAGGAGGAAACAGCGATGAACCATGACACGTTCACGGTCATCGAAGGTGCGGCTCGAACGGGCCGGATGAGAGGACCTATTCGAATCAGTAAGCCGGGCAAGGGTAATTCTCTGTGCCGCCGCCCCTGCCCTACGCTCTGGCAACTTGCTGCGCTCACCCTTTTCGTGCTGGTTCAGGCAGGCATCGCGTTTGGTAGCGAGGCCCATACCCTCGATGTGGCAATCGGGAACGGTGACCTGCAGAAGGTCAAACAGTTGATCGCGGAACACCCCGACTTGCTCACTAGCATTGGGAGTCTCGGTGCGACGCCCCTGCATTATGCGGTGGCGGTGGGCGGAGAAGAAATTGTGGAATTCCTCCTGGCAAACAAGGCCAATGTAAGCTTGAAAGACTCCGCTGGTAATACGCCGCTGCACTACGCCGCCGTCGTGAACAACAAAACGGCAATCGAGCAGCTTTTGGCCCACGGCGCCGACATCAACGCGAGGACCAACTTGGGCAAGAGGCCTTTGCACTACGCGGCAGAGATGGACGTTGGGGAAAGAGAAGAGATGCGGAAAGCTCTTGGCCTGTCGTCCAAATCGCCTAATCCCATGCCGGTGGCGGCCGGCGATGAGGAGGCGCTCGGAGCACTCCTGGCGAGCGGGGCCAACATCAATGTGCGGGATGACAGCGGCTGCACGCCGTTGCACCTTGCGGCACTTAACGGTCTGAAGAGTAAGGTGGCGTTTCTTTTGGCGCACGGGGCCACTGTTAATGCGAACGACAACTTTCTCTCGACACCGTTGCACCTTGCGGTTCTGCGCTTTCACCCGGAGGTCATGAAATCGCTCCTCACAAACAAGGCCGACGTCAACGCCCCGTCAAACGCTATGCCCAAGTTGATGATTGGAAGCGAACCGGGCCGATTTGGACTGACGAGATATGGTTTTTATTGGGGCATCGTCGCGAGCAACGGCGGCGACACACCGCTGCACTGGGCATGCGAGGTGGGTAATAAGGAAGCCGTGGAATTGCTCCTCGCCAGCGGGGCGGAGGTGAATGCTGCGGACCACGCGGGCCGCACGCCACTCCGTATCCTTGAGCATAGCGGTCTCAAGTCAAGTGTGAAGAATCAACTAAAAGAGCTTATCAGCCAAGGGGGCGGCCATGAGTAAACCAGCGGGCGATCCGCGAGAATATACGGACAATTTCAAAATTGCCCAGGAGCTGGCAGGGAATTCCGGACTGCCATTAGGATTACAGGCAAAAAGTTGAACTCTGATTGGAACCAGTGTAGGATTTTGAGCGTTGAAGAGTGGTATTCGATGAGGGAGATCTGCGTTGCGAAACGGTGCACCGCCGACTTTCTATGTTCTGGGAGAAAAAACCTCGGCCGGTGGCGGAACCTCCAAGTTTCCGTCCCATTGAAGTTCCCCCACCGCCTCCGGAAGTGGAAACCATTATGACCGAACCGAAACCGAAACTGGCAAGTCCCACCGTCAGTACGAGCGCGCACACCGTGCTCGGGCGCACGGTGGAGGTCAAGGGGCAATTAACCGCGAATGAGGATCTGCTGATCGAAGGGCAATTCGACGGGACCATCAACCTTGAGGACCACTGCCTGACGGTGGGCACGGAAGGACACGTAAAGGCGGAAATTCGCGCACGGCAGGTGGTGATTCTGGGGGCGATAACCGGCAACATCTC
The DNA here is from genome assembly GCA_030040315.1 of Terriglobia bacterium. GTDB lineage: Bacteria > Acidobacteriota > Terriglobia > UBA7540 > UBA7540 > Bog-366. The sequence goes on along the minus strand of JASHTY010000172.1, from coordinate 10,044 downwards.
CGCTCGTGAAAAGGTCGATATCCGCCGCACCGGACACATGGTCGGTGATCTGATTGCCGGCACCGTGGCCATCGAAGAGGGTGCGTATTTCAAGGGCAGCATCGACATTGCACGAGACAACGAGTCCAGCGTGACCAGCGAAGTTGCCGCACCCAGCGCCCTGAGCAGCAGTGCTTAACCACGGTTGCATACCCAGGGGCAGAAGGGGCCGCGGCTCGGTCGCGCGGCCGGATGCTCCTTTTGACGATTGCCTGAATTGAGAGGGCGAGCCGCCCTTGCGGTTATCCCGAGGGTCCTAGCACCGGCACCGGATATTCCTTCGTCGGCCCAGTCTCGCAAGGAGATGGGATGCCTGGAATGGGCAGATTCCAGCTTGAAGTGGCGCTAACCAAAAACCAGGACGAAGTCAGCCGTGCCTCAGCCGCCTCCGCGAACACCAGCCGCGGCCTCCAGTGGCTTTGGCAGCACCTCTCTCATTTGCGTCACCCTCATTGCTTTGAGTGCGGGCCGATCTATCAGTCCACCCTCGACGTGTTGCTGCTTCGCGGGGCCAAGCTTTATCTCTGCGACCTGATCACTCCGGCCATGCAGACCAGTTCCGTCTACTGGTCGGTCTCCGGAAAGAAACAGGTCTTCCTGATCGACAAGTTTCTGGAAGAATTGCCCGTCATCCCGCCCGAATCGCTTTCCACGATATGCTGCTGGGGCCTGCTGGACATGCTTCCGCGAGAAGCGCTGCCGCCGCTGGTCGAGCGCTTCCACTCATTTCTCCAACCCAATGGCGTGCTGTTTTCCATTTTGCGCGAACCCAGCGTTACCAGCGGCGTGGAAACCCGCTGGTGGTTCGAGAGCCTGACGATTCTTGGCTCCAGCGACAAAACCCAGAAGCCCTTTCCCTACCCCGCGCTCACCAACCGCGAAATGGAACGGCTGTTTCCAGGCGGCAATGTGAAGACATTTCTAACGCGCTCCGGCCGGCGCGAAGTGCTGGGGGTCAGGCTCCCGTGACCCCGATGCGCGAATCCGTCGAAAAGTTAACTTTGCCTCTTTACATATTCCTTATAAACACCAACATGAAGAGCCGGCGGTGCGACGAGCAATCTTTAGGGTTTCCCTAAAGCAAAAAACTGTTTAAGATTGAGGGTGACAGGGACAAACTTCCAGGGGACTCAGCGCCGGGTTTATTCCTGGCCGGCAATCATCATCGTACACCGGAAGTTTTCTAGGGGGAGAACTCAGGAGGATCGAAATGAAATCGTCCAACGCCGCCACGGAACCGGTCAACGTTACCGAGCTGCTGGTTGGGCCGGGACAGCCGGCGGCTGGAACAATCGAGGAGCGCGCGCGGCGCGAAGATCCCGCCGTGCTCAAGACCTTGCTGGAGCAAATGCTCCTGATCCGGCGTTTCGAAGAGAAGGCCGCGGAAATCTACCAACTGGGAAAGATTGGGGGATTTTGTCATCTCTACATCGGGCAGGAAGCTGTGGCGGTCGGAGCACTTTCCGCAACGCACCCTGACGACTATATCTTCACTTCTTACCGCGAGCACGGCCACGCGCTGGTGCGCGGGATGGACCCGGGCGAAGTGATGGCGGAGTTGTGCGGCAAGCAGAGCGGAGTCTCCAAGGGCAAAGGCGGCTCGATGCACCTGTTCGACAGGCACCGGAGCTTCATGGGCGGGCACGGAATTGTGGGCGGGCAGATTCCTTTGGCCGCGGGTACCGCTTTTGCCTCAAAGTATCTGAAGCAGCCGCGCGTGACGCTGTGCTTTTTCGGCGAAGCGGCCGTGAACATCGGCTCCTTCCATGAATCGCTGAATCTCGCCGCACTCTGGAAACTTCCCGTCGTCTTCATCTGCGAAAACAATCGTTTCGGCATGGGCACGCCGATTGAGCGCGCCTCTTCCCTCTACGAGCTTTCGCAGAAAGCCTGCGCCTACAATATGGCGCGCACCTGGGTGGACGGCATGGACGTTCTCGCCGTGCGCGAGACGATGAAGGAGGCCGTGAGCCGCGCCCGCGAGCAGAACGCTCCCACGCTGATTGAAGCGCGCACCTACCGCTATATGGGACATTCCATGTCCGACCCGTCACACGGCCATTATCGAACCAAGGTGGAAGTGGAAGAGCAACGCCGGCACGACCCCATCAAGCAGTTCAGCGCCGCGCTGGAAGCCATTGATCTTGTCAACCAGGCGTACATTGACGAACTCGACCAGAAAGTCCGCGATACGGTTGAGGAGGCCGTCGCGTTCGCCGAGCGCAGCCCCCAGCCGGATGCCCGCGAACTTTATACGGATGTGTATGTCGATTGACCCTTCGGCGATGGCAGGGGAATCGCATTCACCCATCTTCCTAAGAGCCCACCGCCAGGTTTACCCAAGGTTTTTCGTTCGGAGAATCGAATGCCAATTTTGACCTATCGTGAAGCCCTCAATCAGGCGATGCGCGAGGAGATGCATCGCGATGAGACGATCGTCCTGATGGGCGAGGAAGTGGGCTTTTATAACGGGGCATATAAAGTCAGCAAAGGATTGCTGGATGAATTCGGCCCGATGCGCGTGCTCGATACCCCCATCACGGAACTCGGATTTACGGGGCTGGGGGTGGGCGCGGCCATGGCGGGCGTACGGCCTATCGTGGAGATGATGACTTTCAATTTCTCCATGCTCGCCATCGACCAGATTGTGAACAGCGCGGCCAAAATGCTCTACATGTCAGGCGGGCAGTTTAACATCCCCATCGTGGTGCGCGGCCCGGGCGGCGCCGGCCATCAACTGGGCGCGCAGCACTCGCAATCGCTGGAATCGTGGTATTGCCACGTGCCGGGATTGAAGGTCGTCATGCCTGCCACACCCGGCGATGCCAAGGGGTTGCTGAAGACCTCCATTCGCGACAACAATCCGGTCGTCTTCATCGAGTCGGAGGTGCTTTACGGCACGAAGGGCGAAGTTCCCGAGGGCGAGCACCTGATTCCCCTGGGCGTCGCCGACATCAAGCGCCAAGGCCACGACGTGACCATCGTGGCGCACTCCAAAATGGTGCTGGTGGCTCTCGATGCGGCGGCGGAACTGGCGAAAGACGGCATTGAAGCCGAAGTGGTTGACCCGCGCACGCTGCGCCCGCTCGACACGGAGGCGATTGTAAACTCCGTGAGAAAGACTAACCGCGTGGTTGTGGTCGAGGAGGGCTGGGAGTTCTGCGGCGTCGGCGCACAGTTTGTGGACACCATTCAGCGCGAGGCGTTTGATTACCTCGACGCCCCCGTGCTGCGCGTGACGGGCGCGGATGTTCCCATGCCGTACGCCAAGAACCTTGAGCACGACGCACAGCCGGACAAGGAAAAAGTGAAGGAAGCGGTGAACAAGGTGCTTTACAGGAAGTAAGGAACGGGAAGGCCGAAACTGGAAAATCGAAGGGCTCCGACCGACCAGTCTCGAATTTCTGGTGTCCTGAGTCAGAAATTCGCTTGGTATTTCGTTTCTCGTTTAATGTGCGCGTTCAACCCCGCAGGGGCGAATTACCATAGCCCAGGGCGAAAGCCCTGGGACCGTGAGCGCTCACCTCGCCTTCGGCTCCCCTCTCCCGCTCTGCGGGAGAGGGGTAGGGGGAGAGGGTGGGCGCCTGAACCCACGGCTTACGCCGTGGGCTACGATATGGCGCCCGCTTCGCGGGCTGAGTTCTTAAGTTAACTTTTAACCCGGGACGCTAGTTCTCATATTCAAGATTTCAGTTTTCATCTCGCGGAGCGAGGGTTGCAATGGCCGTTAAGGTAATGATGCCCAAGGGCAGCGATACGATGACCGAGGGGAAAGTTCTGAAGTGGCTCAAAAAGGAGGGCGACACAATTTCCTCCGGAGACACGGTCGTTGAGATTGAGACCGATAAAGTGGACATGGAAGTGGAGGCGATGGGCGGCGGCATTCTTCGCAAAATCCTAGTGGAGCCCGGTAAAGTTGTTCCCGTGGGGGAATTGCTCGCAGTCATCGGTAAGCCGGATGAGGACATCGCCGCGTTGGTGAAGGGTAATGGAGCTGCCCCGAGCGCAGCGCATCCTGCGGCTGCGCCCGCCCAAGCTGCGATTGCCCCTGCTGCACCGAGCGTGGCGCCTGCGACCGGTGGAAGCGCTCCCGTACCTGCACCGGGCGGGCGTGTGCTGGCGTCGCCGCTCGCCAAGCGCATGGCAAAGGACATGGGCCTGGAGATCGCTGAAATCCCCGGAAGCGGCCCGAACGGGAGGGTCATTCGTCAGGACGTGGAGCGAACCGCGGCACAGGCTCCCGCAGCGCGTGTGGCGGCGAGGCCCGCGCCTTCGCGCGCTCCGGTCCCATTACTTCCCCGGCGCCCGACGGCAGCCCCCACGGGTCCGGAGTTCAGCGAAGAACCGCTTAACTCCATGCGGAAGATCATCGCCACGCGCCTGGTGCAGAGCAAGGCGCCCGTTCCGCATTTCTATCTCACGATTGAAGTGAACATGCAGCGCGGCAAGGAACTGCGCGAATCGGCCAATCTGCTCAACCCGGAACTGAAGCTGAGCTACAACGACATCATCATGAAAGCCTGCGCCGCGGCGCTACGGCAGCATCCCGAGGTCAACTCCTCATTCCAGGGCGAATCGATTCGGCACCACAATCGCGTACACCTGGGAATGGCTGTGGCCACGGACGGTGGCGGGCTCATCACGCCCGTGGTGCGCAATGCGGATACGAAGACTCTGGAGGAAATCTCGCTCGAATCAAAGGAACTGGCGGCGCGCGCCCGCACCCGCAAGCTGCTTCCCGATGAATACGCGGGCTCCACGTTTTCCATTTCCAATCTCGGCATGATGGGAATCGAGGAATTCGCGGCAGTCATCAATCCACCCGAGGGCGCAATTCTGGCGGTGGGTGCGGTTGCGGAAAAAGCCGTGGTGGTGGACGGGCGCGTTCAGGCCGGGCTGATTTGCCGGCTGACTCTTTCCTGCGACCATCGCGTCATAGACGGCGCCACAGGAGCCAAGTTCCTGCAAACTCTCAAACAGATTCTTGAGAACCCTGTTTATCTTGCATTCTGAACGGTTGTCGGACGTCAGTTAGCGGCTGCCGGATCGCGGCATCGAGGCATGTTTTGCCGACAACCGACGGCCAACAACTGAAAACCGTACTTATGCCCTTTGAAAAGGAAATGGAAGTCGCACGGCGAATCGCTGAGCAAGCTGGGCGATTGGCGGTGGAAAACTACGCGCGGGGATTTGAAACGGAAACCAAGGCTGACGATTCTCCCGTGACCTCGGCGGACCGCGCCAACGAAAAGCTGATCTCCAGGCTGCTGGAGGAGGCATTTCCCGACGACGGCCTGCTGGGTGAGGAAGGCGCTACCCGTGAGGCGCGCAGCGGCCGGCGCTGGATCATCGACCCCATTGATGGCACGCGCAACTACATGCGGGGCATGCCCACCTGGGGGGCCATGCTGGCGCTCGAAGCCGAGGGGAACATCGTTGCGGGCGCGTGCAACCTGGCGGCACTGGGCGAGCTCTATTCCGCCGCGGCCGGCGCGGGAGCTTACATGAACGGCCGGCGCATCCACTGCTCAACTGCGAGGTCAACTCATCAGGCGATCCTTTGCTTTTCGGGTTTCGACAAAATCCTGAAGCGCGGTTTCGGCGACCGCCTGCTCCCCTGGCTGGAGCACTACTGGTCCGTGCGCAGCATGGGCGGATGCCCCGACGCAATGTACGTGTCTTCCGGGCGCGCCGATGTGTGGATGAGCATGGAAGCCAAACCCTGGGACCTTGCGCCTCTCAAAATAATTGCCGAAGAAGCCGGTGCGAGCTTTTTCAACTTGAACGGAAAGACCAGCGTCTACGGCGGCGACTGCGTGATCAGCTCTCCTGCTCTGGAAAATGACGTCCGCCGGTTTCTGGGACTCGAATTGCGAAATTAAGCATCTCACCTCAAATTGTCCGCGTTTCACCCACCTCGCTCAATGATTTCGTTCGCAAGCTGGCGTAAACTGTCCGGGATGCGAATAAATCTCTCATGGACGGGGTGATGATCATGCGGCGGCAATGTACGTTCCTCCTGGCATTCGTGGCGTCAATTGCCATTGCAGCAGGGAATGGCCAGCCCGCGGCAGTGGCGCCTTCCTCCGACTACCACGAGTTCAGACTAGCAGCCAGCGACAGCGGGTTCGATCCCAACACTGTCACCGTGAAAAAGGGCGAAAAGGTGCGGTTGATCATCACCGCCACCGACTGCGAGCACGAATTCCGATTGGAAGCATTTGACATCCTTCAAGCCCTCAAGAAGGGCGATCCAGAAATCATCGAATTCACCGCCGACAAAGCCGGAACGTTCACATTTAAGTCCTCCATTTACTGCGGCAAGGGACACGCGAAAATGGCTGGAAAATTGATTGTGGGAGAACCGTGACTCACATGAAGACCCAGTCTTATACATTCTCGCCCCACCGTACGAAGCATACAAAGATTATCTGAATCACTGTACGGTTATTGGGACCGAGATCTGATGGATGACGTTACTGATGTTGCCGGTAACAGTGACCGAATATGTGCCCGCGGGAGTCGGCGGGAGTGCCACGCCCGTTCCACTCAAACTCACCGATTGAGGGCTGTCGGCCGCGTTGTCAGTGAAGATGATTGAGGCGGCGCGCGAGCCGCCAGCTGTGGGCGTGAAAGTCACATTGAGTGTGCACTGACCTCCCGCACTTACCCCGCCGGTGCAATTGTTCGTCTGCGCAAAATCCGTCGGATCGGTGCCGCCGACCATAATGCTCGAGAAGGTCAGCAAGGCTGTGCCGGTATTGTAGAGGTATACATATTGGACAGGGCTGGCCGCCCATGTATTTTCGGAAGGAAAAGTGTAGGTGGTTGATGTGAAGCTCACGGTAGGCCCCGCGGGAACCCCCATACCTGTCAAACTTACTGTTTGCGGGCTATTGCTTGCGTTGTCGGCGATGGCAAGCTGGGCGCTCCGCGTTCCCGACTCCGTGGGCTTGAATTGCACTCCGATTGTACAAAGTCCTTGCGACGCCAGGCTGAGGCCGCAATCGTTGCTCTCGTAGAAGTCTCCCGGGTTAGTGCCGCCGATGCCAATGCTTGTAATGCTGAGGGCGGCGTTTCCAGTATTTGACAATGATACGGTCAGGCCCAAGCTGGACGATCCTACGCTCTGATCTCCGAAGGTCAGGCTTTGCGCAGAAAGTCCTGCCATGGGAACTGGAGCAGGCATGCCTCCGCCACTCCCGCCGCCCCCTCCTCCCCCGCAGGCAACCCAAATTCCGACCATCAGCAATCCGCCAGCGAGTGGCAAGACCACTCGATACCTGGCACGGGTAAGACCCAGGCCTGTCGCGAAAGCCAGCAAACCGCAGCAAACCCAAACCCAATTCAGCGGCAGATGATTCCCGGGCGGAGTTCTTCGCAGCGACGTGGGCGGAGCGGCGATTGAAGGAGCAGTGGTGTAGACGGTCAGCGTGGCGGCTCCGGGGGATGCGCTGGAGACGGCAACCGAAGTTGGTGAAATTGCGCAAGCCATCCCTGTTCCCGTGGTTTGACAAGACAAACCCACATTTCCGGAGAAGGGGCCCAATGAGGAGACGCCGACCGCGGTGGTTGCTGTCTGTCCGGGAGCCGAGACACTAAGGCTGGAAGGGCTCGCTGAAACAGCGTAATCCGTAATCGTGACAGTGACGGGGGCGGAGGTGGAGGCTGCGTAATTTCCATCGCCGCTGTACTGTGCCGTTATGCTATCCGTCCCCGGGGTGAGCAAGTAGCTTGATGTAGCCGTTCCTGTGGCGTAGGCCCCGGTGGAGCTCGAGTAAGCAACTCCGGTGAGCGCAACCACCGCGCCGAGCGCGGTCCCTCCGCTGAAAAACTGAATCGTGCCTCCGGGGGCAGCGCCATTGCTTTGCGTTTGCAGGGTCGCGGTGAGGGTGGCGCTGGTGCCCGTGGGTTTGGACGATACGGTGACGACGGGAGTCGTGGGTGCTTGAGTAATCGTAATCGGCGTAATGGGAGAAGCACTCGCGGAGTAGCTGTTGTCACCTGCGTAGCTGGCGATGAAATTGTATGTCCCCGGCGTCTGCTGTATGGGCTGGTCCTCCGCGTAACCCTCGCTGTTCAGGATATAGCTTCCGGGAACGGTTCCGGCCGGAGGATTCTGTTCCGTCGGGGCGGGAGAAACGGTCAGGCTTCCGGTCGGGCAAGGGTAAGCGATCAGTCCGGTGGTGGCATTGGTGCAGAGCTGGCCTGAGCTGTTCGTAACGTCCATTCGCAGGACGTAAACCGATCCGTAGGGGACAGTCGTGACGTTATAAACCGGCATTCCTGCGCTGTTCGGGGTCGCCAGGCGGATTTCCGTCTGGCTGCTCTCTTTCGTGACGGTCACGGGGATTCCCGGCGTTGAGTCGCTCGCACCGTACGTCCCATTACCGGGATAGTGCGCCGTTACGTTGTAGGAGCCGCCCGGCAGCAAGATGGTCGAACCGGAAACGCCGCCGCCGCTCAGCGTAAATGGGCCGATGCCGGTCATGTTGCTTGCGCTGCTGCCGGTCTGCGCAATTAGTGATACATCGCCCGTGGGCGTGCCACTTCCGGCGCTCACGTTCACCGAGAAATTGATGGGCTGCCCGTGGGTAAGGGTAATTGGGTTGGTCGCTGGGCTGGTGGCAAGAGACAGGGTGGTGGTCGAAGGAGCGAAGTTCGAGGTCCACATATTCACCAGATTCGCGGCATTGACCGAGCCCCAGCCAGTAGCCAGGTCATAACCTGCCGTGGTCATCCACGCCGGCTCAGAAGGAGTTCCGGACACAAGGATTCCATACTGGTCTGTCATTGTATTACTGCACTGCGGTGACCCGCCCGCGCAACCTACTGAATTGTTTCCGATGGTGACATCGTAGAAGATGCATGAGGAATTCGAGGTTGCGGTTGTTGTGGAGTTGCAGTTCAAGGGGTTTTGAGCCGCGAGCGGATAGAGGATGTAATTGGCGTTCCCCTGGCGGCCGTGAGCCTGGTTGACCAGCGCCATGATGCCGGCAAATACCTGAGCGGAAACCGACGTTCCCCCTGCGCCCTGGAAGTCCGCATAGGGAGAATTCAAATCACAGGACGTGGAGCTGCCGCCGCCGCTCGCGTTGGCGTCCATCTCGCAAAATACGTAAAAACTGTAGTGGAATCCGTCCCCTGCGAAGAGGGCTAAATCCGGAACATCGCGGGCGCCATCCTGCGGCACGCCCGTTCCGCTTTGCCACGAAGGCTTGGGGTACCCACCGCTGCAAGTGAATTGGGGGTAGGTTCCAGTTGCACTGGTGCAATTGCTCGGCCCGCCCCCGCCCGCGACAAGATCAACCCCCTCTTGAAATCCCTCATTCGAGCTGCTACAGCTCGTAAGTGATCCGGACGCTGCACAGGAATCGTTCCACGTACTTTCCGGAATGTACGACATAGCAGAAGCCTGGAAAATGGAAGTGTTCGTCAAGCGCCAGTAGGCTTGCGGGTCATTGGTGTCGTTGAAATCCGTTCCGCCCACGGCCACGTCAAACGGAGTGGATGCGAAGCCGTTTACGGACAAACCCGCAAGCGCCACATTTGCCGTCGAAGCTCCGCGGTCGCAGGTGGCAGACCCGGAATCACCGGCAGAGATCAGGACGGTAATCCCCTGTGCCGCCGCTTGCTCCCACAGGGTGCTGTAGAAAAGATTGCCGCTCACCCCCAGGTCAGCCTCGCACGCCCCAAAGCTCTCGCTCAGGATCGGAGCGAGGTTGTTTTCGACGATGTAGACGGCGGAGAGGTCGACTCCAGCAGTTGTCTCGGTGGATTCCGACACGACGAAGTCAATCGTCGCCCCCTTGGCCACAGCTCCGGACCACTGAATGTCGAGATCAGCTTCGGTTTCTTCACCGTTGATTCCCGGGTCGGGGCCATTCAAGATCATGTTGGGGGAATTGGCCGGCAGACCGAACATCGAGCGAAAGTCTGCAACGTCCTGAGGGTTGATGTCCGTCTCGCCCACCACCGCGATGGTCTGGCCTGTGCCATCCGTAC
>JASHTY010000171.1 GCA_030040315.1 Terriglobia bacterium | reverse complement strand
CGGCCCCGCCGGCGTATCGGGAATCCTGCCTTTTCAATTGCACCAGCTCGTCCGGCCTATTGACCGGCAGCATTCGCATTGTGACTGCATCAATGAGGCTGAAGATGGCGGTGTTGGCGCCGATGCCTAGCGCTAGCGTCAGCACCGCCATGGCGGTGAAGCCGGGGTTCTTGGCCAGCATGCGCAGCGCGTGGCAGGAGTCCCTTGTCAAGTCGTAAAACCAGTTTACCCGGCGGGCGTCGCGGCAGGCTTCCTTGGATTGCTCGATTCCTCCAAACTCGCGCTGCGCGGCGTAACGCGCCTCTTCCGGCGACATTCCGCGGGCGATGAACTCAGCGGTTTTGCGCTCCACATGGTCACGGATTTCGTCGTCCAGGTCCAGGTCCGTTTGCTCGCGGCGGAAGAGGGAGCGGAGGCGCAGCGGCAGCGTGTAAATCCAGTGTTCAGGGCGCATTGGGACCTCCAAGCAACAGCTTCTTGCCCTCAGGCTTCCTTCAGCTTCACCACGTGCGAAATGGCCGCGGAGAGCCGATGCCAGTTGTTCGTCTCCTTGTCCAATTGCCTGCGTCCCAGGCGGGTGAGGGCGTAAAACTTGGCGCGGCGATTGTTCTCACTCGGCCTCCACTCGGCGGAAATCCAACCCTCCTGCTCGAGTTTGTGCAAGGCCGGGTAGAGCGAGCCGTCGCTGACGCGCAGCACCTCGCGCGAGACTTGCTTCAGCCGCTGGCTGATGGAGTAGCCATTCAGCGGCTCGAGCGCCAGCACTTTCAAAATCAGCAGGTCAAGCGTGCCCTGGACCAAATCGGAAGGTTTGCTCATGTGTCTCCTCGGTTACCGAGGGCAGACTACCATCCCTCCCCTCGGTAAGCAAGGGGAAATTGGGGCCAGTGAGAATTATGCCTACGATCACTCCGTAGCTGCCGTATCAGGCGGTGGGGAAGCTTGTCGTTGCGTTGGGTTAAGAAAACCGGCTTATTCGGTGCTGCGCCAGGTGTGGCGCAACCAGGTTTACGAATTCGCGGGGCGTTATAATTTTGCTTTGCTTCCAATACTTCGGGAAATGTTTCTGGTTTCCCGTCACCAGATAGTCGGCTCGGGCCGCATCTGCGCATTCCACAAATTTATTGTCGTCAGGATCGGCGGTGACTTGAGGCAGCGCGGCGGGATTGATCGAGTAGCTATGATTCTTGATGAATTGAAGGAGCTTCACCCGAAGGCCCCTGCGAATTCGCAATTCCGGGCGGGCAAGCACTTCCCGGTATTCCTCTAAAATGAGGGGAGAGACGTACCACCGTGCGGGCTTGGTAATGGCCAGCAGGAAGACGGTTCGCTGCAGCCCCGATGGTTTGAGGGCAGCGGAAACCACCACGTTGGTGTCAATAACCAACCGAAGGGGTAACATCAGCGCCTGGACTTGTGCGACCGTGTTTTCTCGATGATCTGGTCAATCTGGCGGGGCGAGAGCCTGCTTGTTCCCTTCCGTTCGGACTCCTCACCGATCACCCTCAGGACCTCAGGCTCGGGCGCGGCAAGCCTCACGTAATCCCTTACGCTGAGCAGAACGGCCATGGGGTTTCCACGTTTTTCGATAATGACCGACCGTCCATCATCCTTAAGGCGGCTGAGGAGCCTGCCAAAATTTTGTCGTGCGCGCAGGGCAGAAACCACCATGGCGCCATCTTCCTCACGGATTGTTAGCATCGCCATAAAGTCTCCATTTCAATGAATTGAAGTGTACATTTCTTTATCCGGATGTTCAAGTCACGCTCACGCGCAAACCGCAAAAACGGCTGTCGCACTGGGATTCTTCCCGAAAGCATCGAAATGCTTCAAAGGGCACTTGACTCCATCGGGCGGGTTGAATATGTTGAAGATTGTATCCAATAGAGAGGACCAGGGCATGCCCGATCGACGTCAAGGTGAGCGGCGTGGAACTGACCGGCGCAAAACTGCGAAGATCCGGACCACGCGCGATGAGGTGTTGAACGCGGCAAGGAGCTTCCAGTGGAAAGGACCACTGACGGATTGGACAACTATTGTCGAGGCCCGCGAATTTCCCACCCGAGCGCTATTGCTGAGGGCCGCAAAGGCGACAGAAAGTAATGCCGTGACCGGTGAAGAGGCCGCGGTACTACTCAGCGACCTGGGATTTGAAGTTCGTCTGAAGGGCGAAACAATTCCCTGGGAGGACATGCCGGCTTAATTTCCCCCGCGAGCGCGTCAAGCCTTTCCCCCCGCCTCAAACCCAAGCCGGCATGGATAATTGCTATTCCATTTCAAACGCCAAATACTGCAACTGCCCTTCGCGCTCAATCTGCAGCACCACCGGATCGCCGGGTTTGGTCTTCTTAACAGCCTCGTTCAGAGCATCCAGGCTTATGATCGTGACGCCATTTAATGCGTGGATGACGTCGCCGGTCTCAAGCCCGGAATCGACACTCGTGCCGAACGTGGTGCGGGCCGCCACGATGACTCCGGAGCCCATGCGCAGGTCCGGGACCATGGCGGCAATATTCTTGTCAATCTGCACGCCCAAAAACCCCAGTTGAGGGACCAGGTCCTTTACAGGATCGAGCGAATCGGCCAGACGATCCATGTCATCTTGCTTTTCGACAACCGGAATGTTCAGCGTAACCTTTTCCGTGGAGCGCACGACGTCGAGATGCAGGGGCGCAGGGTCCATGCGGTATTGGAATGCATAATCAAATTGCGGAACGTTTATGATGGGCTGGCCGTCGAGGGTCAGGATGACGTCCTGGACTTTCAATCCCGCAGTGTCAGCCGGACCGCCGGGCACCACGTCGGAGACAATCACGCCGTAATCCTGCTGAAGTCCCAGTCCGGCCGCGAGGGTGGGCGTGATGGTCTGCACCGATGCGCCGATAACCTGGCGATGGACGTGGCCCTGTTTGCGCAGTTGCTCATAGATGCGCCGCACGACGCCACTGGGAATTGCGAAGCCCAGGCCTTCGTTTCCGCCACCCTCGGTCAAGATGAATGAATTGATGCCCACTACCTGGCCGTCGATGTTCACCAGCGGTCCGCCGCTGTTGCCGGGATTGATGGGAGCGTCCGTCTGAACGTAAAACATGGAGCGGTCGGGGTCAGGCTGGCGCGCCACGGAACTCACCACGCCGCGCGTTACGGAATTTGCCAAACCCTCGGGACTTCCGAACGCGAACACCAGTTGGCCCTGGTGCAAATCATGGTAATTGGCGAAGGGAAGGAATGGCAGGCCGCTGGCTTCGATCTTGAGAAGCGCCAAATCCGTGTCGGTGTGCACACCAACCACTCGCGCATTCATGGTGGTGGTTCTGGAGCGCAGGGTAGCATGCGGGGAATTGCTGTCCTCCGACGCAAAAAGCACGACGCGCACGCGCACGGCACCCTCAACCACGTGGGCGTTGGTAATGATGTACCCTTCGGGGTCGACAATTACTCCGGAACCCAGGGTCCGCTGGTGGGAGATCACTGAAGTATCCGAGCGCCCGTGCTGGTCGACGGTGCCGTATCCGCTGACCAGCACTTGCACGACGGCGGGAGATACCTTGTGGACAAGCGACTCCATGGCTTTATCGAGCTGATGGATCAGATCCTCACCGCGAGCGGCCCGCGGGACGAGCGC